>JAEEWW010000019.1 GCA_016287815.1 Treponema sp. | reverse complement strand
AATTTAGGAAGGAAAAAGTATGGAAAGTAAAGAAAGAAATTCTTTTACCGGTTCCCTCGGGTTTGTTCTTGCTGCGGCAGGAAGTGCTGTTGGGTTAGGAAACATCTGGCGTTTCCCTTATTGTGCTGCTAAAGACGGTGGCGGTCTGTATTTATTCATTTATCTGATTTTTGCCTTAACATTCGGCTTTACGCTGCTTGTTACAGAAGTTGCCCTTGGAAGAAAAACAAAACAAGGCCCGCTTACTGCATATACAATTATTAATCCAAAATGGCGTTGGCTTGGTATTTTGTCTTTTGGTGTTCCATTTATCATTTATCCATATTACTGCGTAATTGGCGGCTGGGTAATGAAATACATGGTAACCTACATTATTGGAAGAGGAAATGTTGCCGTTCAGGACGGATTTTTTGGTGCATTTATTACAGGTAACTGGCAGCCGATTGTTTATACACTTCTTTTTTCTGGAGCATGTTTTTACATTGTTTATAAAGGCGTAGAAGACGGAATTGAAAAATATTCAAAGATTCTTATGCCTGTACTTGCAATAATCGTAGTATTCATTTCAATTTATGCACTTTTCCTTAAAGCTACGGATGCTTCCGGTGTTACAAGAACTGGTTTGCAGGGAGCAAAAATCTATATAATTCCTGACTTTTCAGGACTTACCTTAAAAGGAATTCTTCGTATTTGTCTTGATGCAATCGGACAGCTTTTCTATTCGCTCAGTATTGCCATGGGAATTATGATTGCCTACGGTTCTTACATGAAAAAGAACGTTGACCTTAAAAAGTCTGTAAATCAGATTATTGCATTTGACACAGGAATTGCAGTTCTTGCAGGTCTTATGATTATTCCGACAGTATTTGTTTTTTCTGGTACAGAAGGTCTTAAAGCCGCAGGTCCAAGCCTTATTTTTGTTGCCCTGCCAAAGATTTTTAATTCTCTTGGATTATTCGGTAATATTCTTGGTGCACTTTTCTTTGTAATGGTTTTATTTGCTGCCCTTACATCAGCAGTTTCTATTCTTGAAGCAATTACAGCAAGTCTTATAGATAAGTACGGCTGGTCACGTAAGAAGTCAGTTATTCTTATGAGTGTTGCAACTTTTGCCGTTTCTCTGGTTGTCTGCCTTGGTTACAACATCTGGTACTTTGAACTTACGCTTCCGAACGGTGCTGTAGGACAAATTCTTGATGTGCTTGATTATCTGAGCAACAATATTTTGATGCCTTTAATCGGAATCTTAACTTGTATTCTTATAGGCTGGATTTGTAAGCCTTTAACAGTTATAGATGAAATGACATTAAACGGTGAAAAATTCGGACGCAAGCCACTTTATATTGCTATGATAAAGTTTGTAGCTCCGGTTCTGCTGTTTATAATTCTTCTTACAGGTCTTGGAATTATCTAATAATTAATATTTATAGAAAAATTTAAGTCATGCCAGCGGTTTTCGTAATCCATGTTGTATGAATACGAAGCCGCCAGACTTAAATTTCGTTTTATATTCAACTGTTCCTGTACAGAAAAAACTGCCCTTAAATGGTCTTTGTCCAGCGGTGACTGAAAAAGCTGCGATTCCATTTTGTTTTTCCAGTTTCCAAATGTCGTAATAAAACCTGCCTGGCCTCCAAGCAGTAAATCAGTTTTATATTCATAATTCGGATTAAAATATGAATCTGGTCCCAGCATAATATAAAGCTGAATATGTTCAGAAGGTTTAATACTGTAACCGCCGCAGACTTTTAACCGAAGCGCAAGTTCATTTTCTTCTTTTTCATTTGCATTCTGTTCTGCGCCTAAAACAAACTGGAATGCTGTGTTGCAAAAATAAGTGTCAGACGATGGTAGTGAAATTATATCTGCAAAATATGCTTTTTTTAATTCCCACCTGTCATCTGAATATCTTCTTACTTCAGCAGAGAAAAATTCAAGCTGCGAGTTTTCGCTGTATCCTGCAGGTCTTTCCAGCTGATTATGTGCTGTAAGATGCCATGAAGCTCCGGCGTAATTTCCCTGTAATGATTTGCCTCCGCTGATAGCCAGTAATTTTGAATCATGCGAAATATGCGGAGCATCTGGAATTTCTTCAATCTCTGTTGATTTTACTTTTCCCAATTTTCCGCGGGCAGAAAGAACGGCAACATAGCGCGGACGGTATTCTTCAAGCGCAATTTTTTCTTCAGAAAGAAGATGTTGTAAATAAAGTGCTGCTAAATCCCACATGGCAGCCTGCTTTTCTTTAGGCAGTTTTGAAAAATCATAGTCAGCGGTTGTTTTCTTACCGAAACAAACCTCTCTTACAAATTTATTTTCTTTGTTTGAAAGCTGTTTTTTATAGTTTTCTATCTGTGCATAGGCAGAAGGCCTGTAAACAGCTTGATTTGTAAGACCGATATCATGGATAAATTTTACGGTTGCTATCGGCTCAACAGCCCCTGAAAGTCTGGAACTTGCCTGTGTTTCAGGTTTTGCCGCTTCAATTAAAAATAATAGATTGTATGAACAGTTTTCTGTAACAAAATAATAACGCGAATAAATTCCCTGCATGTCGATTATATGGCGCAGCATACGGTCTTTTTCTTCATCGGTAAAATCAAGTTTGTATTCCCACATATCGCGCATATCTATGGCAGTGTATTTTCTGATTCTGTCATAGTATGGCGTAAATCCGTAATAACCGTAAAATCCGCCGAACAAGCCCAGAATTCCATACATTATTCCGCCAACTCCATGGGATTCTGCGCCGTAGCTTATTGAGTTTGCCAGAAGCCGCGGCTGTCCTTTTGATTCAACAAGAATAAATGTATGCCCGAAAATTGATGCAGGACTTTTCATGTAGCCTGAAGAAAATACAAGATAAATTGAATCCGGTACAAGTTTTCCCATTAAATCGTTGTATTCTGTATCGCCGTCGTAAGGAAACTCTTCTGGATTTAAGCCAAGTTTTGTTCTAAGCCAAAGATACCTTCCCGGAAATCTTGCCGTCGGATGTTTTTCATGTTCATTCGGCATGGAAAAAAAAGAGCGGATTGTTTCTTCCAGTTCTGCCTGAGGATTTGTTTTGCCGTTTTCTGCAAAGAAAAATTTAGGGTCGTCAACAAGGCTTTTGTAAAAACTGCCGCAGTCAAGCGGTTTATAATGAATGAGCGTATGCCAGTACGGGTCTTTGTAAAGTTCAAGTTCACGGGCTTTTTGAATGGCTTCTTCAGCAGTTTTGTGGTATTTTTGTTCGAGTCTGGCAAATTCTTTTCTTGTAAAATCAATATCGGGATGATTTGTATTGTAATCCTGAGCGCTGACTTGCAATGTTTGAGAAATCAATAAAACGAAAAAACTCAGGATAGTAAATGAAAATCTTTTTTTATAAAGTGATTTTTCAGACATAAAAAAAAGGTACGATAAAAACCGTACCTTTTCAACTGTAAACCAGTATTTTTTAGCATTTTAATGCAACAATCTTTTCGCTAACTTCTTTAGCAGAAGAATCAGCAGTAAAGATGTTGTCAAAGTTGTCCTGCAAAGTAGACTTGAAAGCTACTGTATCAGAAACTTCAAGCATTGCTGCAAGAGTATCTACGTATTCGCCTTCACCTTTTGCAATGTCAACAGCAAGAGCATCCATGTTGTCGCCAACAAATTTTTCTGTAGCGTCCATGCCAACAAGTCCGCCTTTGTATCCGGAAGTTCCGAATGTAATGGCAAAACACTGTGTAAAACAACAGCCGTTTGTTGTTGCTGCAAGAAGATCCATTCCAGGACCGCTCTTATCGCCTAAGATTACGTATCCAAGACCAGGGCCGACCTTTGTTGCAAAAACACTTGTAGAAAGTGCAAGTGAAACAAATGCTACTGCAGCTGCAATTTTCTTATTAAACATGTTTTCCTCCAGTTTTAAGAATAGATTGAATTTTAACGCAACAACGGGAATCTAGCAATATCTAATTTTTAAAATTATGTTTTTATTTGAGTTAGAGATTTTAGAAATAAGTTGCTGCCAGCCATAGCGGTCATTGCTGTACCTTGGCCGCCAGATTTTACCGTTTACAAGCCGATTGTTTTTCGGTCTTTGGCAAGAATTACATTATTATGCTATACTTTTATTCATGCGATTTACCAGTACAAGAGATAAAAGTTTAAATGCAAGTTTTGAAAAAGCTATATGCGACTGTATGCCGTCTGACGGCGGGCTTTATGTGCCTGCTGATGTTAACGACTTGCGCCGATGGATTTTATTCACAGATGAAAATACATCTTATGCCTCAATTGCAGGTGCATTGACTCTTGCCTGTGTAAATGAAGAATTCAGTCCGATTATTTGTGAAGCAATTGCCACTCAGGCTTTTCCCTATGAACCGAAAATCAATAAGCTGGATGAAAATCTTTATACACTTGAACTTTTTCACGGACCTACCGGATGGCACAAAGATTTTGGTATAAGCTATCTGACCGAGGCGCTTGAAAATATCTTACTTATGCATGATTCAAATGCTGTTTTTCTTGACGTTACGACAGCTTCGCTTGCGCCAACTCTTTCTAAGGCAATCCGCGGAAAAAAGAACATAAAGGCCGTCCTTTTATTCCCTAAAGGCGGAGTTATAGGTCTTTCTGAAGAAGATTTATTCTGGAACGGCGGTAATATTTATCCTGTTGAAATTGAAGGAACAGTAAAAGACTGCCATAAAATAATAAAAAAGATTTTTGAAAGCCGCGAAAATATAGAAAAATTCAGGCTGACGGTTGCAAATACAGCGAATATCGGCAGGCTTTTTCCGCAGTCTTTTTTTTATCCGTTTGCCTTTTCTAAATTAAAAGGACATATTGCAGGGGATATATATTATGCCATGGCACCCGGCAATTTCAGCAATGTAGTTGCAGGACTTTACAGCTGGAAAATTGCCATGCCGGTTACAGGTTTTATTTTGCCTGCCACCGATGCGCTTACATCTGATTCTTTAGGTCAATGTACAATGCTTGATTCTATGATTCCGATAAACCAGAGGGAACGTTCAAATCCTGCTTCTCCTTCAAACATAGAGCGTCTTGAAGAAATTTTTTCTACAAGTCCTATTTTGATGCGAGACCTTGTTTTTACGGCAAAGGTTATGGAAGAAGATATTGTGGCAGCCGCAAAAGAACTTTTTGTTAAGTATAATGTTTTTGCTGATCATAGTACGGCAAGTGCCTATGCCGCAGTTTTAAAAAAGAAAAGCATGATCGGCGAAGATGACGGAACAGTCGTTCTTGTAATGCGAGACCATCCGTCACTGGATAGCGACTTTATCAGGCAGTGTATAGGCGAAGTGCCTGAAATGCCGGAAAATGTAAAGGCATGTTTTACAAAAATAAACCCTGATAAGCCGTGCGTTTCTTCTGTTGAAGAGGTATTAAAAATTATTCAGACGGTTCACGAATCTTTTTAGCCTTCGCTTTTTTAGCTGTTGTTGCAGATTTTGCGCTTCCAGTCGTTTTTGTCTTTTTCGCAGTTTTTGTTTTTCCGCCCGTTTTGGCTTTTATTGCGGATTTTGTGTTGCGCTCAGGCTTTGCTTTTGCTAAGTTTTTCTTTTTTGCAGATGAAATCTTAGCAGGCGAAAGTGACTTGAACACGTTTTCTACTTTGTATTCTGCCGTTTTAATCGCCTTAACAAGTTTTTCAAAATCTGCGTCCTTAGATGTTCCTTTAGCTTGTGCCTGTACATCTTTTTTTGTACCGGGCTTGTAAAGTCCTTCAAAGTATTTCAAAACCTGAATGTTGTTCATCGTATATTCCGTGCGTTCCTTATTGAACCAGAGAATATTGTCATAAAGATTTACGCCGCATAAAAATGGAGCATTTTCACCCTTAAAGATAAATTCTGCGGCAGTTTTAATGTTTTTCATTTTGCAAACTGGCGCAAGAGTTACAAAGCTTTCAAGGTTAGCCCGTACAAAATCAGGTGAAATGTCAGCTTCTTTAAAGCGGTGGGCAAATTTTCTGTATAATTTCCATTTTGCCGCATTTCCGGTAAACGCGGAGCTGCCCAAAACAGTAAGAGCAAAATATGCGTCAAAATACTCTGATTTTGCTGCAAATTTATTTTTTGCAGAAGCAGCAAGTTTAAAAAGAGCTTTCAGATTTTCGCCAAACAGCTTGAACTCTTTTTTTGCAAAACTATCAGCAAGTTTTGCCTTATCGGCGGCTGTAAGTTTTTTCGCAGAAGTACCGGCTTTAACTTCGGCCTGTTTTGCAGAGTGATTTTCCGCCTTTTCTGATTCTGCAAAAAGTGCACACTGTCTGTAGAATTCCAGTCCCTGAATTTTAATACCTGCAAGCAGCTCTTCAAATTCCTTAGAGGTAAAAGGCTTTGTTTTTTTCGCTTTTTCCCCTTCTCCGATTTCTTCAATCTGCGGATGAAGTTTTGCAAAAACCTTCTTCAAGAATTCCGGGTAAAGGAAATGCTTTAATGCCTTGTACAAATCCTTATATTCAAGTTCAAGCCATGCATCTTCAAGATTCTGTACGCCTTTACCGGCAAGATTATCGTGCAGCTGTTCCCATTTATGCTCAGAATCATCTATAACTTCGTGGATATCCGTAAAAATCTGTGTCTCGTAGCCGGCAAGACTAACGAATAAACCGTAGCGGCAAATATCAGTGCTTCGTCTTATGTACCACAAACCGTTTATCATGTTCCTGAAAAGGATAAAGCGGTGTTCAAAATTGTTTGCACCGATTCCCTGT
This sequence comes from Treponema sp., assembly GCA_016287815.1. GTDB lineage: Bacteria > Spirochaetota > Spirochaetia > Treponematales > Treponemataceae > Treponema_D. Next base: position 25,565 of record JAEEWW010000019.1, on the reverse strand, counting down.
CCGATTGTCCTTGTCTGAAGTTCAACTTCATCGCCGCTGCCGGTTTTTACGGCAAAGGTTGCAGAAGTATGAATCGTTCCGTAAGCATGCTCGTAGCAGTTGTTATACAAAACGATTGCTTTTTCATTGCCGACGCAGTTTGAATAGGCAAAAACGCTCTCTATAACATGACCTTTATCCCAAACATCGTACAAAAGGAAATTGTCAATTTCCGCAAAAAGATATCGTTTTTTCATTAAAGGGAAAATCTGCCGTTTGTGCCGCTCCAAAAGTTCCTGATCCGGAATTTCATTTTTATAGGAACGGGTATATTCCATGCCGTATTTTTCTTCAAAACCTTCAATCTGCCCGTGACCGAACATCGGAAGTCCCGGCATTGTTACCATGAGCGTACAGATGCCAAAATATTTATCGCCTTTTCCGAACTGGGCGACGGCACTTTCTTCGTCCGGATTGTTCATAAAGTTAACGAACCGTTTAAGAACCTGCGGATCAAAGTTCAACGTGTTTTTTATGGAATCGCGGTATTTTTGATTTTCTTCTTTTTTAAGCATGTTCATAAATGCACTGTTATAAACGCGGTGCATTCCGAGCGTGCGCACAAAATAACCTTCAAGCATCCAGAAAGCTTCGGCAAGCAAAAGTGTATCAGGCACTTCCTTTGCAACGCGGTCAACAACTTCCCGCCAGAATTCATTCGGAAGGGCATCTTCAAACTGCTTTGTTGAAAGCTGAGTCTGGCTTCTTGTTGCAATATCTCCGCCATGGCCAGGTTCCGGATACCAGAGGCGGCGGATATGTTTTTTTGCAAGAACCATTGCTGCATCAAAGCGGATTATAGGAAAGTTTCTGGCAACATGCAGAATTTCCTGAATAACAGCTTCTCTTGCCGCAGGATTTAAAAAATCTATTTGTGCCGTATCGTTCCACGGCATGCCTGTTCCGTCGTTGCCGTGGTAAATGTAGCGAACATCGCCGGTCTGATTATCAACCCGTTTAAAAACAACGGCACAATCGCTTTTGCTGTAATAATGGTCTTCAAGATAAACAGAAACTCTTGAATCCTGAGAAAGGTTTTCGCCGTTAAATGTGTATTGCGGAAAAGGATTGTCGCGCCGCTGAATGAACAAATTCGGGCGTTCCACAATCCAGCGCGAATCCATTGCGGTATGATTCGGTACCATGTCCGATGCAAGACGGATTCCGCGCTGCCAGAGCCTTGCGCGAAGATTTTCCACAGCCGGCCAGCCGCCGATGTTGCGTGCAATTTCATATTCAGAAAGACTGTATGCGCTTGCGGCTGCTTCCGGGTTTCCGCAGATATTTTTAATCCGGCGGCTGGCGTAACTGCGCTCCCAGATTCCGATAAGCCAAAGCCCTGTAAAACCTTCCTGTGCAAGAATATCCAGCTCTTCATCCGGGATCTGATCAAGTGTAGAAATGTTGCGCTTATATTTCTGGCTCAGCTGATAAAGCCATACAAGAACAGTTTTTGCCATTAAAACAACTTTTGGCATCCAGTCCTTGTCAGGCGTAAAATTTTCGTATTCGTTCATCAGGTTTTCGTAGCTGTAAGTCTGCAAATCCGGCAGCTGTCCGCCACCGTTTACAGGATGCCATAAAGCCTTGTTTTCTTCGGAAAGCAAATCAATAGAAGAAAAGAACAGTGAAGAAAATTCTGCAAGTTCCGGGAAAAAGTGAATCCAGTTTTTGCGGATATATTCAAGCTGGCCGCTCAAATCGTTGGGGCTGAAAACCATAGGTTCACGGAGCATCGCAATAAGCGTGTTCCCAAACGGACCGAAAACCGGCTGGCTTTCAAAAAAACGCTGAATTTCTGTCCATGAATCTTTATATATAGAAGAAACTTCTAAAGGCGAATCGTCAAACAGGATTTTAAACGGACGGAAAGCAGGATTTTCATTTGCAAGGCGCAGTAAAATCAATTCTTCAAGAGTTGCTTCGCGATTAGAACGGGTTTTGCCAGTTAAAGAATCGACCGCACTTTTTTCAAGAAAAGCCTGAGCAGAAATTTTTCCTTTATAAACTTCAGTCGGAGGAAAAATTTCTGTAAACAAAAGAAGCATCTGGTCAATTTTTTCTTTACCGAATTTAACGTTCAGTTCGCCAAGAAGTGTAGAAAAAACGTCTGCATTTTTTTTCTTGCGGTAAAGCGCGCAGACAATGTGCGACACTTCGTCAATAAGCCCCATTGCGTTAACGCTTCCGCTGGAAACTTTTTTTTCGGGTTTGCCCTGTTTTTCAAAAACTTCGTTAAGTTTGAGCGTAAAAAGCTGGATTGATTTTATATCGCGAATTATTACATTTCCGTATGAAGAAAAAAGAGAATCTTTAACGCCGCACAGGTTCCGCACGGCCTTACTTATGTGAAATTCATTATACGAAATGTTTTTACTTCTCATAATTATCCTCTAACTAGCTTCTATGCTTTTCACAAATCTTCTTAATTTCTTCACAAAGTTTTTCGTTATCTTCAAGCTCTTCAACCGTGGCCGGAATCTGATACGTCCAGTTAAAATCCGTAACGGTTCCCGGAACGTTAATACGCTCATCGCAGGAATTTTTAAGGTAGTATTTTTTATCAAGATAAAGAAAATCCTGTAACGGATGAATACAGAACATACTGCCGGATTCTGCCGCCTTTTCCAGAATAAGTTTTGCAAATTTTGGACTGAACGGATTTTCTGACATAGCGCCGATTTTTTGTAATAAGCTTTCGTCTTCCATGCCTGGGGCTTCTGCTGTGTTTTTATCTGTGTTACAGCTATTCTTTGTCTTTGCAGAGTTTTCTGCCATTTTTAAGAATGCCCGTACGCCTTCTTTTTCATCTTCCCACCATTGCCGTATAGTTGAAGAATCGTGAACGGAAGTTACCGTAACAGAGTTTTCAGGATATTCTTTTACATCAATAAATGGCTGACCTTCTTTTTCCCAACGGCGGCACCAGCGCAAAACTTTAAGCGAAAGAATATTAAACTTTTTCATTACCGCAGGAACGCATTCAAGGCCAACGCCCAAATCTTCGCCGCACGGAATCATTTTTGTGCATGTTGTAAGTTCGCTTAAAATATCCGAAGAAAGTTTTGTCCAAAGCTTGCTTTCCTCTTCATTTTTTTGTGCAAAAAGTTCAGAAAGCTTTCGCTGTTCATCTGGAAATAACGATTTCCAGGAAGTTGAATCCCTGTAGCTCCATGCAGGAACGAAAACTCCGTCTTTAATTTCTATAAGACACCGGTCAAACCAGAACGGACGCAATTCGTCATTGTCAATGAACTTGTCACCTTTTATATCTTTCTTAAAGTTCCATAGCTCTTCATTGCCGATTCTGTCGCAGTATTTTTCAAGAACGGCATAAGGATTTTCTGATTTTATTGCAGAAGTCGGAATGTGCGGAGCAGAAAGCCAGTGAATGCGGCCTTCGTCAAAACCAAGTGCGCTTAATTCTTCGGCTGTAATTCCTTTGTACGGTTCTGTGTGGCCCAAAATTGCAGAATTGTCATTTTCCGGTACTGCCCAGATTCTGAAAAAGCCAAGAATGTGGTCAAGACGGTATGCGCTGTAATACTGGCTTGCAGAAATAAGTCTGTCTTTCCACCACGAATAATCATTTTTTTTAAGGTACTTCCAGTTATAAATCGGAAAGCCCCAGTTCTGTCCGTTACTGTTGTACATGTCAGGCGGACTTCCGGCACGCAGCGTATGATTAAAAATTTCTTTATGCTGCCAGGCATCGCAGGAATCTTCGTCCATTAAAATCGGCATGTCGCCTTTTAAAATGATTCCTTCTTTCTTTACGGCATCGCAGGCTTTTTTAAACTGAATGTGGCAGACATACTGGCACCAGGCAAAAAATACAAGTTTTTCCCGGATAGCAGCATCTTCGGTTTTCCAGAATCTGTCGATACCGTCGGCATCAATTTTCTGGTCTTCCTTACTCCATGTTTTCCACGAAGCCTGCATGTATTTTTCTTTTAAGGTCTTAAATACCGTGTATCCTTTAATCCACGGATTTTTTTCAATCCATTTGGAAAATTCTTTATCCGCGGTATTGTCGGTGCCGTTTTCTTCATCAAATCCAAGCTGGAAGTTGTAAACGAACAGTTTTTTAAGAAGAGCGGTCTTGTCGTTTAAGATTTCAATGTAATTGAAACGGTTCTTTGTTTTTGAAATTGCATGAGTATGCTTTTTTACAAACTTGTCATATTGAGAGTGGAATTCAGAATCACTTTCGTAAAGTGAATTAAATCCTTCTGTTGCTTCAAGAGAAATGTAAACCGGATGCAGGGCAAAAGCCGAAAGTCCGCTGTATGGCGAAGAATTTGTTCCTGTATCATTTACCGGCAGAAGCTGAATTATAGAAAGCCCTGATTTTTTGCAGAAAGGAATCAGTTTTTCTAATGAAAGATAGTCGCCTGGAATTGAATTATCTTTTGTGCGGATTGCTCCAAGAGGAATTGCAATGCCTGTACGTTTTGTACCGGCTGTTGAACCACTTTTTTTGTTAAGTTTGCCTTCTTTTATCATATATAAAAGTATAGCATAATCGGCAATATTTGCATTGAAAATTTATTAGATTTCGCCACAAGTCCAGTGCCACACAGGTTTAGCCAGTTTGTTAGAAAAAGGCTGTGTTCGGTTAAAGTCCGGGAGCCAGTCTGTATCTGTTGAAAGTTCCTGATAAAAAAGATAGTCAAAATCGTATGCTTCTATTAAATCCTGCAAATCCTGATCTTCTGTTTTAGAAACGAGGCGGTTTTCTATTGCATTTAAACTTTCGCTGCGTTTTTTCATTTCCGTTTCTGTTCCCTTAAAAGGAACCGGTGTGTACTGCGACATAAGGGAAATACAGGCTTTGCTATCGGCATTGGTTTTTAGCCATTCAAGGGTATCGGCTGTTTCTGCAAACCGGCCGGGTAAAAAAAGGTGGCGGATAATTACGCCGCTTAGCATTTTATCTTTTGTAATTCCGTCCTTTTTAACTTCTTCTATTCTAAGCGGATTATTTTTTATCATCCAGGAAATTGCTTCTGTCGCCGCTTCGGGATAATTTTCTGCGCCAAATAGTCTGGAAGCTAAAGGTGCACTCAAAGTCTTTAAATCCGGAAGCCATATTGTTACAAGATCTTTTAATAATTCAAGCATTTCAACTTTTTCATAAGCAGAAGAATTCCAGCAATACGGAATTGTTACGCCTGCATCCCTCGCGGCTTTTAAATATTCGGCAAGCTGTGGAATTATGTGGCTTCCGGTAACAAGATTGATGTTCTCTGCTCCGATTTCCTGCAGCTTAAGGCAGATTTTTATGAATTCATCTTTTGATACGGCTTTTCCCATTCCCTGATGAGCTATCTGATAATTCTGGCAGAATGCGCAATGCAGCGTACAGCCTGTAAAAAAAATTGTACCGCTTCCGCCGTGTACCGTGATAAGCGGTTCTTCGCCAAAATGAAGGCCTGCAGAAGCTATGCGGATTTCTTTGTCTTCCTTGCAGAAGCCTGCTTTGCCGTCTGTACGGTTGGCTTTGCAGTTTCTGGGGCACTGAGTACATGAATTGTAAAAGGTTGAAATATCTTTCATATAAAAACACTGATTAAAAAGGGCTTGTTGCAATGTCTAAACGACAAAAAGTGAAGAACAAACTTACAGGGCATCGTGACTTACAATAAGAGACATTGTGCTGTTTAAAAGTTCCAGTGGCATATCTTCTGCTTCAAACCGTACAATCTGACCGAGTTCCTGCCAGTCATCTTCCGAAAGTGTTCCGTTTTCATCATCAACGCCTTCAAGAAAATTCTGCATGGCACTAAGTTTGTTAAGATTTTCTTCGGTCGGTTCAGAAGCAGGATTTGCAGAAGAAGTAATATAAGAACTGTACCAGTAATCGCCGACTGAACGTGCCAAAGACTGTAAAGCAGGATTAGCGCCTGGCAAAAGTTCTATAATCTTTTCGCAGGCTTTAAATCCGTCGTATCGGTCGCCAGATTCTGCACGTTCGTGTTTTATAATACGGCGTGCATCAGCAATAAGTTTTTCAGAATTATTCATGCAACAGATAATAGCGGTAAGATAAGAAAAACGCAATTAGACGCGTAATTTGTGCCAGCGTTTGATTTTTGAATAACTGATTGTATACTTGAAACATAAGATCTTTGCTCTTCCATCTTATACTGACATTTTCTGTCAGAATAAGAAAATTACTGTGGATACGGATAGGATTTGTTATGTAGTCGCCCGCACTGAGGCGCTTAAAATTAAAATGGAAATCAAAATATGGAAGATAAGAACAGACCAATAACTACATTGTTTATGATGGTAGCGGTAAATACGGCTTTAATCGGAGGAAAATGAATGCCACACGTAGAAATCAAATGTTTCCCGGGAAGAACAGAAAATCAAAAGAAATTGTGTGCTGAAAAAATTTCAGAAGTAATCGCAGAAACATTAGGATGTAAGACTTCTAGCATTTCAGTAGCAATTAAGGATGTTCCAGAAGAAAAATGGAAGGAAGAAGTTTGGGATAAATCGATTATTTCGGAAAAAGAATTATTATATAAGAAACCAGGATATACATGTGATTGAGTATCTCCTAAAATAAATTGTACGGCAGAGCATAGGATACGAGCTTCGCTCGTTTGCATAAAAGGAAGTTTTTAATCTGCCGCTTGCGTAACTTGCGCATCGTAGCCGACAGTGCCTCTATTTGCTACGCAGCTACCAGCGTTTGCAACTAAGCTTACTGGAAATTGCATATTACGCACTTGTTGTGAAAACCGGCGAGCCCTCAGAGATTCTGCCTATTCCGGTCTGGTGTTGCGTTCGTAAAAAACGCCGTTGGCAAAGCCTTGAATTGTTTTGTCGGTTTCTGCATTTTCAAGGCGTTTTTCTGCCCATGCACAATACTGTGGATTCTGTTCAATTCCGCAGAAATGCCGGCCAAGTTTTTTGGCCGTTACAGAAGTGCTGCCGGAGCCCAGGAACGGATCAAAAATCATGTCGTTCGGATTTGAACTTGCAAGAATCAGTTTTGCAAGAAGTTTTTCAGGCTTTTGTGTTGGATGCGCTGTATTTTCTGCCATTGACCAGTACGGAACGGAAATATCGTCCCAAAAGTTTCCGGGGCATGTATCCCGGAATTTTCCGCAGCTGTTTTCTTCCCAGTCTTTCGGAAGTCCATTTTGTTTGTATGGCGCAATAACTTTGCGGCGCAATTTTACCGCATCCAGATTGAATGTATAGTTTTCTTTATCAACTGTACAGAACCAGATGTCTTCCATGGAATTTTTCCAGTTGGAAAGTGCTCCGCGTCCTTTTTCCCGCTGCCAGGTAATTCTGTTTTGAATAAACAGTTTTTTTTCTTCCTGCAAATCAAAAAGCACATCTGCAATCTGAATGCTGCTTGCCCAGTCACAGCAGATATATATAGAAGAATTCTGCTTCAAAAGTGGCAGTAATAATTTAAGCCAGTTTTTTGTATATTCAGCATATTCTTCTGCGTCGATTTTTCTAAATGAATTTTCACCGAAAGTTTTAGAAAGATTATAAAACGGATCAACTATCGCAAGGTCTATAAAATTCTGCGGAAGCAATGGAAGAAAAGAAAATGTATCGCCGCAAAGAGTTTTATCTGTAATTTCTGAAAGTGAATAGGATTGATTTTGTTCAGCACGATTTTTATCTAATTGAATGCACCGTGAAAAGTATAGTTTGCCTTCATCGCTGTTGAGTAAAAAATCAATTGTTTTGTTACGTGCGGATTTCGTTTTTTCCATAAAAGTAAAAGTGCGGGGCTGAAAAAAGTACAGAATTAAAAATATCCGGAGCTAAAAAAAGTCCGGATAATGTCTCTATTCAGACAGAACGGCTTTTGCCAGCTGGTCGGCACAGCTTGTTCCTTTTGAACGGCAAAGGTTTCCGATAAGTGTGTCGTGAATCTGCTGTGCGCTCATTCCGTTTACAAGCTTTGAAATTGCCTTTAAGTTTCCGTCGCAGCCGCCTTCAAAACTTACGTTAGTAATTGTTCCGTCATCATTCTTTGTAAAGTGGATGACTTTTGCACATGTTCCTGTGGTTTTGTATGTTACGTCTTTCATTGCAAATAAAATATTTTGCACAATCGAATTTGTCAAGTGCCTTTTATTTTAATTCCTTTAAATTAACCTTACTTAAAGGGTACTTAAATTATTGCAATTCTTTTAAATGCTATTTATAATTTCATCATGGATTCCAAAAATGAACCGTTGAAATTAGAGAATCAGTTATGCTTTGCTCTTTATGTTTGTTCTAAGGAAATAATCCGCTGTATGAAGCCTTATCTTGAAAAGATTGGGTTAACGTACACATCTTACATTGCCCTTATGGGACTTTGGGAAGAAGACGGAATTTCTGTTAATGAACTGGGAAATAAACTGTATCTTGATTCTGGAACTCTTACACCTCTTTTAAAGAAGATGGAAAAAGACGGGCTTATTGTCCGCAAACGTTCAGAAAAAGATGAACGCACGGTTATTATTTCGCTCACAGAAAAAGGACGTGCCATAAAGATAAGCTGTGCTGATGTCCGCTCAAAAGTTTCCGGGAATGTTGCCATAACGCATGAAACTGTGGAAGATATCCTTCCAAAACTGCACGCACTTATTTCTTCACTTACAAAATAAATACTTAGTTTTCAGATTTCTACAAAAAACTACAAAATCGCATTTTTTCAATAATTATCGTTGTTTTGCAAAAAAGTATTCGCTTGCAAAAGTGATTTTCCTGACTTAGGATAAAATTATACTTAAAAGCATTAAGTATATAACTTTCTCATAATTACCGCGTAAGGGGTTTTGTGGGAATGAGACAAATTTGTTGATTTGTCTTTATTAAAAACCGGGCTATTATTTATTTTCAGGAGGAAATATGAAAAAAATAGTTGTTATGATGCTTGCTGCTGTAGCTTTCCTTGCTCCTTCAGCAATGTTCGCTGCAAAAGCGAAGAAAAAAGTAACTATCGAATTCTGGACACACGAAGATGCAAACCGCCAGAAAATCGAAGACCGCTACATTAAGGAATTTATGGAAAGTCATCCTAATGTAACTGTAAATGTTACACGTCAGAGTGCAACAAAGATTATTGAATTGGTTCAGACTGCATTTGCTGCAGGAAAAGGACCTACAATGTTCAACCTTTCAATCAATGATGAATATCCATACATCATGGCTGGACGTGTTGCTCCAATGAATTACAAGGCAGCAGGTTACAAAAATGCAAACGATGTAATCAATGCTTATGCACCAAAAATGCTTGATCCTGTAACTGTAAACAAGAAAGTTTATGGTCTTCCACTTGAACTTACAAACTGGTCTATTTTCGTAAACAAGAAAGTATTCCGTGCTGCAGGTCTTGATCCGGATAAAGATTATCCGAAAACTTGGGAAGACATGATGGCTGTTTCTGAAAAAATTGTAAAACGCGAAGGAAACATAATTACTCGCCGTGGATATGACTTCCGCTACAAATACTATCTTGAAAACACAGTTCCAATGGTAGAACAGCTTGGCGGTGAACTTATCAGCGCTGACGGAAAAGAAGCTATTGTTGGAAAAGATGCATGGATTAAAGTTCTTACATATTTACAGCAGTGGGGACCAAACGGCAAGAACTTAGGTTCTCCAACATACACAGCAGCCCGCTCTGCATTTAACAAAGACAATGGCGATATTGCTATGTGTTCAACAGGTCTTTATCAGGAAGCTCGTATTAAACACGATAACCCGTCTTTCTATGACAGTGGTGAATGGATGGTTGTTCCATATCCGAAATTCAAGGATGCTAAGAAAGATGTAGCAGCATGCTACTATGGTCACTACTACATGGTAAGTTCTGATGCTACTAAAGAAGAACAGGAAGCTTCATGGGCTCTTATCGGTTACATGCTCAGCCATGGCGAAGAATACTTGAAAGAAGTAAACATCGTTCAGCCGACAAATGCTCTTTTGAACAGTACAACATACAAGAATCTTCCATACTCAAAGGTATTTGCTGATGATATGAACCGCGGTCACATTGTATACTACGGAGCAAGCTCAACAGCAATTCAGAGTGCTCTTGGAACAGCAGTTCAGGGTGTAATGCTTCAGGGAGTAACTCCTGAAGCTGCTTACAACCAGCTTAAGAAAACTGTTCAGGAATTGATTGAAGAATAATGATTTATAAAAATCATTAAATCATTATAGATGATTTTTATAAATCGACGAGAATTAGACTTTTATGCAAAGTCTAATTCTCGCAAAAGTGGCGGAGTATGAAGCTCCGCGAAAGCATTTATTATAATTAACCGCAGAAAATGCGATTTTATAAAGGATTTATTGCTATGCCGAAAAAAGTAAAAAAATATAGTATCGAGCAGAAACAGGCACGCTGGGGATTTGCTTTTACTATTCCCTGTCTGGTTTTCTTTGCCGTTTTTAGTTTTTACCCGATTATTAATGCCGTTATGACAAGTTTAACCAACAGGCAGGCAATTGCCAGAACTTCTAAATTTGTTGGATTAAAAAATTATATTTATCTGTTTACACAGAGCAACGGTGGATTCTCTTTAATGAATTCAATCCGTGCTACAGTTGTGTTTACATTCGGAACTTTTGTTCCAATGGTTATTATTTCGCTGATTATTGCAGTTCTGCTTATGCAGCTTAGAAGCTCACGGCAGAAAGGCTTTTTCCAGATATCTTACTATATGCCGGCAGTTCTTTCTTCTGTAGTTGCTGCATTAATTTGGATGATTATGTTTGACCCACGCGGTCTTGTAAATCAGGTTTCAAATAAGGTTCTGTTTACATCCGGAATTGATTATAAATGGCTTACTGATAATACGATGCTTCAGATTTCAACTATGATAGTTTATTTCTGGAAGTATATAGGCTACTTTGTAATTCTTTTTATTACAGGTCTGGCTTCAATTCCGCCTTCCATTTACGAAGCTGCTACTGTTGACGGTTCAAATAAATGGCATACATTCTGGCACATTACGCTGCCGCTATTAAAGCCGACTGTTGTTCTGGTTTCAATTATGGCCATGCTTCAGTGTTTGAAGACTTTCAGTACACAGTACATGTTTGTGCAGACAGGTGCTGCCCGTCAGCCGATTGATGTAATCACTATGAACATCTACTTTACAGGTATCAGTAACGGAAAGCTTGGACGTGCTTCTGCAATGTCTATCATTCTGTTCATAATAATGCTACTCTTTACATATTTGCAGTTCAAACTGTCTAAGACAGATGAAGTTGATTACTAGGGTTTAACAACGCGGAGTTTTTAGGAGAAAAAAAATGAATCAAAATAAATATGTTGGCCGTGTTGGCATTGGCGAAATTGTTGCCTGGATTTGTCTTCTTTTAGTATTTATGTTTACGGTTCTGCCGATTGTGTTTATGTTTGTTGCTTCATTCATGGACGCAAAGCAGATTCTTTCCATGCCGTTCAACTGGATTCCATCTAAATCATATTTTACAACGGAAACAAGGACATTCTTTACTAACTTCCAGAAAGCAATTATGGGTAACAACAAAAACCCTGTTTTTCTGCGCAATGTATTGAATTCTTTAATAGTTGCTGTTACCTGTTCGGTTACAACAGTTATTATGGCTTCTCTTTGCGGTTATGGTCTTGCAAAATTCCAGTTTAAGTCACGTAACCTGATTTTTATGGCAATCATGGCTACTATGATGATTCCGTTTGAAGCAATCATGATTCCGCTTTATATGGTTGTAAGCCGTCTTGGAATGATGAATACGTATCAGGGCTTGATTATACCTTTCCTGGTTTCTGCATTTGGTGTTTTTCAGATGAGACAGTATTTGATTACTTTCCCGGCAGAATATCTTGATGCAGCGCGTGTTGACGGTCTGAATGAGTTTAAAATCTATTCAAGTATTGTTCTTCCAAACTGTACGCCGGTAATTTCAACACTAGGTATCCTTTCTTTCAGAAACCAGTGGGATAACCTTTTGTGGCCGCTTCTTGCTGCTCAAAGCGAAAAGATGAAGACAATTCCTCTTTATATTACAAAATTCAGCGAAGAAAAGCAGACCGATGAAGGTGCCATGATGGCATGTGCATTGCTTGCTTCTATTCCGATGTTTATTTTGTTCGGTGCGCTGTCTAAGTACTTTATAGGCGGTGCTGAAGTTTACGAATCGCGCAAAGGTTAGCCGCAGGGGTACCTGCAAAGGCTGTTTGCTTAAGGCGTATTTTAAGAACCCTGCCGTGATTGAAAGCGGCGGGGTTTTCTGTTATTATAAACTATCATTTTAAACTGCAGGAGATAGTTTTCGTATGAAAAAACGAGCTGTAATCAGTGTTTTTAAAAAAGAAGGAGTTCTGGAACTTGCTTCTTTTCTGAATGAGTCTGGTTGGGAAATTCTTTCAACCGGTGGAACGGCTGCATATTTAACCCAGAATAATATTCCGGTTACAGATGTAAGTACCGTTACTGGCTTTCCGGAATGTCTTGACGGACGTGTAAAAACCTTACATCCGAAAATTCATGCAGGAATTTTGGCACGTCGTGATAATGCGGCTCACATGGAAAAACTGGAACAGCTTTCGGTTGCTCCAATTGATTTAGTTTGTGTAAACCTTTATCCATTCTTTGAAAAAGTTCAGGCAAATCTTTCTTTTAATGAAACAGTAGAATTTATTGACATCGGCGGTCCTACAATGCTCCGTGCGGCTGCTAAAAACTATCAGGACGTAATTGTTTTAACAGATCCTGCTGATTACGATGCTGCAATTTCAGAAATAAAAAGCGGTTCAACTTCAATAGAATTCCGCAGACAGCTGGCTGGTAAAGTATTTAATTTAACAAGTGCCTATGATGCTGCTATTTCAAGATTCATGCTTGGTGAAAAAGGCGAAAATGAATATCCTGAATATTATGTACTTTCGCTTAAAAAACAGCAGTCTTTGCGCTACGGCGAAAACGGACATCAGAGTGCCTGTCTTTATACAACTGCTGATTACAAAGGCGCATTTGGCGGCATGAAACAGCTTCAGGGAAAGGAACTTTCTTATAATAATATTCGTGACCTTGATGTTGCATGGAAAGGCGTATGTGCTTTTTCAAAATTCATAAAGAATGCAACTCCTGTAACCGGAGTAGATACAGAAGGCAATCCTACATCTGCAACTTTTGCTTCTTCTGCCGGAAGCGTATTTACAATCGGCTTAAAACACAATACTCCTTGTGGAGCAGCTCTTGGAAGAAATGTTCTTCTTTCTTATAAAAAAACTTACAACTGTGACCCGGTTTCTATTTTTGGCGGAATCATCGGTTGTAGTGCTGTAATTGATGAAGAAGCCGCACAGGAAATGGTAAAATGCTTCCTTGAAGTAATTGTTGCTCCTGGATTTACAGACGGTGCATTAAAGGTTTTTGCTGCAAAGAAAAATCTTCGCCTTATTGTTGCAGAAATCCCTGTTACAGATACACACAGTTATCTTTCTGTTGACGGCGGCTTCCTTATTCAGGGAAATGACGACAAACTCTTTGAAAAATGGGATGTTGTTACAAAGGCAAAACCTACTCAGGCACAGATTAACGAAATGGCATTCGGTATGACAATTGCCATGTTTGCAAAATCAAATGCAATTCTTGTTATAAAAGATCAGGCTGCAATCGGTATTGGCTGCGGTCAGACAAACAGAATCTGGGCTGCTGAACAGGCATTGGAAAGAGCGCAAAATGTTGTAAAATCTGGTGTAACATCAAGCGATGAAAATGCAACGGTTTTAATAAGCGATGCTTTCTTCCCGTTTGACGATACAGTTCGTGCAGCTGCAAAATATGGAATTAAAGCTATTGTTCAGCCGGGCGGTTCAATCCGTGATGAAGATTCAATAAAAGCCTGTGATGAACTTGGAATTTCCATGGTATTTACAGGAACACGCCACTTTAAACACTAAATTTTAGTTCCGGCTGCACTGTATCAGAGTTTAACGGCACTTGCAGTCGGACTAATTTTTATACCGAGGTTTTATGCTTTATTATTTGGGAACTTATTTAGAGCAGTTTTTTGGGCCTGCCCGTCTGTTTACTTCTTTTACGGTTCTTATAGCAATTGCTTTATTTGCGGGATTTTTACTTACAAGATTTTTACTTCCAAAGTTTTATTCTTTGCTTCCGCATGACAGAGGCAGGGAATTTGTTCCGGGTTCTGAAGCCGCAAAAGGAAAACCTACAGGCTCTGGTTCGGTATTTATTACATTTTTTGTAGTTTTAACTGTTCTTTTAGTTCCTATGAATGAACTTCAGCTTTCTGTTGTTTGTTTAACCTGGATAACAATGCTTACCGGTTTTTTAGATGACAGAAGCGTAAAAAGCTGGGGCGAATACAGAAAAGCAGTTCTTGATTTGATTATAAGCATAGCGGCTTCATTTCTGCTTTATAATTTCCTAGCAAAAAAAACAGGCTGTTTTTTCTGGCTGCCGTTTATTACAGATCCGGTGCATATTCCTGAGCCGGTTTATATAATCATTTCAACAGTGATGCTTTGGCTTTCAATAAATACAACCAATTGTACAGATGGTGTAGATGGACTTTCTTCTACACTGGTTATGATTGCGCTTATTACACTTGGAAGTCTTTTTTATTTTGTTCTTGGTCATAAAATTATTGCAACATATCTTTTAGTTCCGCATCTTACAAGCGGTGCAGCATGGGCAGTAATAACTTTTGCCCTGTCTGGAGTTTTGATGGGCTACCTGTGGCATAATGCATACCCAAGCAAGGTTTTAATGGGCGATGCAGGAAGCCGTGCATTGGGATTTTTTATCGGCGTGTGCGTAATGGTTACAGGAAATCCGTTTATGATTCTTGCAACTTCTTCAATTATATTTGTAAACGGCGGCATGGGGCTTGTAAAGGTTGCCTTAATCAGGTTCTGCCACATACATTTGTTTGATAATATCCGTTTTCCGCTGCATGATCACATGAGAAAAAACCGCGGCTGGTCACCAACTCAGGTATTAATCAAATTTATGATTATGCAGCTTTTAATTACAGTTGCGTTGATTGGAATGTTCCTGAAAGTCCGCTAAATAATAGCTGAAAAACAGTCGTTATTGTGCTGTCCTTGCTCGTTTTTTGGATGCTTTTCTAATTTGTGTCGAATCTTGATTTACAGGGTCTGCAGTTACAGGGGCTGCAGGCTCTGCGGAAACTGCTTCATTTATAACCTCTGTTTCTGACTGCTTTTCTTCTGGCTGAACTGCTGATGTTTTGCTATTTAGAATTGCATCTAGAGCGGAAGCAGCTGCTTGTGAGGTTGAATTAGTTCCTGCCTGTCCGTCAGAAAAGCCAGGGCGATTAATTTCGTAACTTGGCGGCGGTAAAATTTTCTGACCTGTAACTTGTAATATTGCTTTTGGCTCAAATTTAACAGAAATATCAGGTTTTCGATTTAAACAAATATCTTCAATTAAGTTAAGGTTGCCTTCCACTAAAGCATAGTCAGTTATAGTTTTTTTGCCGACTATGTGGTCAAGATTGTCATAATAAATCACTTCTATATCATAATAGCCCGGATCAAGGGTAAGTCCTGCAACACTGGCGCTTGCAGGGAAAAATCTGCTCGTTCTTGTGTCTGCGCGTTCTGTAATTTCTGTTCCAACTGTAGATGCAAGAGAGAATACGCTAAGCACTAAACTTGCACCAGCATTGTCTGTTTTCTTAGATTGCTGATGAAGTGCCTCCGTTGTAGCCGCTTTTGCTATTGAACGTGTAAGGCTCTTCATAAAAATCATTGCGTAATGCTGCTGGAATGTATCAATAGCTATGTCTTCAATAGATTCAAGTTTCTTTGCTTCTGTTGTAAATGTTGAACCATCATATTTTGAGGTTATATTTACTTTTATCTTTGAGACAGTTGTTGTGCGTTTCTGCATTTTTGGCAGAGCCAGCTTATAATAGGTTGACCCCAGATTTAATCGTAAAGCTTCTTCTGTTTTTACAGGTGCATAACCAGTGAATGTCAGAATGTTTAATCGGGCTTTGCCTTTTGGAATTTCTAGTTCTTCTTCAATGCATGACGGAATTGCAAAATCATACAAATCTGACTGTAAGACAAAGGCATCCTTCAGCATTTTTAAATCAACAGCGGCATTGTCTATATCGCCGTCTGTACGATATAAAAGCATACTGAGATAGCGGGCAAGTGCTGAATTATGGAATTTTATGTTGGCAGAAGGAACTTTATCTGAACCTTCCTTCATTGAATTTTTTGCGGACAGAATCTTTTTTTGATTTTCAACAACGGCAGTTTTTAGTTTATTGTCAAACCTGCGGATTTCTACCATTGCATCATCAAATTGATTTATATTCAGGTAATTTAAGGCCATGAAAATATTTGTGTAAATATCTTCATAAAGTTCGCCTTCGTAGTCTTTTACTGTATCATTTACAAGGAAAGAAGTAACGGACTGGGAAATACTTATTCCGTAAAGGTCATCAATCTTTTTTTCACCGGCAGAAAGATTTTCATTTGACGTTTCATATTGTTCTGCGTAATGAGAAAGTAAACCCTGATCCAGATCTTTCAGGACTTCATCATGTTTAGAATAGATTTTTTGATTTTCAGCTTCTATTTTTGCATAGGCTTCTGAAAAATCACCTTTTTCTATGGTGGCATCAATTTTTGAAAAATCATAATTTGCTGAGCTGGCACAAGAAAAGAGCAGTAAAGATGTAATTACCACAGCAGAAAGATTCAAAATCTTCATAATTTTATTCATATTGATAACCCTCATAAAAAGGAAGTGCGGACTAATAATTTATAATCAGAGCGCACTTCCGTATTTTTTAGTCAAGCATCAAAGCTGCCATAGTTTCCGAATCTCTTATCATGTAGTCGATTACACAATATTCGTTCGGTGAATGGCAAACTTCGTCAAGAGAACTCCAGATTGCAGCATCACAGCCGATGCAGCGCAGAATTGCTCCAACAGTTCCGCCTCCAATACCTATTGTTCTGGCTGTAACGCCGTGAACTTCTTTAAGAACCTTTGAAAGCTTCTGTACGATAGGGGCTGTAACTGGTGTTGCAGGAGACTGCTCTTTCTGTCTTGTTTCAAATTCTATTTTAACGCTATATTTTTTTTCTACAATGTCGCAGCGCTTACGAACTTCCTTCAGGATTTCATCTACATCGTATTCCGGGATGATACGGCAGTCACAGCAGCTGATGTCATCTCCAGGAATGATATTTATGCTTGAAACATTTGCAAGACGCATTGTCGGCTGGAAAGTTGAATACGGCGGGTCAAAAAGATTGTCCTGCTTGTTGTAAACATTTTCCAGGTCGTTAATGCGCAGCATTAAATCGCTTGCGGCAAGTGCTGCATTGTGTCCTTTGTTAGGAAGAGAGCCATGAGACTGAAGTCCGATTGTATGAAAGCGAATCCATACAAGATTTTTTTCAGCAACTTCAATGGTTTCGCCTTTTGGATCTCCTCCGTCCGGAATAAGATACAAATCCTGTTTGCGGAATAAATCGCGGTGCTCTTTGATTAAATAATGCATTCCGTAAGTTGAACCACATTCTTCATCTGCCATAAACACAAGTTTTACTGTATGAGAAGGTTTTGCTCCGTTTTTCATAAGTGCAAGGGCTGCAAAAACAGCAGATACTAAGCCCTGCTGATTATCTTCTACACCACGGCCAATAAGTTTTCCGTCTTTTTCGATTACTTTGTACGGATCAGAATTCCATGCACTTAAATCTCCCGGCGGAACAACGTCCATGTGAGCCATAATCCAAAGAGCGTAGTCATCGCTTTCTCCAGGAATTGTAACGATTATGTTTGGACGTACGCCGTTTTTGGCACGTTCATCTTTTGCGTTTAAAACCTGAATGTCTGTAAATCCGTTTTTCTTGAGCCATTCAATCAAAGCCTGTGCTTTGTCATATTCGCCTTCGCCGCCACTTTCCGGAGCGATTGCAGGAATTGAAGTTAACAAAGTCTGTAACTCAATCATTTCTTTGCGTGAGTTTTTAATATATTCACGGATTTTACCTAATTCTGCCATTGTTTTTTCTCCTAATAAACCACGGATTTTGTTTTGTATTATCGATTCTGATTCTATTCGCAGCGAAGCTACTAGCGAGTTCAGAATGTACATTAAAGGTTATTTGTATATGCGTTCCAGGTTGAGCGAACCAGTGTATCTACATCTGAATACTTTGGTTCCCATCCCAAAAGTTCCTTGGCAAGTTTTGATGTTGTGTAAAGTTCTGCAGGGTCGCCAGGGCGACGTGCTTCTTCTTTAGCAGGAATAGCTTTGCCTGTAATTTTACGTGCAGCATCAATAATTTCTTTTACGGTTGTTCCTTTTTCTGTACCAAGATTCAGTTTAAGGCTTTTATTATTCTTTTCTATATAATCAAGAGCCATAACATGTGCGCGTGCAAGGTCTGTAACGTGAACATAGTCGCGGATACAGGTTCCGTCGCGGGTAGGGTAGTCTGTACCAAATATTTTAAGTTCCCTCTGTCCAAGTGCGGCTTCCATTACTCGTGGAAGAAGGTTTTCAGGCTTTTGTTCAAGACCTGTGATTTCGCCATCAACATCGTAACCTGCCGCATTGAAATAACGGAGGGCTGCAAATTTCATGTTTTTGAGCTGATCGTACCAGTCCATGAATTCTTCGATTTTTAATTTTGTAAAACCATAGTAGTTAATCGGATTTTGCGGATGTTTTTCATCCATAGGAAGATACTGCGGTTCACCAAAAGTTGCAGCCGAAGAACTGAAAATCATTTTAAGGCAGTTGTGCTTTACGGCTGCATTCATAATATTCAAAGTGCCTGTAATATTGTTAACAGAATACTTCTCTGGTTTTATCATTGATTCGCCTGCGGCTTTAAAAGCTGCAAGATGAACGAATGCATCAAATCCCTGTGCAAAAGCGGCATCCAGATCTTCCGGAATTAAAATATTTCCGTAGATAAAATCATTCTGTGGAAAAAGATTGCAGCGAAGACCGCTTGATAAATTATCAAAAACCGTAACTTTGTGTCCGGCTTTCATCATTTCTTTTACAACGTGACTGCCGATGTATCCGGCTCCGCCAATAACTAAAACTTTCATATATCCTCCTAGCCGAGGGCTTCGGCTGCTGTTTCCCATTGTTCATTCAGACTTTCAAGCACTTTATCAAGTTCTGAAATTTTCTGTTGAATTACACGGCATTTTTCGCCGTTGCTATAAACTTCTGGATTTGCCATCTGGTTTTCCAAAGTTTTCTTTTCATTTTCTGCTTTTGTAATTTCTTGTTCAAGACGGGCAACTTCTTTTTCCATCTTGCTTTTTTGTGCGCGCAAGGCTTTCTGTTCTTCGTAAGAAAGCGAAGTTTGCGCTGATGATGAAGCGCCATTACCTGCGCCTAAACTTGCGTTTGTGTCTTTGCTTTTGCCTGCGGCTGTGCTTGAAGTAGACTCATCGTTGCCGTTTATAGTGCCTCCTGCAATTATACCCTGCGCTTCTGCTTCAAGGCGCTCCTGGTAATAATGGTAGTCTCCCGGGAATTCCCTGAAGAGTCCTGGTTTTAATTCAAGAACTTTTGTTGCAAGATTTTCTATAAACTGTCTGTCATGGCTTACAAAAATTACAGTTCCGCCAAAATCTTTAAGCGCATCCTGCAAAACATCCTTTGAATGCATGTCGAGGTGGTTCGTCGGTTCATCTAAAATCAAAAGGTTAACCGGACGCAAAAGCAGGCGCAGCAAAGCTACACGGCTTTTTTCGCCGCCGGAAAGCACATCCAGCGTCTTAAATACATCATCGCCGCGAAACAAAAATGCTCCAAGCATGTCGCGGATTTTTGGAATAAGTTCCAGAGGAGCTTCTTTTTCTATGCAGTCAATAATTGTTTCGCTGCCTTTAATTGTTTCTGCATTATCCTGAGAAAAATAACCGATTTGTACGCCTGCTCCAGGAATTATTTCGCCTGAAAAATTGCGGTCTTCTCCAGCAATGATGCGCAGCAAAGTAGATTTACCGGCTCCGTTGTGACCTGCTACAACCAGACGCTCGCCGTTTTCTACTGTAAGGTTAAGATTATTAAGAACGTTTTTTTGTCCGTCGTAGGATTTTGTAATTCCGTTCAGGCGTAAAACAAGTTTACCGGCGTGCGGTGCTTTTGGAAAAGAAAAGTGTATTTTTTTCAAAGATTCAGGAATCTCTATACGCACAATTTTATCCAGACGTTTTTGTCTGTCCTGTGCCTGAGCGGCTTTACTTGCCTTAGCTCCAAACCTTCTTATGTAATCTTCCAGATGCTGAATTTCCTGCTGCTGCTGTTCGTACTGATTTATAAGTGTCTCAAGTTCTACGGCGCGCACCTTTTCGTAATGTGTAAAATTTCCCGGATAACGTTTTAAATCTCCGCCGAAAAGTTCGTAAACTTCGTTAATTGTAACGTCTAAAAAATAACGGTCATGGCTTACAAGCAAAAAACCACCCTTGTAGTTCTGCAAAAACTGTTCAAGCCAGGTGCGCGCTTCCAAATCAAGATAATTCGTTGGTTCGTCCAATAAAAGAATATCAGGATTCTGCATAAGTGCTTTTGCAAGAGCAATGCGCATCTGCCATCCGCCTGAAAATTCTTCCGTCATCTTAGAAAAATCTTCGCGACTAAAGCCCAGACCAATTAAAACGGATTCTGCTGTTGCCTTGCGCCTGTGCCAGCCTGAATCTTCAAGTTTTGTCATTAAATCGCTTTGTTGAATTAAAAGATTTTCTGTATTAGGCGGATTTTTTGTAAGCAAATCACCTATGCGGTCAATTTCTTCCTGAATTTTATAGCCGAATTCAAAAGCCTGGTCTGCTTCATCTAAAAGCGTTCGCCCATGATGTGTAAGTCCAGACTGCGGAAGATATGCAATCCGAGAATCTTTTTGAACGGTTCTTGAACCGCTGTCTGGTTTTATCAAACCGGCCATTATTTTTATTAAAGTAGATTTTCCGGCTCCATTTGCTCCTGTAAGAGCAGCCTTTGTACCTGTCTGAAGGTTTACCGTAACGTTTTTAAGAATGTCGCGGTCACCAAAGGCCAGAGAAACCTGTGAAAATTGAACAAATGCCATAATTCATTAACTCCGTTGGTTAAAATGAGCGCCTTTCCAAAAAATCAAAAAGTACAGCGCCCACTATAACAGCCTGTTTGCCTACTGTCCTGCAAAATAAAGAATAAGCGGACTTGGGCCAAGATTTTGTACTGTAGTTCCGCGGAAGGAAGCTCCACCTGCGTCTGTTAAGCGGATATTTTTTCCGTCAAGTTCATAAAGGAAATTCAGTTCCTTATTCATTTTTTCAAATTTAAGGGTGAGAATTCCTGTATAATTCGACTTTAGCGAATTAGAAATAAAATACTTTATAGAAACCGTTCCTGTATTTCCTGCATTCTTAACTATAAGAGAAGGAACAAGCCTATTGTATCCACGCCAGGAAAAAGTTCCGTCAATATTAAATTGAATCTGCCCGTAGTTTGAACTTTTAAATTTTCCGCCGTTTTCATAAAGACGTGCATATTCATCGGTACGGCGTTTTAATTCATTTGCAACAAGCTCATCGATGTTCTCTTCAATTGTTACAAGATTAAAATCCTGCGGTTTTCCGCTTTCGTCCATATAACGAACAACAATAAAATCCTGATTGCGAACAGTAATTTCAATAGGAACATCGTTATATTTATACGTGTCTTCCGGTGTCTTCTTTACGCCGTTGTATTGCCAGTTGACGTTTATGCCGGGCATTGTAAGTTTTACGGTTCCGCTTTCAGCGCCGGTTTCAAAGCCGTAAGAAGAGTTCATTCTGTTCACGTCAATATGCTGATCTCGAATCATTGCCGTATAAGAATCAGGATACCAGCGTTTTGCAAGAATTTTCTTCAATATAATATCTTCTTCCTGAATAGCTTCGTTATTGTCGCTTATAAAAGTTCCAAAACTATCCATTTCCAGCTGTTTCAGATTGTAAGAAAAACACCAGCCTGTTGTTCCATTCTGTGTAAGGACTTTTAGCCATTCTCCTTTTAAGGCGCTTTTGCCGGACATAGGAGCGGTTCCGTTGCCCTTATAAAGCAGTTTTATAGATTCGTTTTTGCGCAGGCGATAAACCTGCTTAGAAGTATTA
This sequence comes from Treponema sp., assembly GCA_016287815.1. Lineage (GTDB taxonomy): Bacteria > Spirochaetota > Spirochaetia > Treponematales > Treponemataceae > Treponema_D. Next base: position 3,369 of record JAEEWW010000019.1, on the reverse strand, counting down.
ACCGGATCACTGCGTATAGGAAGCCCGTCGATTTTTGCAAGTGCATACTGATGTTTGTAGTCAATAAATCTCTGCTGAAGTTTAAGTGCTTTTCGTTTTTTCTGTGGTTCAGTAATCTGCCACAAAGGAATTTCAATTTTTTCTTTTGTATCTGGAATACCTATAACGTAAACATGAGAAATATTGGATTTAATATAAACAGGAACAACATCTGTGTCCTGAAGTTTGTGTTCGGGAATGCTCCACAAAAGTACAGAATAACCTGTAATGCCGGAACAGGAAGTTAAAAAGAACAAAATTCCGGCACAAAACATGGAAATGAGCGTCTTTTTCATAAGAATATACTATCAAATATGTAAGAAAAAGTCAGTATGCCGCTTGTTGCCGGGGACTTTCTTTCATTTGCCTTAAAAGCATTCCAAGTTGTGCATACACCTGCGTAAGGCATTTTACCAAATCCACATCCTCGCCCGGATTTTTTGCGATATCCGAATTTTCTAGGGTGTCAGGATTTATAAAAATGCTCTGCCCTTTTGTGATGAACGGACTTTTGGTAATTGCCTTCGGCCATAAATCAGAGTCAGACAGGATTTTTGCGGCATTTGCATAAAGTTCCTCTGAAAAATGATCAGAATAATGCTGCACCATTTGCGTACTGTGCCCCATAAGATGAGAAATTGATGTCAGCGGAAGTGTGGTTTTATTTGCCAGATAAGTATCCATACAGTGCCTCAGACTATGAAAGCTTCTTGTAACAAGAATCCCGTTCTGAAATCGCTCCTTTGGAATCCCCTCTTTTTGCATCTGGCATGTTAGAAACGTATTGGCAAAGCTTGCGCCCACAGGTTTTCCCGGCTTTACAAGGCTTGGAAACACAAAAGCATCATCTTTCCTTAATTCTTTTGCCGGCAAACTTAAAATGTATTTTTGCAGCTTTTCGTACAGTCCCGGAAAAATCGGAAACTTCCGCACTATTCCGTTTTTTGTTGCTTTTACCCCTTCTGTATTATTGTATGCCTGATAAATGTCAATAAAATCAGGATGGATTGATTTGATTTTTAATGCCCGTAATTCACCGTTCCGCATGCCTGTATAGCGTGCAACCAGAAACATCATGTATGCACGTTGATTTGTCCATTTTGAATTTGTTAGAATTTCAAGTTCCTGCCTTGAAAAAATATCTCGCGGCGAAACCATTCCTTTATAATAAATTGTCTTAGCTTGAAATTCAGGAACCGGACAATTTTTGTTCCAGTTCTTTTTTATAGAAGGGAATGTGTTCTTTTGCGCTAAGAATTGAAGCGGCTGCAACACGGCAATTCTGATGATTTTTATTGTTCCTCTTGCCAGAAATTCATTTCGCATATAGGGTCTGTTGTTTTCTCTGGCTAATTTATAATATCGTGTCTGCTTTTTTGTTAACTCTTGTAAAAATTGATTTATCATTTTGGAAGTAATATCTTTTAGAAGAACTGACTTAAAAAATGGAATTGCATAAGTTTTTATGCACTTTATTTTGTCAAGCCGATACCCGATTGTTGTATTTCTGCATGTAGGATTCTGCTTCCAGTACTCAATGCAAAAATCGGTAAAAAGCATTTTTTGCAGGTTTTTTAACACTTTTTGATTTGAACTGGATTCGCCTGATGAAAATTTGTTCACTTTTCTTCTATTATAATGTGTGTAATTCCTCTCTTCTCTCATATTTCCTCCAGAATCATTTTTGCTAAATTGACTGCATCTAAACCTTGAATGTTTAGAAGTTTCTTGTAACACATATTTTATCTTGAATTAAAAGCATGACAAAAAAGTTCTTTTTGGAGGTGACTTAGCACAAGTACCTATATGAAAAAGGTAATAGGAGCTGTATTGGCAGCTTCATTGGTTGCTGGAGTAGCATTTGCAGACGTTGCAGTAAAACTCAATGCAAAATTGGCTACATCTATGTATCATTCTGTAAAGCCGGATGGAGGCGATACAAAGACTACTACATTTGACTTGAATGGTGCAAATGCACACGGTGGTTCTGGTGCTAATGCTGAATGTGTAACATTTGAAGCAAAGGGTGAAAATGCAGGTGCAGTTCTTGCTATAAAAGCAACAAACGATGCAGGTTCAACACAGTATTATGCTGGTGGTGACAAACTTCAGAAATTAAAAGCTAATTCTACTACTGAATACGAAGATGCAGAAATTTCTACAGCTGATTTGAAGATTGATAACAAATACTATGGTTGGATGAGCTTCGGTGCACTTAACCTTACATTTGGTAAATTCGACAGCCGCTTTGCACAGCGCTACAATACAACAGCAGGTTCTGATGGTCTTTTGGATTCAGACAGCATTGCTAAATATGGTTTAGCACTTCTTGATTCTAAAAACTATACATCTGATGCTAATAACATTTCAACAATCAAAAACGGAAGAGTTGTTTCTTTGGTAGCTGATTACACAGTTGATGCTGGTGACGGAAAACTCTTACTCAAAGCTGGTTTGCTTTCTAACGAATATAAGAAAGAAGACAAAAAAACACAGGCTGCTGGATACGTATTCAGCGGTGCTTACCAGAGCGATGTATTTGATGCAGAAGCTTTTGTAAAACTTCCAAAAGACAAAGTAACAGTATTTGGTCTTTATGCTGCTCCAAAAGTAATGGCTGAACTTCCACTTGCATTTGGTTTCACATATGGTAAAGATGACAATGAGGGAACTGCAAAAGGAACAGCTTATGCTGTTGATGCTCGTGTAGGATATGTAATCAACGATCAGGCTAAACTTTCTTCTGTAATCAAATACGAATCACAGAAACCTGATTCAGGTTCTGCTGATACAGCTCTTGTAGTTGCAGTTGAAGGTTCTTACATCGTAAACGACCTCGCTACAGTATTTGCTGATGTTGGATACTACAACTATGACCTTGACAGTGGAAATGCTGTAAAAGACAAGTGTGCTATTAAGTTCCGCCCAGGTGTTGTTCTCAACGCTGGTAAATCAGCTTCTGTAACAGCAGCTCTCCAGTATGACAACTGGACAAAGACAACAGCTAGCAATACAAAGACAGAAATGTCTATCCCAGTTATCTTCAAGGTTGCTCTCTAATCTAACCGCTTAGAAAGCGCAACCTAAACTAAAAAGACCTGCATTCGTGCAGGTCTTTTTTTATGTCTATAGTACGCATGGGTTTTCTGGTGCAATTTTACGCGTGCAGTATCAGTTCAGTTGGCGTGTTTATGTGGCGTGGGTTTGTGTATTATAAGAACAATGTGTCATTCTGAGCTTGACTCAGAATCTCCTAATGCTGTCGGCTAATTCATAAGGAGATGCTGATTTTCATCAGCATGACAGTCGTGGTTTGCGTTTACACGGTTT
>JAEEWW010000018.1 GCA_016287815.1 Treponema sp. | reverse complement strand
ACAAAGAAATGGCAGAAGAATACAGTAACAAAACATGTGGTTATGTCAGAGTAGAGATACAACAAGCCTTTCTTGCAGGACTTAAAGCAGGCAGACCACAATGGCACAAGGTTGCTGACGGAGATTTGCCGAAAGAATTTGACAAGCCTTATCTATGCAAAGTATACAGTCATTTTGAGGTTGGCTATTTTATGGCATATAAAGAACAACCTTGGCACTTTGATGAATATTATCTTGATAATGATGATGTTATCGCTTGGTGTGAAATACCCACTTTTGATAAGGAGTAAATTATGCCTGAATTACCTGTAGACTATTTACTGTTTGTGCTTACATCTTTAGTAATTTTTTTAATTATACACAAGGATAAGGAGTAGATTATGTTTGAGAAAGAAGCAGAAGAATATGTAAAACACTGGATTGTTGGAGAAGATGATAATGCTCTAATGCAAGAGGCTTATAAAGACGGTGCAGAGTTCGGCTATAACAAGGCTAATGAATGGCATAAGCCAAGCGAAAAACTCCCAGAAGAATGTTCGCTTGTACTTGCTTATTTGTTTGAAGAAACAGAGCCGACAATTTGTGAATATGTTGTAAGCGACCAATGGGAATGTTTGCCGAAAAGAATTGTGTTCTGTAGCAACGACCAAGTAAGGAAGTGGCAAGAAATTGTTCTTCCAGAACTTCCAAAGGAGAGTGAATAAAAATGCGGATCTATTTAAGCGGTAAAATTACGGGGCGGGAAAAAGAAGATTATACTAGACAGTTTGCCAGAGCAGAAAGCTTTTATAAAACAGGCGGTTTTGATGTTGTAAATCCTGTTACAATCGGGGAAGCGATTTTGAAAAATAACCCGAAAGCAAAATGGGGAGATTTTATGAAAGAAGATTTGAAAGCCCTGCGGACCTGTACGCACATTGTACTTCTGGAAGGCTGGGAAGAAAGCAAGGGTGCAAAAAAGGAAAAAGCAGAAGCCGAAAAGTTAGGGCTTGAAATAATGCAATTGAAATTCTTTGGGGGTAAAAAATGACACAGACAAAATACTATTGTGATATATGCAAAAAGGAAATATCACTACCACTACATTTAAGAATAATTAAGAAAAAAGAACCTGTGCGATATGAAATATTAGGGGTTGAGTGTTGCGAGCCTTGTGTTTATAAAATAAGCAATTATATTTCAGAATTAAGGAAAAAGGGGGGCAAGAGATGAAACCTATTGAAATCGAGCAGAGGAAACAAGCCTTGCAGAAGTCAAACGGATTTTGCCCTATCTGTCATAAACCTTTGACACAGGTGCAAGGGGCTCATAGAATTGGCAATCGTGAGATTTACCGCAAGAAATACGGAAGTTGGGTAATAGATAGCCCTGTAAATATAGTCATAGTGGATTGTTTGTCCTGCAACAATTCTGTAGATGTCGGCAGTTCTTACGGAAATCACCTTGAAGTTATAGCCGATATTCTGATATACGAATATAAAAAAATGTATGGAATTGCGGGGCTTGGAAAACTTGCCGATAAAATAACGGAAGAATACAAAAAGTGTACCCCGTTAGAAAATACTTGAAAACAAAAGAAACCCGTGTTAAAATATAGTCGTGGATAGGGTAGCACCCGAAAAGCAAAATCCTAATTGCCTGCCACGACTTTATTTTTTTAGGAATTCAAATTATAGGAGATTTGAAAAATGGAAAACATTAAACAAAAAGAAAGAGCCTGCGTGTATTGTGGGCAGGTATTTGTAACGAATAACGCAAGAAAAAAACTGTGTAGTGCAGAATGCGTGAATAAGTACAGAAAAGAATATGCAAAAAGACGATTTGCGAAGCCCGAAATAAAGGCAAGAGTAAAAACTTACCAAGAAAAAAATAAAGAAAAAATAAAAAAGCAAAAACAAGAAATCCACAAAAAGTATATACAAAGACCCGAAGTTATTGCACAAATGAAAGAATATCATAAAAAATATATGCAGAGAGAAGGTGTAAAAGACAGAACAAACTTTAATGCACGAGAACGGAGAAAAACCGAACACGGATATATAATAGACCTGCAAAGACGAATAAAACAAAGGGGAAAGACAAACATCAACTATGAAGATTTATACAAACTTATGACAGGCACAAACGCTTGTTATTATTGTGGTAAGCCGATTTTCAAATTGGGTAAAGAAAAAACAATAGACCACAAAATCCCTACATCAAAAGGGGGTACAAACGAATTGAATAATCTTGTTGTATGTTGCAGACATTGTAATTTTGCAAAAAGAGATATGACGGAGAAAGAATATTTTGAATATATGGGGAAAGTGAAAAATGAAAAAATTAAATAAAATGATACAAATTAAATGCGAGTGTTCGGAAACTGTAGATTGGCACGAACTCAAAGAATTTCAAGGTGGATTAAAAAAAAGAGAAGCGACTGATTATGAAAAAATGAAAACATCAATATTAAAATATGGGTGGAGTTTCGTTGTTTATTATTGGTTTGACGGAAAAACAAAATGGATTTTGGACGGACACAATAGGAAAAAATGTCTTGAAATGTTTGAGCAGGATGGCTATTTTATACCACCTATTCCAGCCATTGAAGTAAAAGCAAAGTCCAGAGCAGAAGCAAAGCAAAAACTGTTAAGATTAAATTCAACATACGGAACAATGGACGCTAGTTCTGTATTGGAGTTCGTTGACGGAGATTTTGAATTAGCTTTTGACGAAATATCGCTCCCAAGTGGCATTATTGACTTTTCAGAAGGTGAAGAGATTGCAGAAACGGAAGGTGATGATGAAGCACCCGAAGTTGACGAAAAAAGCGAGCCTGTTTCAAAGCTTGGTGAAATGTACGAACTAGGCAATTCAATCTTAATGTGTGGCGATAGTACGGATGCAGAAGATGTTGCAAGGCTTATGGGCGGAATAAAAGCAGATATGGTGTTTACAGATCCGCCTTATGGAATGAAAAAAGAAAATGAAGGTGTGGCAAACGACAATCTTAATTTTGATGATTTGCTTGAGTTTAACAAAAAATGGATTGCGTTAAGTTTTGAACATCTGAAGGATGTAGGCTCCTGGTATTGCTGGGGAATTGACGAGCCGTTAATGGACATTTATTCAAACATCCTTAAGCCTATGGCAAAGGAAAATAAAGTCACTTTCCGCAATTTATTGACATGGGACAAAGGAAGCGGACAGGGCGAAAACTCAGAAGATTATCGGATGTATGCAATAGCAGACGAGAAGTGTCTTTTTGTCATGGCGGGAGTGCAGGGGTTTAACACAAACGCAGACAATTATTTTGAGGGGTGGGAGCCGATAAGGGATTATTTATTAAACAGCCGCCTTGCTATGGGGTGGGATGTACCGACAATGAAAAGAATAGTCGGGCATTCTGATCTTTCCCGTGACCACTGGACAAGCAAGAGCCAGTTTAATATGCCTACACGTGAAGTTTACGACAAGTTAAAGGCAGAAGCGGAAAGACAGAGAAAAGAACGGGGAATAGAAAATGACGCTTTTAAGCGGGAGTATGACGATATTAAGCGGGAGTATGACGATATTAAGCGGGAGTATGACGATATTAAGCGGGAGTATGACGATATTAAGCGGGAGTATTATGCGACACGGGCATATTTTAACAACACGGACGAAATAAAAAACAATGTGTGGAAGTTCAAGAGAACAAGCGGAGAAGAAAGGGAGAGCGCAGGCGGACACGCAACACCAAAGCCGATAGATTTGTGTGCAAGGGCAATAAATACATCTTCACGAAAAGGGGAAACCGTGCTTGACCTCTTTGGTGGTTCGGGGTCTACTTTAATTGCCTGCGAGAAACTGGAAAGAAAATGCAGAATGCTAGAATTAGAGCCAAAATGGTGCGATGTTATCCGCAGAAGATACACAAAATGGGCAAAGGAAAACGGAAAGCCGATAACAAGCGGTTGTTTAGAGTAGCAAGGAGATAACAAGGAGAAAGTATGGGAAAACCTAATCCACAGAACTTAAACCCTTGTAATTCAGAAAACGCAAGGGAAAGACAATTAAAATCCGCAGAAAAAAGAAAAGAGAATAACGCAAAGAAAAAACTTATGTCGCAGATTTATGCAGAGTTTCTTGAAAAAGAATACAACGTAAGACAGGGCGATAAAGAAAGAAAATTGACAGGTGCGGAACTTGTCAATGAATGTATGAAAAAGATTATTGCTAGGGGCGATAGTTCTTCTGTATCTTTAATGACCGAATTGAGAAAAGCCCTAGAAGGTGAAAAGGTCAATCTTTCTGGAACTGTAAAAACAGAAATGGAAACAACAGAAGATAGATTAAAGGCTTTTCAAAAGATAGTACAAAAAAATGATTAAAGGCAATTATAAAAGGGCAGAGTTAGTTATTCCAAGAATAAGTGAAGAACAGTTCCTCAAACTATCAGCAGAAGAACAAACTGAATATCTGCGGTTATTTAGGGAACAGGTAACACCGAAAATGGAAAAGTTTAGAGAACCGCACCCTGTAAAAATTGCCTATGGTGGACGTGGAAGCCTTGCAAAATCAGAAAGTACGGCAAGCCTTTTAATACAGTTTGCAGAATACCCAGACTATTTCGGGGAAAATATTAAAGTTATCTGTTTGCGTTCTGTTCAGAAATCAATAAGAGAATCGAGTTATTCCCTGTTATGCAGAAAGATTGAAGAACTAGGATACACCGATTTTGAAATTACACAAAACTATATACGAAATACAACAAACGGAAGTTATTTTACATTTAACGGCTTGAATGATTTTACGGCAAGTCAATTAAAATCTTTAGATTTTTACACAATCGCATACATAGAAGAAGCGGACGGAGTAAGCCTTGAAACGTGGGACACTCTGGAAGCGACAATCCGTAAAGAATGGAATTATAAAGGCAAAAAACATCAAGCAGAGATATGGGCAGTTTATAACCCGAACACTTTAAGCGATCCAATTACACAAAAGTTTGTAAGCAATCCAAGAGAAGATTGGCTTATAATAAAGGGTGAGCCATTGGCAGAAGATAACCCGTTTTTTCCCGATAACCTTTTAGAAAAATACGAAGCCTTAATGGAACGTGACCCAGACGAAGCAAAGCACGTTTATTTAGGTTATCCAAGAAACAATCAGACAAATGCGGTTTGGCTTGTTTCTGATGTAATGGATTGCACAGACGAAAGCAGGAACACGAAAAAGGCACAGGAAGGAAGAATAGAAATCGGTATAGACGTTGCAAGATTTGGGAATGATAATTCAGTTATTACAAAAAGAAAAGGTTTATCTGTTTTAGATATGCAGAAAGTACACGGCTTTAATACGCAGGAAGTTGCGGGGCTTGCGTGGGAAATGGCAGGCAGAAGCAAAGATGTCTTAATGAAAATAGATATAGGTTATAATCAAGGTGTTTATGATTTACTTGAAGAATGGGGTGCAGATATTATACCTGTTAGTTTTGGGGGAAGTGCAGACAATCCCGATATATATTCTAATTGTGCAAGCGAAATGATGTTTGAATTACCTGTAAAAGATATGTATATTCCAAAAGAATTATTGTCGCAGACGCTTATTGAAGATTTAACAGAAAGGCAATATTTTTATAATACAAAAGGGCAGAAACAGTTAGAGCCGAAAGATAACAGAAGCGAGACTGCAAAAAGTTGTTTCAAAAACAGACACGGTGGAAGAAGCCCAGACGAAGGCGATTCTCTTTGTTTGGCATTCTATGAAAAGAAAGTAAATAAACCTATGCTATATTAAAAGGGGGAAAAATTATGGCAAGAACAATCAGAAAATCAACGGATAATCTTGAACAGATGTTGCAGGATTTGAAAATCGGAGAACCGCCAATCTTGGACACGGAAAGCGGTTATGATATAACACGCACACCTTCGGGCTTCATTTATAGGAATGAGTACATAGGAATGGTATTTGTTCCAGATAAAGAAAAGCCGATTGTAAAAAACGCAGTTGTAAAGACAGAGCCGAAAGGTAAAATCGAAAAATGAACGAAGTGCAGAAAGCAAAGCGGAAGTTTCGGCAGAGCAAGGAATGGAAAACCTTTAGACAGAAAATGCGTATAAAATGCGGTGGGCTTGATTATATTACGGGGCATAAACTCCGCAAATGTTATCAAGTCCACCACAGAAACCTTGACGAAACAAAATACGCAGAATTAGACGAAAACAATTTTATCTGTTGCAATAACTTGACGCACAAAGTAATTCATTGGCTTTATGTCTATTACAAAAAAGACCCTGCAATTATAGACAGGTTAAAAGCCGAAATGGAAAAAACTGTTGCCATAAATAAATCCGATTTTTGACATAAAGAACTTTTTGTTTTATACTTTTACTCAAACTCAAAGCATAAGGAAGGAACTTATGAAAAATCCTTTAGAAGTCCTAAAGAACTTAATTGTCAAAAAATGGTCGCAGGCTCCAGCAAGTGCAACCCGTGATTTACTAGAACTTTATCATACAAACCCACGTTTAAATGCCGTTCGTATTATTGCGAATAAATGTGCTAGTACGGATTTATTTTTGTATGACAGAGCCGATTTCAGAAAAAATAAAAGCAAGGCAGAAGTAATTGAAAATCACGAAATATACGAATTATTGGAAAACCCTTGCCCTGCCGATAGGGATTTGACGGGGTGGACAATCCGTTATTTTGTTTTTGCCTGTTATACTTTGGTCGGCGAAGCTTATCTTTTGAAAGTGCGTGATAAGACGGGAAGGGTTATCGGACTTCAACCTGTTGCACCTTCTTGGGTTATTCAGCAACCGACAGTAAATCAAAGATTTTGGGAAATATATCCGTTTGGAACGGCAGGTGGAAATTCTATTGTCGTTCCTGTTGAAGATGTAATCAGTTTCAAAGATATAGACTTAAACGACCCTTACGGAAGGGGAAGGGGAACTAGCGAAGCAATCGGAGACGAAATACAATCGGACGAGTACGCTTCAAAATACGCAAAAAATCTTTTCTACAATGACGCAACACCTTCTGCCATTATCTATGCCCCGCAAGGAGACAAGGAAACCGCAGACCAGATAAAACAATCTTGGGTGCAGAAAATGGCAGGTTTCAGACACGCAAAAGAGCCTATGGTTTTGACGGGGGAAGGAAGCAAGTTTGAAAAAATATCACAAACCCCGACAGAACTTGATTTTGTAGAAAGCCGAAAATATTTAAGGGATAGTGCAAACGAGCATTTTCACATACCACCCGAAATAATGGGTATTTTGCAGAACTCAAACAGATCCACAATCGATAGTGCAGAATATTTGTTGAATAAAAATGTTCTTGCCGATTATCTTCGAATGTTCGAGCGTGTAATCAATTCACAGTTATTATGGGAAGATTACGACAAAGAAAGAAAGTTTGTTTTACATCACGAAAACAATATTGCAGAAGATATTGCACAGAAATTGCAAATCTTAAATGACGGACTTTCAAGGGGTGTTCTTACTGTCAACGATTGGCGAATCGGTATGGGTTATGAAGCAGACGAAAGGGGCGGTGATGTATATTTACGGGGCTTCGGACAGGTTGAAAAGCCTTTTAATTCAGAGCCGATTGAATTACCCGATTTACCCGCTGAAACTGTAGAACTTCCAGAAGAAACACAACCCGAAGAAAACAATACAGACGAAGGGGAAAAAGAATTAAGCGTGGAAGAATTCACGAAGTTACAGAAAGACTATGAAAAAAAATACAAGGTTTTGAAATCAGACGCAGACAAAGAAAGACGGGGAAAGATTTGGAAAACTTTTGACGCACGGGCAAGAAGTATTGAAGCACCTTTTTATGACGCAATGCAGAAAGCTTTTACAAAACAGAATGAAGCCGTAAACAAGGCGATTAAAAAAGCGGTAGAAGAAAACAAAGATGTAGGAACTGCAATAGAAAACCTGTACAACAACGAAATGGACAGAAAGTTATTGCATACTTTGGCAGGTGCTTTTTTTAACGGTTTGACTGTCGGTGCAGAACACGGGCTTGAACTTCTTAATAAAAAAGGTGTAAAGGAATTAAGCGAAGAAACAAGGCGGTTGTTTAATATCTGGATTGATACATACGGCTTGAACTTGGCAAAAGATATTGACGATACGACAAAAAAGAAATTGCGTAAAGCATTATCAGAAGCCATTGAAGAAGGCGAAGATTTGAGAAAGCGTGTTGAAAAGCTGATTGAAGTATCAGACGGAATGTTTGCAGAAGATAAAAAGTGGCGGGCAGAACTTATTGCACGGACAGAAAGTTGTACAACAATGAATGCGGGTGCAATCGAATTGTACAAGTCGGAAGGAATACAAATGAAAGAATGGATTTCCGTACAAGATGACCGCACCCGTGACGCACACTTACTTATGGACGGAGTTGTAGTACCGATAACAGACAAGTTTGAAGTGCCTGCAACAAGCCAGAGTGAAGGTGCTTTTATGGAGTACGCTGGAGACCCAACCGCACCTGCGGGACAAGTTGTAAATTGTAGGTGTACCTGCGGTCCAGTTACTTGGTTGGAGTAAATATGAGAGAAATAGAACCTTTGTGGAAATGTCCTGTTTGCGGGAAATATTATAAAGCCCGAAAAGGAAAAAACGGGAAAAGACAACAAACTTGCTCGAAAGAATGCGGTTATAAAAACCTTTATAAACAAGGCACTTTATCTTATTTTGCTTCAAAAAATAATATGACAGAAAAACAGTTTATGGACTTGATTGACAAAGAACATAACGAAAATCTTATGACAATCAAGAATATATCGGAAAAATATGGCATTGTAAGAATAACACTTATGCGTTGGTGCAAAAAATACGGAATAAAGACACGGACAATTTCAGAAGATAACTATAGGCGATATTCTACAATGACCGAAGAACAAATAAAAGAGCAGACAAAAAAAGCAAATGAAGGAATAAGGGAATTATTCAAAGACCCACAATGGAAAGAGCAACAGATAGAAAAGGTAATGACGGCACAGGATATGAAACCTAGCAGACCCGAAAATCTTTTTTATGAAAAGATAACAGAAATGGGTTATTATCCCGAAAGGCAATACAGAAAAGATATGTGTGGTTTCGCTTTGGATTTTGCATTCCCCGATATTAAACTTGCTATTGAAATTGACGGTGAATATTGGCACAACTTGGAAAAGACAAAAGTAAAAGACCGAAGAAGGAATTATTTTTTGGGTGTAAAAAAAGGGTGGGAAGTTATACACATTCCCGCAAAAGATTTTACACAACATTCGGAGCATTATGTTTGGGAAGTCATACAGACTATCGAAACATTAAAAATAGCGTAAATTAAATTAAAAGGAGATATAAAACTATGAAAACAATGCTTGATAAAATCGGAATTATCGGAGATGTAAAGACCGCATTCAACAGACTTGGAATTGATACACTTGCCGTTGTCTGCGTTGGTGGAAGTTCTGGAACTGCCGTAAAGGTTGTTACAAGTGATACAGTCGGGGGCGATTATACAGATTTCTTGACATTGAAGGCAGACGCTTTGAACATCAACGAAGGCTTCTGTTTTTCTTTAATCGGTGCAAAGAAGTTTGTAAAGATTACAGGTTGCGACAATGCAATCGGAATTGTTGGCGATTGTGATTATGATGTAAAGCAGGTTACATTCAACACAGTTACTATTGCGGGTGCAGACTTGGACAACAACAAGACCGCAACAATCAATGTATCAACCTACACAGAGCCTGTTGAAGTTACACCAACAAGTGGCAAAGACGGAATGAAGAAAGCAACAATTACACTTTCAAATATTCCTGCCATTGAAAGTTCAAAAGCCGTTTCTATTGACGCTTCTACTTACACAGAGCCGATTGAGATTGAGCCGACAGAAGGCAAAGACGGAATGGCAAAAGTTGTCGTAACATTGACAGGTCTTTAATCGGGGGTAAAAAATGAAACTTGAAAAAGGCATTTTGAACAAAAAAGATGTTTCTATCATAACCGAAGATTTGGGTGACAGAAGCGTTCAGTTTACAATTTCAAAAGAAGTAGTGGATCGTGACGGGGATATATTACGGGCAAGCGGTTGTGATTTTACAAATTATATGAAAAATCCCGTTTTCCTGTCATTCCATAATTCAAGGGAATTTCCGCTTGGTAAAGTAACGAAGTTTTGGGTAGAAGGAAATAGCGTAAAAGCAATTGTATATTTTCCGACACTTGAAGAATTATCAAGCAATCCAGAGCAGGCAAGCGAGAAAGCGAAATTGTGTGATTTTTGCTACCATTGTTATAAAACAGGAATGCTTAATGCGGTTAGTGTTGGCTTTATTCCGATTGAATGGACAGAAACAAAAGACGGATATGATATTACAAAATGGGAATTGTTGGAGTTTTCTGCCGTTGCCGTTCCTGCAAATCAAGACGCAATTGCAGAAGCCGTTAAAAGTTTCGGGGAAGATTTTACAAAGAAGTTTATTACCGAAGAAAAAAGCGGTCGTAAAATATCGGCACAGACAAGAGCCATATTGGATAAAATCAAGGCTTGCGGTGACGAATTGGAAAAGTGCCAAGAAACTTTGAAAGGTTGCAGGGAAGCTTTACGAAAAGCCCTTGCAGAACTTGACGAGCCAGAAGAAGAAGGCGAAGAAGAAGAAAAACAATATGTGGAGTTACCCGATAGCATAGAAATCGAGTTGCCGTCATAATTACTCCGAAAAAATAAACCTTTGGTTTTCCCCTTGCAACGTGCAGGGGGTTTTCCATTTTTGACAGATAACTTTTTTTAGTGTATAGTTTTACATAAGGAGATAAAATTATGAGCAAGAAAGTTTATAATTTGGTCGTAGGAATTATCGGTGGACTTTCGACAATCGGAGTTGCACTTGTTACATTCTTCGACCCTGCCTATGCAACCGCAATCAACGCTTCAATCGGTATCGGGGCAACCGCTATCGTTGAAATCTGTTCACAGTTTGTAAAGGCATAACAAAAAGCCCGTCTTTATAGGCGGGTTTACTTTGGAACTATCGGGGAAGAAACCCGTATAAAAATTACGGAAGAAACGTAATTATATAGGCAATAAAACTAATAGGAGAAACAACTATGGAAATGAAAGAACTTGAACGCATTATTGACGAGCGTTCACAGAAACAGATTGCTTCTGCAAAAGAAGAAATCAAAAATGAATTGGGTGCAGTACCACAGGCACAGATTGACGAAGCCGTTAAAAAAGCCGTAAGCGAAATCAACGCAAAGGCAGAAAACGACAAGGCAGAAAATGTTAAATATTTGGAAGCCTTCAAAGAAGCCGTTGGCGGTGATACAAGCATTAAGGCAAAAGAAACACCTGTTACAATTGTAAATCAGATGATTGCTTCTGCCGTATCCGCTATGGGCAAGAAAGACGCTCACAATGTAACACAGGTTACAAACGAAGAAATTCTTGCACAGGCAAAAAAGGACTTTCCTTATTCAAAGGCACTTCACAGAGTTCTTGAAACAAAGACAATGAATGCAGGAACACCAAGCGAAGGTGGATTTACTGTTCCATTGGCTTTTAGCGGTGAATACATTGACGCTTTGGTTGCAAACACATTGATTGACAAGCTCAATATACGCAGAGTTCCACTTGTAAACGGAAACCTTTCTATTCCAAGAATGGATACAACTTCTGCAATTTCTTGGGGCGGTGAAGAAACAGTTGGCGGAATTACAGAGCCTACATTTGGCGAAGTAAATATGCACGCTAAAAAACTGTTTGCAAAAACTGCTATGTCAAATACCCTTATCCGTTCAAGCGGTGTAAATATCGAAGGCTGGGTTGCCGAAGATTTAATGCGTAAAGCCCGCATTGCCCTTGATGACGCACTTCTCAATGGTACAGGTTCACAGTACCAGCCACTCGGTTTGAAGAACAATCCTAACATTCAGTCTTCTGGCGGAACTTCAACTGCCTTTGCCGTAACAACTCCAAACGATATGGTTGCCCTTCTTGAACAGGCAAATGTACGTATGGAAAATGTTCATTGGCTTTTCAACCCTATCGGTGAGTCTTGGATCCGCAACAAGGCATTCTCTAGCGGTCCATTCGCTTGGTCGGAAGAAATGAACAGAAGCGGAACACTTCGTGGCTATCAGTTCCATTCTTCAAGCACAGTAGGTTACACAGATACAACAACAGACTATGCAGACTTCTGGCTTGGTGACTTTGCCGAAATGATGTTCGGTATTTCAAAAGATATTTCTATCGAAGTATCTCGTGAAGGAACATTTACAAACAACGGCAATGTAATTTCTGCATTTGACCGTGATTTGACACTTATCCGTCTTATCGCAGAAGTTGATTTTGCTTGCCGTCAGCCAAAGGCATTTGTACACGGAACTTACTCTGTATCTTAATTACTAAAGGGGTGGGGTAAAACCTGCCCCGAAATTAAGACAGAAAATCTTATATAGGAGAAACGAAAATGATTACACGTTCTAAAATCTTTGAACAGATAAAAGCCATTGATTGTGGTAATACAGCCTTTGAAAAAGGCAAGGCACAGACTGCTCTTGTCGTTGCAAGTGCAGGAAGCAAAGAACTTCAGACTTCAGATATTTCAACTTCAAACTTTGTGAAGATTGCAGACCTTGACCAAGGTGATAACTGGGTAGACCTTGCAACCGCAAAGAAGTATTTGAAAACAAACGATAGCGGGGCAATTGCCGTTCTTGGTGATTATCCTGTTGACCCTAACTCGTAGGCGGTGAAAATTATGTTATGCACTTTAACTGATGTAAAAACAATGCTCGGAATTACAGACACTTCGCAAGACGACAAACTTAATTTAATGATAAAGCAACAATCGGCACTTATAGAAGGGTATATCGGCTATAAATTAGCAAGGGCAAATTACACCGAAGAAGTGCATAGCGTAAACGACCGACAGTTAGTTAGTCTTAATCACTTCCCGTTACAAAGCGTTTCCACCTGCGAGATTAACGGGGAGTCGATAACTGATTATAAAATATTGCCCGAATATGCAAGGTGGGGAAGGCTTTATCGTGGAAGCGGTTGGATTGGTCCAGAGTTTACAAGGGGCTTTACTCACGATATTTTTGCGGGTGAATGGTGTATCAAAGTTTCATATACTGCAGGCTATTATTTGCCTAGTGATACAGGCTATGTTCTAGGGGCAGATAATTCTTTGCCTTATGATATAACAACCTGTTGTATAAATTGCGTTGTAGAAAAATACAACCTTGATAAAATGGGTGCTATCGGTTTGAAAGGACATACAGAAGGTCATATTTCAGACACTTATTCAGATAGTGCAAATAATGTCGGCTTGTCTACAAGTGCAAAACTTGTATTAGACAAGTATGTATTTTATGGGGTTGCGTAATGGTTCGTTTTCATAATGCCGTAGTTTCTATTTTAAGCGAAAGCAATACAATAGACGAAAGCGGAGATTATATTGCAGAATGGACACAGATAGAAACCCTTGAAGGTGATGTACAACCGCACGCTTTGACACAGGACGAAATGAAAGCTTACGGAATATCACAGATTAAAGGCGGAGTGAAAATCTTTTTGTATAATGGTTTTCACGAAAATATTAAAGTTGGAAACAGGGCTTCTGTTTTGTCTAGTTTTACGGGCAAGACGGAAGTTTATAATATAATGCCGATAAATGCTTGGAGTAAGCACGGGGAATGTCTGTTGTTGCCTGTTGAAAATGAAACAGATCCAACACCACCGACACCGCCAGGACCGACACCAAGTGAAGAAGGCGAAGAAGAAACAGATGGCGAAGGCGATTAGCATAGACGGGTTTATTTCGGAACTCGACAGATATGCAAAACAATCCCTAGCAGATAGCAAGCGATTTGTTACTTTATCAAGTGCCGAAGTTGAAAGAACCGCCAAGACAATAATGCGTGATACAATCACGAACCCAGATGTTTCTTACGGCAGGAAAGGACACCACCCTTCTGTTGAAGGAAATCCACCTGCACCCGACACGGGAACACTTTTGCAGAGTGTAACGCATTCTGTAAAGGTTGAAGGAAACGAAGCAATCGGGGAAGTTGGAAGTATAATACAAAATTCTAACTACCCTAGATTTTTGGAATACGGCACAAGTAAAATGAAACCTAGACCGTGGTTATCGGCTAGCCTTATAAAGTGCCAGAGTTTTATGGCAGGATTGTTTAGGGAGATTTTCGGATAATGAACTTAAAAAAATATTACAGGGATTTACTAACGGGAAGCTCCGAATTAGTTAGTTTGTTAGGGTCCACAGACAAGATTGTTGCAAGTTATCCGAATGAAGTTACAACATTCCCGCTTGTAATTTATGAAGATACAAACAGTTCAGATGTTGCCTTTTCGGACAATCTGCCCGAAGGCACAAGTGCAACTGTAAGAATACACATCTTTTCAAAGTTGATAAAAAACTATGCGAAGGTGGAAGATATAGCCGAAATCGTACATTCTATATTTCGGTTAGACCATTGGGCTATGACAGGCAACAATGATACACCCGATACACAAGACAACATAAGGCACAGGGTATTGGATTTTAAAAGGGAATTCTACTCCCTTTAAAATATAACGTTATAATTTAAGGAGATTAAAATTATGGCTAATGAAGCACCAAGAATTGGTCTTGACCAAGTACACATCGCAAAAGTAATCAGCGATGATGCAAACGGAATTGTTTACGATACACCTATTGCCCTTAAAGGTGCAGTAAATGCAACCGTAAACCCTAACAGTGATGTTGCCACAGATTATGGCGATAACGGAGTTTTCTTCGTTACAAATAACCGTGGTAATACCGAAATGAATCTTGAACTGATTGATGTTGACCCGACAGTTCTTGCACAGATGCTCGGACAGGCAAAAGTGAACGGAGTTACAATCGAAACCCCACTCGATCAGAGCCCTTATTTTGCAGTTGGTTTCCGTGTATGGATTGCAGGAGAAAAAGACGGAGAAAAACGCTATCAGTATTTCTGGTATGCAAAAGGAAAATTCTCTGTTCCAGAAACAGGCGGAAGCACAAAGACTGAATCTATTGAATTTGGTCATATTAATCTTACCGCACAGTTTGCACAGACAATTGCAAATGGTGTTATCTGTTCACACGCAAGAAGCGATGATGATGAAACACCTGCAAGCGTAATTACAAATTGGTTCAATGCACCTGTAACTTCGGTAACTGCCGATTTAACTGCATTGACTGTTACTGCATCACTTTCGGGCGGAAAGGTTACATTCGCAGGAACAAAGGCAAGCAGTGAAGATTTCGTATTCGTAGCAGGTTCAGTTGTAAACGGACAGACAATCGGAGTTCTTGATTCGCTCGGTGCATTGATGGCAGGTTCTTATTCTGTAAATGGTGATGAAATTGAATTCACACCAAGTGGAGCAGGAACACCAACAACTGCATTCGTAACAAGCGGATTGAAGGACAATAGCGGAGTAGGTGCAACACCTGTTATCGACACAAGCCTTTAATCTTTTTGGTAAGTTTGCAAAATATCCCTAGTTGGTGTAAAATACCTTCTAGGGATTTTTTATATAAGGAGTAAAAATTATGACGGAACTTGAAAAGGTAAAGGAAGAAAAGGTTACCTTAAAAATTAAAGGTAAGGAACGGGAAATCCGCTACGGATTTTCTGCTTGGGCGGTAATTGAAGAAGAACTTGGCGGGCTTGATAATCTTGACAAGTTGCAGGAACAGGTAGAAAAACACCCGTTCAAAACAATACCGCATTTAATCTATATCGGGCTTGTAGACAAGGAAGGTGTAGAAGAAAGCACAGTATTGGACGAATACGGGCTTGGCGATATTGAAATGATAACAAAGGTATTTGAAAAAGCACTTTACGGAACCCTGCCCGATAGCGAAAAAAAAGCGGTGAAGGAAGCAAAATAATTAAGGGTTTCCCTTATCCCTATTTAATTACGGAATGTCTTTTAATGGGGATAAGTGAAGCGGACTTTTGGAAATCCACACCGAGAAAGATAATTGCTTTAATAGACCAGAAGAACGAGATAGAAAAAATAAAGGCGAAAAATCAAGCCATTTATATAGCGTGTTATGTATGGGGAAATGACCCCGACAAATACGAAGATAATGGTGGACCCGTTGCGGGGCGGGATATACCGATAAACGAAGGTGCATTAAAAGGCTTAATGATGTAAAGGAGTTTCAAAATGGCAGACTATAACATAAGTGCACAGATTACGGCAGACACAAAAGGTTTTGAAAGCGGAGTAAAAAAAGCACAGGCTTCAAGCAAGAAATTGAGTAAAAGCATAACAGATGTAGTTAAAGGCTTTGGAAAAAGTGGATTGTCTGGAGCAATTACTTCTGCGGGCTTGGCACTCGGTGGAATTGGTCTTGCCGTTGGAACTGCCGTCAAAGCGATAAAAGGAATTACAAAAGCATTAGGCGAATGTGCCGAAGCTTATAAAGTACAGTTACAGGCAGAAAGGGCATTAGATACCGCAATAAGCAATTCCCCTTATGTTTCGGGAACTGCAAGTAAAGCGTTGAAAGATTTTGCAAGTGAAATGCAAAAAGTGTCAAATCTTGGTGATGAAGAAATTATCCCGCAAATGACACAGTTGATTGCAACGGGCAGGACAGAAGCCGAAGTTATGAAGATTATTGCAACCGCTTCTGATATGTCGGCAAGCGGGGCGATGTCTTTTGACCAAGCAGTTACACAGTTAAACGCAACACTTAACGGAAATATCGGAAGGCTCGGACAACAGAACGCAGAATTAAAAGGACTTACCGAAGAAGAATTAAAAAGCGGGCGAGCAGTTGAGATTTTAGGGGAAAAATACAAAGGACTTGCACAGGCAACAGTAGACACAAAGAAACAGTTACAGAACGCTATAGGTGATTTAAAAGAAACTTTTGGAAGTGTCTTTGAAAAGGCAATGACACCAATGCGAAAGTTCTTTACGGATTTAATACAAGGCTGGGCAGACGCAAGGAAGGCAAAACAAGAATATGAAAACTCAATGATTGCAATTGAAAAAGGGGAAGCGACTGCAAACGATTATAGGGTAAAAGAAAAAAAACTGTTAGAAGAAATAGAAGCCATTGAAGGTGAATTAAGAAAACAAGCCGAAGAACTCGGTATGACTTACGAAGAAGCTTACAGTTCAATGGCAGATTGGCAACGTTCTCAATTAGAAGCGATGAAAGAAGAACTTGCAAATACACAAATGCTTGCAAGAATGCACGAAGGCTTGGAAAAGATTAAAAAACTTGAAGGGCAATGGGCGGAAGAAGAAGCACAGAAAAAGCAGGAAGAAATCGAAAAAGCACAAAAACTTGTAGACCTTGAAAGCGAGTATTTGAAAAAGATTGCAGAGCAGGAAGCGAAGTGGGATCACATCAAGGAAGTTACAGGGGAACAGGTTACTAACGAAGAAAAATTAAAGTTTTATCAAGATACAATTGTTGATACATTGACGAAGGCAAACGGGGAAATAAAACTTGGTGATGACCTGTTCAAAAAACAGTTGACAACTATAGCACAGTTACAAAGTACACTTGGTGTAAGTCAGACAAGTGACGAATGGGCTGAAAAATTACGCAAACAGGCAATCGAAAGATTAAAGGCAGAACAGGAAATTAGGCTTCAAGAGTTGGAACAGTACGAAGCGACAGAATATACTAAATGGCAGATTAGGAAAGAGTATGATGACAAAATCTATGTTCTTGAATTGCAGGGCTTGGAAAGGGAAAAGCAACTTGCATTGAAATCTGTAGAAGGATATTCAGACGCAGAAGAACAGAAAAAGCAGATTATTCAATACTACACCAATGCACAGTCAGATTTAATGGCAGAATACAACACAGGAACTGTTGAAATGGCAGAAGGCACAAGTTCAGCATTGACTGAAATATTCGGTGTAGAAGCAGGGGTTGTTGTTGCTGTTGCAAAACAGGCAGGCGAAAAGATAAAGGCAGTTTTTGAAAAGGTTGGAAAAGTAATTGCAAACATCTTCCGAAAAATCGGTGGATTTATAAAAAGTGGATTTGCAAGTTTTAAGAAACTGTTTGACTTTGACCCCGATGAAGCGTTAGTAGGCTTATTGAAGTTTGAAGATAAGATATTGACATTTTTTATCGAAACGTTGCCGAAGTTACCTGCATTTATTTCTTCTGCATTGCAAAGTCTGTCTGTTATGTTTTCGACATTAAAATTGACGATAGACAAAAAACAGATAAAGGCTTTAATAACAAGCATAACAAAGTCACTCAAGCAGTATGCACCCGATATAATTGAAAACGGGTTAGAGATTGCAAAGGAAGTTATAGGCGGAATTAAACAAGGAATAGACGAGAACAAAGGAACGATTGGCGAAATCTTGAATATGCTTGCAGGAATGATTGCACAGTATCTGCCCGACATTGTAATGGGAATAATTGATACATTGAGCAGTCTGATTTCTGCATTGCCTTCTGATTCTATTGTAAAACTCATAAACGGAATAATAGACTTGACTTCTAAAATTGCGATTGCGTTGATACAGAATGCAACTGCAATAGCCGAAAAGTTTATCCCTGCTTTGTTTGATGTAATGACGGCATTATTCAAGCAGTTCCCTAGCATTTTGAAAACTGTTTTGTGGGAAGCAATAAAGGGTCTTGGTAAAATTGCAAGTACATTGTGGAAAGCAGTTAAAGGCGTGTTCGGTTTTGAATACGGAACGAACAACGCACCAAAAGGTTTGGCATTGGTTGGTGAAGCAGGACCTGAACTTGTAAACTTCAAAGGTGGTGAAAGAGTGTTGAACGCAAGGAATACACAACGGGCATTAGAAGGGGCAACAAGTGGAAACGCAGGAAACACATTCAATGTAACATTTAACAACACGATAGACACAACTGCCTATGCAATGATGTCGCAGTTAAGACAATATAACAGACAGATGGCTATAAATGGTGTTATATAAGGGGTGAAGATATGCAGAAATTAGTATGGCAGAACGCAAACGGGGTTGAACTTGATTTAACTTCGGGAAATTACGGAATTACAGAATGGGAAGGTTTTAGTAATGCTTCCTTGAACATACAGAGCCAGCAAGTTCCTTTTCAAGATGGTGGAGTTTTCCTTGACGCTTTAATTGAGCAGAGAGAATTATCAGTTACCCTTGCAATGCAGGACAACAACAACCTTGGATTGCGTTATCAAAACAGACGTGAACTTATTTCTGCATTAAACCCGAAACTTGGTGAAGGTTACCTGATTTACACAAACGATTTTATCTCAAAAAGAATAAAGTGTGTTCCACAAATCCCGTTATTTGAAACACACAATTCAGATACAGTAGGAACACCGAAGGCAAGTTTGAGTTGGACTGCCTGCGAGCCTTATTGGGAAGATTCGGAAGAAACAGAAGTTGAAATTGGGGCAGAAACAACAATAGTTCAAAATAATGGTGATATTCCCTGTCAGATTAAAGCAGAATTGAATGCATGTGCAATAAAACCAATTCTATTTAACAAAGCAAACAACAAAGAAATCTCAATTGAAGGTGCGTTTTGGCAGCGAATAAACATCAGCACAACTATTGGTCAGAAAGAAGTATTGACACAAGATTTAGAATTTGAGTGGACTGCAGGGGGTACGTTTTTTGATGTTTGTTATGGAAAAGAAAAAATGGTTGTGGCAGGGGGTGGTGCATATAGTATCGTAGTTAATGCATTAACGGGCGAAAGTCATAGTTGTAATGTCGGCTATTTAAGGGGCATTTGTTTTTCGAACAGGTTAGGGATTTTTGTTGCAGTTGGAGGTGCAGGAAGGATTTTCACAAGTTCAGACGCAGAAACTTGGACAGAACAGACAAGTGGAGTAAATGTCAATCTCAAAAAAGTCTGCTATTCAGAAAAACTAGGTTTATTTGCGGCAACAGGAGAAAGTGGCAGAATCCTAACAAGCCCAGACGGAATTACTTGGACTGTAAGAAAAGACAGGGGTTTTAATTTAAACAGAATAAGATATTTTGAATCTCAAAGTATATTTATGGCTTTAGAATCGACTAATATATTAACAAGCACAGATGGTATTACTTGGAACAGAGATATTCCTTCTTTCCCAGAAGAAATTGAAGATGTTACATATTCGGAAAAACTTGGATTGTATGTAATTGTAGGTAGACGAATATGGACAAGTTCTGATGGTGAGATATGGACAGAAACTTGGGCAGAAGGCACAAACCCATCTCTTAATGTAGTATATTCAGATTATATAAATAAGTTTGTCGTAAGTGGATCTGATGTATATAACGAAATACATTTGACAAGTTCAGACGGAATTACTTGGACACAACAGGAAACAGAAGGTGTGTCTGGGGGTGTATGTTTATATGTTAACGCATTAAAGCAAATTATAGGAATTAGTACGGGAATAATAAGCACAAGTTATGATGGAATAACTTGGAATTTATTAACATTTTTTGCAGGAACGTTAACAAGCATTACTTATATCAAAAAAATAAAAAAATATGTTTTACTTGGAATAAACTTAATATGTATAAGCGAAGATGGGGTAAATTGGGAAGTTCGGAATTTCGGCTATAATTTTGCAGGTAAAGGAATTGCATATTCAGATACACTTGGTGTATATGTGATAGCAGGAAGTAAAATGCTCACAAGTTCAGATATGTCTAGTTGGACTGAAACAAATCGTGACGGGGGGGATGCTATTTGTTATTCAGAAGAACTTGGTCTTTTTGTGGGTGTGGGAAGTGTTGGAAGAATACTTACAAGCCCAGATGGAATAAATTGGACTCAACAGACAAGTGGTGTAAATGATAATCTTAGATGTATTATATATAAAAACGGTTTGTTTGTAGCAGTTGGTTACTCTGGAATTATTTTAACAAGTTCAGATGGTATTACTTGGACACAACAGGATAGTGGTGTAAGTTCTGGTTTAGAAGGGGTAAGCTTTGCAGAGAACACAGGATTGTTCGTTGTAGTTGGAAGATATAGTAATGTAATTTTGACAAGTGCAGACGGAGTTAATTGGGTAAAAAGAGCAGAAAGTCTTTCTGTTGGGGGGTTAGCAATAACGTGTTCTGCAAGGACAGGAATGTTGGTAGTAGTAGGGGAAAAAATCTGGACAAGTTTAGACGGGATAAATTGGGTACAAAAAGACGAATTATTTGATTTGTTAATAAGCATAGCAGTCAATCCAGAAAACGATTTGTTTGTTGTTGTAGGTTTGAATGACATTATGTCGAAATCGTATACAGTTGAAACAAACATCATATCACAACTAACACCACAATCCGATATGACTTTTAATCTTGAGAAAGGCAACAATGAAATTATGTTTCTTACAGATAGTAATTCCAAAGGGGTTTTGAAATATCGCCAGAAGTACATAGGGGTTTAAAATGAGTTACAAAGACAAACCACAAATTAAACTTTACAAGTTCGTAGATTCTGCTTTTGTGTTGCAGGCAATCATAGACGATTTTCAAGAAGTGTCTTTTGAACACAACATCTACGAAGCAGGAACTTTTACAATCACGATAAATTACAATATTCCGAATGCCCTGTTATTTGAAAGGGGCTTGTTCTGTCAGTACGGCAATAACCCTTATGACTTCGGGGAAATCTATTCAATACAAGACGAAATCGGGCAAGACGGAAAAGGCTCACAGATTAGAACAATTACAGGTCGTGACGCAAGATATATTTTGAAAAGGCGAGTTATAAAAAATATGAACTCAAACGGATTGTGGGCTATGACCGACAAAGGCGAAATTGTCCTGCGTAATCTGATTAAAGACCAATGTGGAAGTAGTGCAGAAGCAAAAAGACAGTTGCCGATTGCAAACACAATTCCTGCAAGTGCAGACGCAAAAGGCAAGGTTTATTCTGTTTCGGAAAACTTTACTAACCTTTACGAAGTCTGCAAGACGATTGCGACACAATCAGAAATCGGGTGGCGAATGAGCTTTGACGGAACTAGTTTAACGCTTGAAGTTTTTTCGGGGCAGGACTTATCGCAGACAGTACGATTTGACACGAATTACGAAAGCCTTGCCAACGGGGATTTTACCGACAGTTCAGAAGCTTTTTCTAATGCAATTTATATCGGTGGCAAGGGTCAGAATGACGACAGGGATATTTACGAAGGCGAAGATGGAAGCCCGACAGGTTTAGACCGATTTGAAAGTTGGGACAATCAATCTTCCTTGACCATTGAAGCAGAGTATGAAGCAGAAGCCCTGTCAATGCTTACACAGTACGGACAGACACTTACAATGAACGGAAACGGGCTTGCAAAATGCCCTTATGTTTTCAGAGAGCAGTATGACATAGGCGATACTGTAACAGTTGCATTTTCGGGTAAATCCGCAAAGGCACAGATTTTGTCTATTACGGAGCATTGGACTTGGGGAAGTTATGACATCAGTTTTGCTTTTGGAAAGCCACAGAACAATCTTGCAGACCAATTGCAGTTGATGTTGCGTAAGATACAGGAAGCAAGCAACAAGACCAATTCAACTGATAGTGTAAGGTGGTACACAATCCCGACTGATACAACAATGCCGAAGGCAGATGTTACCTACAACATAA
Source organism: Treponema sp. (assembly GCA_016287815.1). GTDB lineage: Bacteria > Spirochaetota > Spirochaetia > Treponematales > Treponemataceae > Treponema_D. The sequence continues at coordinate 9,933 of JAEEWW010000018.1, read as the reverse complement.
TCGGCTTTGAGGGAACTTGTGCAAGTGGTGGAAGCACATTCACACTTTATCTTGATGACGAAAAGACAGGTGCGAAAACCTATCACATTTATTTCAAGCAGTTGGGTGGTGGAAAACTCACCTTGACAACGGGCAAGGCAGGGGCAAGCAATCTTGTTCTTAATTCGGGAACTTATGTTGCGATTATTTATGTTGATGAAGATGGCAATATAACAACGCAGGGAACAACAGTTGTCAATCAAGTTACTGTCGATAATATGCAATCTGTCTCCTCTAATGCCGTTGCAAAGACTCTTGTGCCATCTTCTACGACAATTATAGAAAGCACATACAAGCGAAGAGTTACTCTTACAAGTGGAAGAACAGATTGGTGGGGTATGCGTGCTTATCCTGCACCTCCCGTTCCTTCGGGAAAACGACTTGTAAGAACTTTTGCAAGGTGTTCAAACAATGCCACAGCGACTTTAATATGCAATTACGAAGATAACAATATGGGTATTCTTACAACTTGTGACGAAAGTGGAACTTATGATATATGGTTCTGTATTGAAGTAGCAGACTTGTAATTCCTTGTGATATAAAGAATTAGCAGAAAATATTCAAACCCATTTGATTGCTATTTATGTTTGCAATAATGCCCGACCCTATGACATAGTTATTGTTGTTTATAATATTTACTATACACATATCATATTGATTAAGTTGTCTGCCACTATAAGAAGATATAGTTTGTGGTGTATTGTTAGAACTCAATGTTGTTCGTAAAACATAAGAAAAAGTTTCTCCGTCTTTCTGCCCAATACATTCTATTTTTAAGTCAGACCTTCCTAGATTGTTTATAACCGTTATTGTTGTGCCATTGAAACTACAACCAACATAAAGATTTTGTCTTGCGTACTGGGCAACAGCATTAGAGGTGACAGATTGCATATTATAGAAAGTGGATTTTGACACGAAGAAAAAAAGGGTGTACACTTAAAAAGGGGTGGAACTATGAATGAAGAAGTAATTACGGAAAGGGTGAAACAAGTGGAAGCCGACATAAAAGAAATCAAAGACGATTTGAAAACAATGCCAGATAAAATTGCAGAAAAAATAAACGATTCTGTTGATATGAAAATCAAACTTGCAATTTCGGAAACAGAAAAAAAATATCAAGCAAAACTTATCGGGCTTCTGATTGCAATTCTTGGTGAAGGGGTTGCACTTCTTATAAAGTTTATAATGGGGTAGAAATGACATTAAGCGAGTTTGTAAAAAAGTATGACGGGAAACAGGTTGATTTTGACGGAGTGTTCGGTTTTCATTGCGTGGATCTGTTTCGGCAGTATGTCAAAGATGTTTTGAATATTCAAGAGCATACAGGCTCTTGTTCTTCTTCGGGCGGTGCTAAAGATTTGTTTTTAGATTACCACAGAATGCCCGTAGAAAAAAAATACTTTTTGCGTAGTTCTTCCAAAACCTGCAAGGCGGGTGATGTTCTTATCTGGAATGAAACAGTTACTAATAAATACGGACACGTTGCAATCTGTTTAGGATTGCTTGAAGGCAGTTATATTGTTATTGAACAGGACGGCTTCAAGCAGGACGGGGCTAGAATAAGGTTGCGGGGCAAAGAAAATCTTTTAGGCTATTTAAGAAAAAGGGGGTAAAAAATGAAAGTGAAAAATACGAGCCTTTTAATAAAAATAATTTTAATTGTTGTGGGCTTTGCTTTATGCGTTTTGCATTGGGTTGGTGTTCTTCCAGAAGCAGAGATAAAAGAAATATGGTTGTCAATCGGCTTTGCTTACGGGGTAGGGCTTGGAACAATTGATTTTAATATCTGCCGTGATAATTGGATTGAAAAGAAAGGGGAAGAAGAATGAGCGTAAGTTTGACAATCATTATTGCGTTATTGGTGCTTCTTTTAATTTTCGGGGCTTCGTTTTATGCGGTTTACAAAGACAACAAGAAACTGAAAAATCAGATTGAAGCATACAAAATGGAAGCCGAAAGCCTGCAAAAAAACATTGCGTATTTAATGAAAAACGCAGAAGATATTGCAAAGATAAAAAAGGAAGCGGACAAAATAAGCGACAAGATAAACGGAGCGAAAACAGATGAAGAAATTAGCGATATTGTTAGTGCTATTATTTCTGCAAACAATGACAGGGTGCAGAAGCACTAAAATTGAAAAGGTGTATGTACTACCACCGAAGCCACAAAGAAAAGAGATCCAAGCCCCGAAAGATTTACAGGACTATGCACAGATAATAAACTATTACGAACACTTGGTGCAGGAGTGGGAAGCGTGGGGAACAGTTGTCGAAGAAATGATAAAGTGATATAATACAATTGCTTCTGTAATTGGAATTACCGCTTTTGTTCGTTATTAACGGCAGGGCGGTTTTATTTTTGACAAAAGAATATTTTTGATGTAATATAAATTATCTATCCTTTTAGCCCCCTAGCTTGAAGGACTAAAAAAAGAAATTTTCCCGTTCGGCTTCTTCCGAGTGCAACACTCCCGAACGGGTTTTTTTATGCCCCGAAAAAATCGATTTTCAACGCAAAATAAACTCAATGTGAAATATATCGGTTTAACGCAGATACCCCCTGTTTTTTCAATCCTAGGGGCATTATAGGGCAAATTTCATAGTCGACCTTCCTGCACTAAAAAACTTGAAAATACGCATTAGGGAAATTATGGGAAAATAGCGGAAATTTTCCCTATTTTTTTCATACTTTACAAATACGATTTTATGGTATAATATAAAGGTGTCGGACTTAATCACCCGATAAAATACATTCAGACCAAGAGAAAGACTTTTTATCTGTCTTGTATATCCGCTTTTCTGAATGGGCGGGTTTCGGCTGATTACCGACAGGGCAGATGGAAAGTCTTTTTTGTTGGTCGAAAAGGAGTTATAACAATGAGTGAAAATAAAAAATATTTTTACTTAAAATTAAAGGACAGTTTTTTTTCTAGCGAAGAAATGCTTGTGTTGGAAAGTCTGCCAGACGGACTTATTTATCAAAATATTTATTTAAGAATGTGCCTGTTGTCATTAAAAAATGACGGGGCTTTGACATTCAAAAATATGTTACCTTATGACTTAAAAATGCTTGCAACAGTCTTGAGAATAGATATTGCAAAAATGAAACTTGCATTGGAAATGTTTGAAGAATTGGGGCTTGTTACAAAAACAGACAATGAAGTTTTGTTTATGTCTGATATTCAAACTTTAATCGGGAAATCTTCAACAGAAGCAGAAAGAATTGCAAGTTATCGAAAAAGAATTGCAGGGTGTACAAAAGGTGTACAAATGTTACAAGATTGTACACCAGAGTTAAAGACAGATACAGAGTTAAAGAAAGATACAGATACACAGATAGAAGCAGAAAATGAGTGCGTGCCTTCTTATGTTCAAAATGAGTTTATTCCAAAAAAAGAAGATGTTTATATTGTCGGGGAAATGTTCAACCTTCTGCAAGCACATAACAGTTCAAGTCCGAAACATAAAATTCCTATCTCAAAAGGCTTGTTTAATTTTCAATGCAAGGAAGGGCGGGACATTCTGCAATTATTAAAACAAGATAGCCCCGAAAACATATTGCAGGCTTTGAAGAATTATCTTATCGTTTCAAATATGGAAAGTTGGAAAACATCTTTTTCCTTTGGTGCATTCTGTAAAAGCTTTACGGAATATACTCCAGAGTTTTTCGATATTTCAAAATACGATAAAGAAACAGACAAAGAACAAATCTGCGATAACTTCATAAAGCAGATGGAAAAGGAAAAAGATTTTGACACAGGAACATTCTGGCAGAACAGGGCGGATTGGCTTGAAAAGGGCAGACCGCAGGGGGCAGAATATTATAAATGGCAGAAAGAAAAATGGCACGAAATGGGGCTTGAATAGGGGGTAAAATATGTTAAACGAAATTCAAATGGCTTATGGTTTTTTAGACGAAGAAACAAAAGAATGGGTTGAGAATAATCTCAAATATCTTACAGAAAGCGAAAAGGCAAACTATCTTGACGCATTAAAAAAAGAGTACCCAGCAAGAAAGGGAACACCGACAAAGGAAGTTTTAGAAAAGATTAAAATTAAAATCACGGGCAAAGGATCCCCGATATATTATTGGGCGGTATGTATGGAATGCGGGTGCGAGTATGATTTTACCCTTCCTAAATGCCCCGACTGTTATCATAAAGATTTATTATGTACTGCAAAGGCAGTAAAAGTTAGTAAAGAAAAATCCCACGCAAAAGTTATCCGATACAATAAAACCTGTGGACCGAATAACTGTTATGATTGCCCGAAAAGCGAATTGAGTTTTTGTTGGCACTTTGGAAAAACAGATTGGCAATGTCATAACTTATCTACTTGCCCTTGTGCTTCCTGTTGCGTAAAAGAAAAAAGGGAAAATGAAAAAATCGAAGCACAAAGAAAAAGCGGTGTAACATTAAAATATGCAGTACCGATTAAAAAGGGGGTATAAAATGAAAAACGTATATGAGATGTACAAAAACAATGAACTTCCAGAACGACTAAAATTGCAGATAAAAAACATACAGTCATTCTGCAAGACAGAAGAAGAAAAAATATTTATTGCAGGATTTCTGATCCACCAAGAAATCGTGCGTATACAAGAAACTATGGGAAAAGATAATTGGGTGCTTGGTGTAGAAGTAAAAGGACAATAGGGGGAAATATGAAATATCGGTTTTTCTGTATAAATAAGAATTGCGGGGCAGAAGAAGAAAAAGAAATTGCCATAAAAGACTATGACGAAGAAAAAGAAAAACAGGTTTGTTCTTCCTGCGGTGGAAAAATGCAAAGGCTTCTGGAGTGGTGCGGGATTGCGACTAGTTCAAACAATAACGGGTGGTTTGGTAAATCAGACGGGAGCAACGCAATATGACAGTAGAAAAATGGGATATGAAATACAGGACAAAAGGTTTTTCTGTAAAAATGTTTAGGGATAAGTTTGCAATATACAAGTATAATAAGCTTATAACAGTTTGCAGAGATGAACTAGAATTAGAAACAATATTTGTTGTTCTTTGTGAACATAAAATCAAAGAAGAATATCTTTATGAATATAAAGGGCAAAAATATTCTGTAAAAGATATTGCGTTAAAAATAGGGGTGAGTGAAAGCATTGTCTATCAAAGAATAAATCAATGTACCCGAATCGAAGATGTTTTTAGAGAAAAGTATTCCAGAAAAGGAAAGAAAAATATTAGGGAATATTTAAGAAGACTGGCAGAAAGTAATAATATTCCTATAACAACTCTAATAAATAGGTATTATCAAGGAAAGCGGGGAACAGAACTCTTAGAAAAATAAATGGAGCAACGCAATATGACAAAGGCAGAAAGGAAAATATACCGCCATCAATATTACCTTGAACATAAATACACGGAAAAAGAAAAAAGGCGGGAGTATTACAAAACGCATAAGGAACAGGAAAAAACCTATAGAATAAAAAACAGAGAAAAACTGATTGCATATAACAAAAAATATTACAAAGAAAACAAGTGGCGGTGGGAAGAATTTTATATTCCGCAGGCAATAATAAAAGGTGCAAAAAAGTGTTGACAATAAATTAAAATGGTGTTAAGATAATAAACATAGGGGGCAATAAATGAGCGTAAAGGAAAAGGTTTTAAAGTTTTACGAAATGGCAGAAGGCAACGCAGAAGCCATTTTGAAAGAAAGCGTTGAAAAAGTTTTGATGTCGCAGAAGTACATCAAGACAGAAGAACAGGCAATTAACTTCCTTTGGGAAGAAATAAATAATAGGGGGCTTTAATATGAAGTTACTTAATTCTATGAATTTACCACAGGCATTCTGCAATGCGGTAAACCTTGAAAGACACAACGAAAAGGGTTGTTATTCGGCTACAACTTTGCTACATTCGGCAACAGATATTCTTTTGACCGAAAGGCATTGGGAAGAAATCGAAGTAGATGTCAGCGATAGCGTTTGGGCTATCTGGGGAACCGCAGTACATTCTATCTTTGAAAAACAACAGGACAATGCGTTCAAAGAAGAAAAGTTTTCTGTAAAGGTTGGAAATTCTACTGTTACGGGCAGAGTAGACAATTACGATATGGAGAACGAAATACTTGCAGACTTTAAAACCTGTGCAGTATGGAAAATCATTTACAAGGATTTTGACGATTGGTATAAGCAGGGAATGATTTATGCTTGGCTTATGAAACAAAGCGGTTTGAATGTTAAGCGTTGTCAATTCATAGCTTTAATAAAAGACCATTCAAAGAGCAAAGCAAAAATAGATCCAACTTATCCGCAAAGCCCTGTTTATGTTTATCAATTTGATGTAACAGAAAACGGACTTGCAGAAATCGAAAAGTTTATCAAAGAAAAAATTGCAGATATTGAAGCAAACGAAAATACACCCGATAGCGAATTAAAAGGTTGTACTCCAGACGAAAGATGGAGTAAGGGCGATACTTGGGCTATTATGAAAGCAGGACGAAAGACCGCCTTGAAGGTTTGTAAATCAGAAGAAGAAGCAAACGCACTTCTTAAAGAACTTGGTGGTGAATATATCGAGTTCCGAAAAGGTGAAGATGTGCGTTGCAATTCTTACTGCAATGTTTGTAAGTGGTGTCCTTATTATAAAAAAATGATTGAACAGTAAAACAACAGGGCGGGGAAACCCGCCTTTTTTAAGGGGGTGAAAAAATGCTGTTTGATTATTACGTAAAATTAAAAGACAAAGACGGGGATAGAATAGTTGTAGATCCGTTGCGAGATACACAAGCCGAAATAAAAGAAATGGCAGGTTGTTCAAGTGCAGAAGCGAAAAAAACGCTTGCCCTTCTGGAACAAGAATATGAAGTTTATTCAAAGCCCTGTCAAATCCTGTTATGTAAAAATGAAGATGTAATCTTTAATTTTGAAACTTACGGAATGACTTGGGGAACAGAAGAAAACCCGCATAAATATAACGAATTAAACGAATGGGATTTTAGAAGCTTCTTGGAAGGGAAAAAGACCCGAACAGAAAAGAAAGCCCCGAAAATAAAAAAGGTTATTATTACCAGCACCGAAACGCAGATAAAACGGGCAAAGCAATTATTCTATGCAAAAACAATCGGCTTTAATATTTCATATAAAGATTATCAAAAGTTTTATTTAATGTAGGGGGCAAAATATGACACACTTCAAAAAAGAATTAAAAAGGGAATACAATCCCGAAACAAAGTGCTTTGATAAAGTAACATATCACCCTTGCCCATTCGGTGAAAGGGATTTGCAGAATGACGAATGTTATAGCGGAAGCGGAAAAAACAGATGTCCTTATTTTGTTCGGTACGATTGGGAAAAGTATTACGGGGAAGTTATCTGTAAGCACCCGCCGAAAAAAGAATATGAGCAATTATCTTTTGATTTTGATTAAAAAGTGTTGACAAGTTATAAAATAAGTGTTAAGATTAAGTATAAACAAAAGCAAGGGGGCTTGATTATGAATACATTTAATAACACTTACAAAGCAACTTCAACAGAAAATCTTATTGAAGATTTGAAAACAAAAATGTGGCTTGCGTTTGAACGTGGCTATATTGCAGACAAAACACTTCTTAATTCGATTGATATTATCGAATGTGAATTAGTAAGTCGTGGTTTTTCTTGGGCAGAAGTAGAAGCCCTTGAAATAGCATAAAAAACAAGCGGGGTATAAAAGCCCCGCAAAAGTATAGGGGGCATAAAATGAAAATCAGAGCAGATTTTGACTTCAAAGAAGAAGCAACAGGAATTAAAGCCTGTAAAGGTTATGTTATCGGGGAGTTTACACCGACGGCAGAAGGCGGGGATTTTAAACCCGAAGATGTAATTTTGGAAAGGTTAGTTGCCAGAAGCCCGAACTTGAAAAAAATCGAAGCTATGGCAATTGCAAACTGCAAGGTACTTTATGACGATAACGAAGTAGAAGAAGTTATCAATGTTGGAAGCCTTGCAGATTATCACGACTAGGGGGCAGAATATGTTTGCTAGTGTATGGGTAAAAGATTATACAATCGACCTTGACGGAAAGCCTTTTGTTGTAAAGGGGGAAAGGTGGCTTGGTCTTGTTCAGAGAAGAGACGGGCAGGCAACAGGGGAAGAGCCTTATTTTTCGGGTATGGTTTACGATTGGGACGAAGAAAAACAATGCTATGTTGACGGGGTATATATCGTAAAGACCAAAGAAGAATTTGAAGCAGAAGCCGAAAGAATAACATATTTCAAATAGGGGGCAGAAAATGACAAAAGAACAGAAACAATGCAGAGCGAGAATTGTGCAGGGTTTAATCAACGAAACAAAAGAAATGGTTTACAAAGGGGAGTTAGATATTACCCTTTATTTTTCAAGATTGGCAGGAATATTAATTTGTGAAATTATTGGCTTCTATGACTATGAGTTCAACACAGATTTGGATCTGTCAAAAGTAAAGGGGGCAAATAATGGCAAAAGCTCCGTGGATTGAATTAGGGTTGAGTAAAACAAAATATTATGCAATCAGAAGAAAGCAAGGTTTGGGCAGGCCGCTTATGCTTCGGTATAGTGGGCTTAAATATGAAAACTCAAAAGAAAGGTTGCAGGAAATAAAAGAAAAATACAAAAACGGAGTGACGGAAGAAATTCTGCAAGAGTTTATAAAAGGGGGCAGGTAATGAAGCAGACAGAACAGGAAAAAAGAAAAGCCGTTTATGACAATATGAATGTATCGGAAGAACTGCGACAGAAAGCCGAAAACTTTGCTTCTTCTGGAAAGACAAAAACAGAAAGAAATATGCGGGCGGGTTGGTATATCGGCAAGTATAGAAAGGGGGTGGAAGAATGAAGTTGAAAGAACTTGAAAAAGAAGTGCGGGGATTTCTGATTTCAGAACCCAAGACCAGAGCAAGTGACGATTTGCTTTATGCTATGCTCATTGAAAACAGGTTGCAGAGAATGGGGAAATCTTTGCAAAGAATATCTGCACACGACTATCTTCTGCACTATAGAAAATACGGCTTACCGACAATAGAAAGCGTTGGAAGGTGCAGGCGAAAGATACAGGAAAAAGACGAAAGTTTGAAGCCTTCCGAAGATGTAGAACTTCACAGAAAGGAAATGGCAAACAGTTTTGTTCAATATGCAGTTGGTTCTTTGGGGTTGACTTTTAAGTGTTGACAATAAAGAAGATATGTGTTAAGATGTAAATATCAAAAGCAGATAGGGGGCTTTATATGAATGAAGAAACAAAAAAGCAGTTGCAGGATTTAATCGACAAAGATTTTGAACTTGCACAAAAGCACGTTGCAAAGGCAGAAGCAGAAGGCAGAACAAAGCCGAACTTGGTAGATACATTCTGTTATTTTGTTTGCTGGGATTTGGCTCGTGAATGTGAGTTAGACTTGAAGGGTGTCATACCCGAATAGGCAGGGGGTTTCTGATATGTGGGAAATCAGAAATAAACGGGGGAAATTTTATAAAAGGTGGAAGCCTTCAAAAGCCGAAGCCTTTTATATTTCGGTTATCGCTTTAGCGGTAATATATTTAATTTTTCAAGTTGTAAGGGGGTATTTATGACAGACTTGAATAGCTTGGTTATTGTGTGTAGGGTAACACAGGAAATCGGAGAAAATGATTTTGGGTATATCTCAACGGGAACTGCAAAATTGACTTTGCACGTTGCGAACAATGAAAGCCGAAAAAAAGGCGATAATTGGGAAGATGTAACAAGTTATTTTGATGTAGTTTATTGGGGCAAGCCTGCCGAAAACATCAAGGCAAAAATCCACAAAGGATTGCTTATCGGTGTATCTGGCAGACTTAAACAAGACCGTTGGGAAAAAGACGGGCTGAAGAAATCTAAAATCTACATCAATGCCGATAGCATACAGATTTTGGAAAAGGTGCAGAAAGAAAGCACTTCAAACGAT
>JAEEWW010000110.1 GCA_016287815.1 Treponema sp. | reverse complement strand
AAAGTTCTGCACCAATTGTTTTTGACTGTGCCGTTGAAGTTTCTGAAAGTTTTCTGATTTCATCCGCAACAACGCTGAAACCTTTACCGGCTTCTCCTGCATGGGCGGCTTCAATTGCCGCATTCATGGCCAGAAGGTTTGTCTGGCTTGCAATATTTGCAATGGCTGTATTTGCATCCTGAAGCATCTTAGACTGGGCTTCAATTTCCATAATGCTTTCGTTTGCATTTGACTGTTTTGCAATTCCGGCATTTGAATTCTGTTCAAGCAGGGTAAAAGATTCAATCATTTTTGTAACAGAATTATTTACGGAACTGATATTTCCAATCATTTCTTCTACCGCAGAAGATGCCTGTTCAACACTCTGAGACTGGTGTGAAATCATTTTTTCAAGAGATTCAATATTTGAACTGATTTCGTTTACGGCGCCTGCGGTTTCTTGTACTGAATTTGACTGTGACAAAATCTGATTTTTTACGCTTTCAATATTAGAAATAATCTGAATAATCGAAGAAGAAGCTTCCTGCGTACTTAACTGTAAGTCGCTGTCAACCTGAACAAGATTGTCTTTTGATTGCAGCAGGTTTTTAACGATGTTCTGAAGTTTTTCAACAAATCCATTAAAGCCGGTTACTACATCTCCAACTTCGTCAGTAGAATGAGTATTGATTCGTTTTGTTAAATCTGCGTTGCCGCTTGCGATTTCTGTAATTGAATTTTTAACGATTATAAGCGGCTGTACAATAAATCTAACTATAAAGGCACTGATAAATACGGCTGCAACAATTGTTCCTACAATAATTGCAAAGATTGTAAAACGCATTGTTTTTAATGAACCGTAATAAAAATCATAAGGAGCAACAGCAAAAATACTCCACTCAGTTTTTGGAATCGGCTTGTAAGAAACAATCATCCGGATTTTCAGCATAGGATCAAAGAAATCTTCCTGTCCTTCCATGCCTGCAAAAACGTGTTCAAGAACAAGGCCAAGACCTTTTGTTTTATCAAGTTCACCTTCCTGTGCGTTTTCGTCTGTATTAGGATTTGCATTTGCTATAGTTTTTCCGCTTGAGCGGCTTATTACAGAAGGATGAATGCCGTTACCCATGTCAATATTTTTTACTGTTTCAAGAATTTCGTTGCCATTGATAATAAGTACGATTGCTCCGATTGGTTTATTGTTCTTTCCATAAACAGGAACACAATAGTTCTGCAAAACACTGTTTGTAACCGGACTGAACATAGGTTCTGAAATAAAGCGGTTACCTTTCATTGCGGCTTCAAAATATGGAGCGCCTGCAAAGTTTCTTACAGTTCCGTCTGCAAGCATTGCATTTGCGTCTTTGTCATAAAAAGCAAGGTTTTCGTAGCGTTTATCCATCTTTTTGATAACGCCCCTTAAAACCTGATGTTTTTCTGCAAGCGAAATAGACTCGTCTGCAAGAATATCAAGTTTTGCAAGGCCTTCTATAATGGCAAACTCTTTTTCATTCAGGCTTGTAATTGTGTTGGCAAGGTCATCAGACAAAACGGTAAGATGTCTTGTAACGGAAGTTTTAAGTGCTTTAGCAGATATTCCGTAAGAAACAGAACCGATTATCGCTGTTGCAGAAACAATTATTGCCAGCAGAAAAACTAAAAGCTTTGTAAATAACGAAATTTTAACAGTCTTGCGTAACATATCCTTTTCTCCACATAAAATAAAAAAACAGGTATCTTCTATTATAACCCTGATTTTGCGAACTGACAAAAACGCCATTTTGTTTCAGCTTTGTTTAGCTATATTTAGAAGAAGCCGCGAACAGACTCGGCCTTTAACCAGTTGAAATGAAACTTTGTTTGTACGATAATTTAATTGTGTACGTTGCGTTGTTTACAGTATACAGGAGGAAAAAATTGAAAACTTCTTTAAAAAACATTAAAAAAATCATTTCAGTTGCGCTGACTGTTTTTATGACAGCCTGTATTTTTGCCGGCGGTAAAAAATCTAATAACCAGGTAATCCGTCTTGCAGGCTTAAAAGGACCTACAACAATCGGCATGGTAAAACTTCTTGACGATGCCGAAAATAATCTTACAAAAAACAAATACGAATTTACCATGGCGGCTTCCGCAGATGAACTTACTCCACGCTTTCTAAAAGGCGAACTTGACATTATGGCAGTTCCTGCAAATCTTGGTGCAATTCTTTACAATAAATCCAACGGACAGGCAAAAATGCTTGCGGTTAATACACTCGGAGTTCTTTATATAGTAGAAAAAGGCGGAAATTCCGTACAGAATTTAAAAGACCTTGCCGGAAAAACAATTTATGCAACCGGAAAAGGTACAACTCCGGAATTTGCTTTAAGATACCTTCTTTCTCAGAACGGTTTGGATTTAGACAAAGACCTGACCGTTGAATGGAAAAGTGAACCAACAGAAATTGTTGCCCTTATGGCAACAAAGGAAAATGCCGTTGCAATGATGCCGCAGCCGTTTGTAACAGTTGCAGGAACTAAACTCAAAGATTTGCGTGTTGCCCTGAATCTTACGGAAGAATGGGATTCACTTAAAAATGGAAGCAAATTCATTACGGCAGGACTTATAATCCGCAAGGATTTCCTTGAAAAAAATAAAAAGGCTGTAAAAACTTTCTTAAAAGAATATGCCGCTTCTGCAAAATATGTAAACGAAAACATTCCGGAAGCTGCAAATCTTGTTGAAAAATACAATATTGTAAAAGCACCGGTTGCACAAAAGGCAATTCCGTACTGCAACATTGTATGCATTACAGGAAAAGAAATGCAGGAATCTGTAAGCGGTTATCTTGAAGTTTTATTCAAGCAGAAGCCGGCTGTAACAGGCGGAAAACTTCCTGCAGAAGATTTTTACTGGAGCCATGAATAAAAACCAAGATTCAGAAAAATCTGTAATTCAAAAAGCTGTAAGCATATTTTTTGCCCTTGTACTCTGGCACATAATTTCTGTTGCCGTCGGCATGGATATGCTTTTAGCTTCTCCTGTAAAGGTTGCAGTAAGACTTTGCACAATATGGCTTGAAGAAGGCTTTTTCAAGACGATTATTTTTTCGCTTTTACGGATTTCTTCAGGCTGTATAATAGCCATAATAACAGGCATCCTTCTTGCTGTGTTTGCTTCACGATTCCATATAATAGAAATTCTTTTATGGCCTTATGTAATAACCATAAAATCTGTTCCTGTTGCATCATTCATAATTTTATGCCTTATCTGGCTTTCTTTTACGCAGCTTACTGTTTTTATCGCTTTTTTAATTGTATTTCCGGTTGTTTATTCAAACATTCTTGCAGGCATAAAATCAACTGATGTAAAACTTCTGGAAATGGCGTCATCATTTAAAATTCCATGGTGGCGAAAATTCATTTTTATATACCTTCCTTCAATAAAACCGTATCTTATTTCTGCTTCAAGCATTGCAATGGGCATGGCGTGGAAAGCAGGAACAGCTGCGGAAGTAATCGGTGTTGTAAAAGGCTCAATCGGCGAAAAACTGTACGAATCAAAAATCTACTTTGCAAATGCAGACCTTTTTGCGTGGACAATAATAATCGTAATTTTAAGCGTTGCACTTGAAAAAATCCTTATTCACCTTATAAAGCTGTTTTTCAGCAGGATAGAAAAAATATGAGCGATATAATCCTTGATTCAGTTTCTAAATCCTATGAAGGGAAAACCGTTCTTAACGGAATATCGCTTGTTTTTAAGGAAGGTGAAATTACCTGCATAAAAGGTCCTTCTGGCTGCGGGAAAACCACACTTTTGCGGATTCTTGCAGGACTTACGCAAAAAGACAGCGGAACTATAAGCGGAATCCCTGAACGTATTTCCTGCGTTTTTCAGGAAAACAGGCTTTGCGAAGATTTTTCATGCATAAGCAACATTTCGGCCGTTACTGGCCGGTCAATAAAAATAGAAACTATACTCGACCATTTGGCTGAACTAGAACTTTCCGGCAGTGCAACTGAAAGCATAAAAAATCTTAGCGGCGGCATGAAAAGGCGTGTTGCCATTGCGCGTGCCGTGTGTTACAAGTCCGGCCTGCTTCTTCTGGACGAACCTTTTAAGGGCCTTGATGAAAAATTAAAATTAAAAGTTATGGATTACGTAAAAGCCCATGCCGGCGGCCGTACGATAATTTGCGTAACGCACGATAATTTTGAAGCTGAATATATGGGCGGCACACTCGTAGATTTTGGTGAAATTGCGTACTAGAACCTTAGTATGTTTTCTTGCTTATTTCCTGAAACGATGTACAATTAAATTACAAGTTGCATTATGACAACTTGTACAAATTTTCAATTTAAAAGTTTGCTGCTAATCAACTTTTAAAAAGGAGGAATTATTTATGACAGGTTTTCCATTAATTCTTGTCTTCGTTTTGGCGATAGTACTGATGATTGTCGCCATTTCAAAATGGAAGTTGCATCCGTTTATCGCCATTATGACGATTTCGCTGCTGCTCGGCCTTGTTGCAGGCATTCCGATTACTGACCGTACAATCGACGGAAAGAAAATTCAGGGAATTGCAGGCATCATTGGTGCAGGCTTTTCAGGAACGTTCTCAAGCATCGGTATTGTAATTATCCTTGGTGCGCTCATTGGAACAATCCTTGAAGCAACAGGTGCTGCCCTTAAACTTGCTGATATCGTAATCAAAATTGTCGGCAAAAAACGCCCGGTTTTAGCAATGGAACTTATGGGCTGGGTAGTTTCAATTCCTGTATTCTGCGACTCAGGCTTTGTAATCTTAAACCCAATCCGCAAGGCTTTGGTAAACAGAACTGGAGCTTCTTCTGTTGCAATGACAGTTGGACTTTCAAGCGGTCTGTTTATTTCTCACTGTTTTATTCCGCCGACACCGGGCCCAATTGCTGCAGCAAATATTCTGGGAATCGGCGATAACCTTCTTCTTGTAATCGGACTTGGTGTTCTTTGTTCAATTTTCCCGATTATTGCAGGTGTTGTTTATGCAAACTATATCGGACAGAAAGTAAAAGCTGATGACGAAGCTGATGCAGGCGAAGTCAGCAAAACTTACGAAGAACTTGTTGCTTCTTACGGAAAACTTCCGAACGGCGTAAGTGCTCTTGCACCTATTATCGTTCCGATTATCCTTATGGCTGCATCTTCAATCGTAGCAATGGCAAAAATGAGCGGTGCATGTGCAAATCTTTTCACATTCTTGGGAACTCCAATTATCGCTCTTGCTGTTGGTGCTATTCTGGCTATCCTTCAGCTTAAACTTTCTGGCAAAGCAGATAAGTTCTATGAACTTACAAATGAAACACTTAAAACAGTTGGACCAATCCTTTTTGTAACGGCTGCCGGTGGTGTTCTTGGTAAAGTAATTGCTTCCAGCAACATGGTTAATTACATCAAGGAACATGCAACTGTTCTTAGTGCAATGGGAATCTTCTTCCCGTTCATTCTTGCAGCAATTTTAAAGAGTGCTCAGGGGTCTTCAACTGTTGCCCTTACAACAACAGCAGGAATCGTTGCTCCGCTTCTTCCTGTGCTGGGCTTAGGTTCTCCGGTTCGTGCAGTTCTTGCATGTATGGCAATCGGAGCCGGTGCTATGACAGTTTCTCATGCAAACGACAGCTATTTCTGGGTTGTAACAAACTTTGGTGCAATGTCACCGGATCGTGGTTACAAAACACAGACGGTCGGCACGCTTGTATTGGGTATTGCCGCTATAGTTGAAATTTTCATCTTATCTCTTATTTTGAGATAACATCTTTGGGGCTGACCAATAGGCTATAATCGTGTCATTGTCGGGCGTGTCCCGGCAAAGATTTTTTGCTATTATTGGCGCCCCGATTTTTTATAAATCATATTTTTGTATTCTATCCTTTGTTTTCTGGAGGCCAGTTGTGAAATTTCTTTTTGTTTCGGATTCTTTTAAGGGCACAATTACAAGTGAACAGTCTGCCCAAATGCTTACTAAGGCTGCAAATGAAATTTTCGGCTCCGTAGAATGCAAAGGCATTCCTGTTGCTGACGGCGGCGAAGGCACAACAGATGCCGTAATTAAAGCCTGCGGTGGAACAAAAGTATATGCAGAAGTCCATGACCCGCTTATGAATCCTATAAAAGCTTATTACGGAAAATCAGGCGAAAAAAAAGCCGTTATGGAAATGGCCGTCGCTTCAGGCTTGCCTTTAGTACATGCACAATTACGTAATCCTTTAAACACAACAACTTATGGAACCGGAGAATTAATTGCCGCTGCCTTAAAAGAAGGTTTTACAGATATAAGTATTGCTATCGGTGGTTCTGCAACAAATGACGGCGGCATGGGCTGTATCCGTGCTCTTGGCGCAAAGTTCCTTGATAAAAACGGAAACGAATTGGAAGGTAAGGGAAGCGACCTTGAAAAAGTCTGTTCAATCGATATTTCTGGGTTAAATCCTGCCGTTAAAAAAGCTTCGTTTACCGTTATGTGTGATGTAACAAATCCTTTATGCGGTAAAGACGGAGCAACTTTTACATTCGGAAGGCAGAAAGGCGGAACTCCTGAAATCCTTGAACGTCTTGAAAAAGGCATGCAAAATTACCGCGATGTAATTATAAAAACCTTTGGAATAAATCCTGATGAAATTGCAGGTTCGGGAGCCGCAGGCGGATTAGGCGCAGCTCTTTTAGTATTTTTA
Source organism: Treponema sp. (assembly GCA_016287815.1). GTDB lineage: Bacteria > Spirochaetota > Spirochaetia > Treponematales > Treponemataceae > Treponema_D. Next base: position 930 of record JAEEWW010000110.1, on the reverse strand, counting down.
AACGGAAAATTAAAATCCGGAATAGAAACCGTTTTAGATTTAACAGAATTTGATAAACAGCTTGAAGGCGTTGATTTAGTCGTAACAGGCGAAGGCCGCACAGACTGGCAGTCCTGCTTTGGCAAAGTTGTTCAGGGTGTTGGCGACCGCTGCAAAAAGCACGGAATTCCTGCCGTAGCCCTTGTCGGCTCAATGGGCGAAGGAGCAGAAAAAATCTTTGACCACGGAATAATTTCCATGCTTACGACGGTTTCAGATACAATTCCTCTGGAACAGGCTCTGGCAAATGCAGAAAGTTCCTATTACGACGGAGCGGTACGCCTGTTCAGGTTTATAAAAGCCGGAATGCAGGTAGCAGGAAAATAAAGCAATTTAGCGAAAAATGGCAGCCGGACAAAAATGCCTGCACTGCCATTTCAACTATAAGAAAAAATCAGGAAATAAACTGGTTAATTTCTTCTCCGATTTCTGTAATTGAATTCTTTATCTGAACAGAAATATCAGAAATTTCCGTACTTGCACTATTTATTGTCTGGGCAACCTGTGCCATATCCTCCATTGTAGATTTCATAGTTCCTGAAGAAACTTGCAATTCATCAACAACTACCGCAAAGCCCTTTCCAGACTCTCCGGCATGAGCCGCTTCAATTGCCGCATTCATAGCCAGAAGATTTGTCTGGCTTGCGATATTTGCAATCGCCTGGTTTGCATCGCTAAGCATTTTTGATTTTTCTTCAATCTGATGAATTTTTTCATTTACTGCAGCCTGTTTCTGCTGGCCTGCCTGAGACTGTCTTTCCAGCTGGGCAAAAGAATTAGCCATTTTATCAACAGAACTATTTACCTGCTGGATATTTCCAATCATTTCTTCTACTGCAGACGATGCTTCAGAAACTCCTCTTGCATGCTCCTGAATCATCTTATCAAGAA
>JAEEWW010000109.1 GCA_016287815.1 Treponema sp. | reverse complement strand
CCTTCTCAAGTCCAGCCTTTTTTGCTGCCATAAATCTGGAATGTCCATCAACAATGATATAGGCTTCTGTCACGATAATGGGGCGGGATTTATCAAATCCATTAGCCCTCATATCATTAGCTATCTCAGCTACTTTATCATTATCCTGCTGAAAAACATTCTTAAAGTCTCTGTCAAAACGAAGTTGTGAAAGTTCAACCATCTTAATCTTTGCATTATCTTTATCATTATTTTTTTTATTCTTATTTCCAAAAATACCCATTTTCATTTCTCCAATTTTCTAAGCACTAGCTTTGTTCAATTCTTCAAGTTTCTGATTTAGCATATTGATTGTTTCTTCGTCTTCCTTCTGTTCGATAAAGACTTTCTTCATAACATTACGAGCCAGATTAACAACCTTGTCATCTTCAAGATGCGCAGCATAGTGATTAAGCATTGTTTCCGTCTTATGACCTGAGAGAGCCATAACATAACGCTTATCCTGAACATAATCCAACATTCTTGAACAAAAGAAGTGTCTCCATGAGTGAAAGCAGATTTCTCTAGAATTTTCATAACCGATATCTTTCAAAGCACGTTTCAAGTATTTATTGAACTGTTTGCTATCCATAGGTTTTTCAGGAACTGTGCTGTAGAAAATGAATCCATTATCATGTGGATTAAAATCTGCAAGCATCTTGAGTTTAAGATAAAGCTGATGAGAAATTGGAATTGGAACTGAACGTTCTTCACCGTTTTTACAGCATTTCAGGCCATCATATTTTGACCAGCTTCGACGAACAAAGATTTCATCATCCCCCAAGTCATCAACAGTAAGAGCCTGAATTTCTCCTGCTCTCATTCCTGTGTGCATAGCAAGCTCATTTGCGATTTTTGCTTCGTCATTATCCCAATCTAATTCCATAATTTTTGTTGCAGTTTCCATATCAAGAATCTTTCTTTCCTTACTGATGTTTGAGCACTTAATGATTCCATCAAAACAATTGTTCTGGGTAAGCTCGTTATAGTACGCCCATTTGAGAGGAATTGTGATTGTTTCGATAATTGAGTTTACAGTTTTAGGTGCAAGTTTCTGGGCTTCATCACTTGAGAAAAATGCATCTACATCTTTACGGGTGATTTCTGCAACACATTTTCCTGCAAGTCGAGGAATCCAATAAAGGCGAGTTCTGCTTAAAAGGGTAGCACAGTACTGACGATGAATAGACTGTTTCTTACCAAGCTTTTCTCTAACATATGGCGACTTGTCATAATCCCAGAAGTTCTCAAGGAAGTCTTCAATCGGAATACTGCCTTTAGAAGTTTTTGGAACAGCAGAGTAGAGATAGTTTCTTTCTGTGAGAATCTTAATGATAGTGTTAATATCATCAGAATCAAAATCAGCTGTTCGCAAATCATTAAATAATCTGATTTTGTCGATGCTCTGAACCTTGCTGTCTTTTGAATTAACACGTACAGGAATATTGCCTGTAACAATCCATTGCATGACAGTTCGTTCAGCTTCTGCACGGTTTCTACAACCAGTAGATTTGTTGTTGGAAAGAGTTCCATCTGCAAGACGGATTTGAGCGTAATAAATCCCTGTATGGGCTTTAAAAATTAAATAAGGCTTAGCCATATTCACCTCACTAAGACCGTAAACTACTTTACTTAAAGTGTTTACTTAAATTAGTAATTTGAATCACGCTAAGCCCTACTTCATTGGGTTTAGTAGTGTGTTAAATCTATATAACATAAAGATTTAACAATATAGCGGGGGCAGGACTCGAACCTGCGGCCTCCGGGTTATGAGCCCGACGAGCTGCCAGCTGCTCTACCCCGCGTCGTATGTGTGTTGTAAGATACTACCCTATATTGTCACATTTGTCAAGAAAACTTTTCCCAAAATTCTATTTTTTCTGAAAATCTTTATTAGAGATTGCCGAAAAATTTCTATATGATATAATTCCTCTTATGAAAAATAGTATTCCAGAACGTAAAGATGTAGCCCCAGAAGATAAGTGGGACTTAACAACATTATTTAAATCAGACAAAGATTGGGAAAAAGCTTTATCGCAGATTGTACCAGATGCAGAAGAACTGGCTAAATGCAAAGGAACTCTTGCAGAATCGTGTGCAGACTTACTTTATGCACTTCGCCTTAATGAAAAGCTTTGGAAAAACCTGGAGCTTGTTGGCAGCTATGCAGGATTGCAGCATACTGCAGATGAAGGAGACAGTTCTGCAGCTGATAGAGAAGGACGCTTTTCTATGGCATATGCCGAAGCTTCCGCAAAAGTCAGCTTTTTTGACACAGAAATCCTTGAAATTCCGGACTCTAAAATAAAAACATGGCTGAAGTTACCGGATTTTAAAGATTATAAGGTCTATCTTGAAAAACTCTTATATTTAAAACCTTATATCTTAAGTGAAAAAGAAGAAAAACTGCTTGCACTTCAGTCAGAAACTGCACAGACAGCAGAAAAAACTTTCAGCGTATTAACTAATGTTGACCTTTCTTTCGGCAATATTGAAGTGGACGGAAAAGAAAAGCCATTAACTCAATCAACATGGAGCCTTTTCATGGAAAATCACGATCGTTCTGTCCGTGAAAAAGCCTATAAACAATTTTATAATGTTTTTGAACAGCATCAGCATACAATTGCAGGTCTTTATGCAGGTTCCGTTAATCAGGACGTTTTTGAAATGCGTGCACGCGGTTATTCTTCCAGCCTTGAAAAGGCTCTGTACAAAGACAAGGTACCGGAAAGCGTTTACCGTAATCTTATAAAAACCGTACATGAAAACCTTCCTATGCTGCACAGGTTTTATTCCCTGCGAAAGAAGGTTCTGAAATTAGATGAACTTCGCCATTACGATGTTTACGTTCCTCTGGTAAAATCAATTGAAACAAAAACAACGTATAACGAAGCTGTTGAACTTTGCCGCTCTGCACTTGCACCGCTCGGCAAAGAATATACAGATATTTTGTGCAACGGATTAAAATCCGGCTGGGTTGACCGCTACGAAAACAAAGGAAAAAGAAGCGGTGCTTTTTCTAACGGTGCATATACAGGCTACCCATATATTCTTCTTAACTATAAAGAAACAAATCTGCGTGATGTATTTACAATGATTCATGAAGGCGGACATTCCATGCACACATGGTATTCAGCACATAATAATCCGTTCATGCAATACAATTACACGATTTTTGAAGCAGAAGTTGCTTCTACATTTAATGAAGAATTATTGTTCAGATATCTGCTTTCAACCGCAAAAGATGAAAACATGAAAGCCTATCTGCTTGCAATGCGCGCAAACGACATACTTGCAACTTTGCACAGGCAGACAATGTTTGCAGAGTATGAATTAAAAACTCATACTTTGGTAGAAAATGGCACTCCGCTTTCTGCTGATGTGCTTCGTAAAACTTACCGCGAATTGCTTGAACTTTATTTTGGCCCTGAAATGCATTTTGAAAGTAACAGCGAAATGGAAGGCTTACGAATCCCTCATTTTTACTCTGCTTTCTATGTTTACAAATACGCAACAGGAATTTCTGCCGCTCTTGCGCTGGCAGAACGCGTTACAAAAGGCGGTGAAAAAGAAAAGAATGATTATTTCAGCTTCCTTAAGTCAGGCGGCTCACGTTATCCTATAGAATCCCTGGCAGTTGCAGGTGTTGATATGTCAAGCCCGAAACCAATTCAGGCAGCTCTTGATATTTTTGCAGACCTTGTTGTTCAGCTGGAAAAAACTCTTAAGGCATAAAATAAACTTGCATTTTACTGTAAAAAAACACGAGCGATTTTTAATAAATTAAAGTTGTTTTGTACTTTTCATATCGCAACTTAAAAAATGCTTAAAGTTTTAGCAAAATTCAGCCGATATTCGATAGGTAGAACAGAAAGTATTCGGGGGCATCCTGTGGAAAAAGAAGCATTTTATTCTTTTATGAAAAAAATACCAAAGGCAGAAATTCACTTACATATAGAAGCAGTTCCTACGCTGAAGGCTATAAAAAAATTATATAAAAAGCGTTTTAACAAAACCATGACTAAAGCCGATCAGGAAAAACTTTTTTCCTATAATGATTTAAACGGATTCATTCAGGCTTTTTTACAGGTTCAGGATTTATACCAAAGCGTAGACGATTTTGATTATATTTTTGCGGATTTTGCTGACTATCTTGTAGAAAACAACATTAACTATTGCGAAGCATTCTTTGCACCATCTGCATTCTTAAAGAAAGGCTTTGCATACAAAGATATCGTTGCAAATTTTGACAAAAACATCGAAAAGATTAAAAAAGAAAAAGACATAACAATTAAAATTCTTGTTGACGTTTCACGCACATTTGGCTGTGAAAACGCAATGAAAAATTATAACCTTATAAAAGAATTTCCTTGCAAACACGTACTTGGTATCGGTCTTGGAGGAGCTGAACAGAAAGGTCCTGCAAAGGATTTTGAAAGCGTATTTACTCAGGCTCACAAAGACGGATTCCATGCAGTTGCACATGCCGGCGAAGATGTAGGCCCAGAATCAATCTGGGATTCAATAAATTACCTGCATGCAGAGCGAATTGGTCACGGAATTACTTCTATTCAGGATTCCAAACTGATTGACTATTTAAAAGAAACTCAGTTGCCTGTTGAAGTTTGCCCAACAAGCAACGTATTTACAAAGAAAATCGTTGATAAAATTGAAAATCACCCGATTCGTGCCTTGTATGATGACGGCGTTCACGTAACTGTAAATACAGATGACCCGGTATTCTTTAAAGTAACTCTTTTAGACGAATACTGGAATCTTCACAGCAAGTTGAATTTCAGCATGGATGAAATCAAACAGCTTGTAATTAATTCATACAACTCTTCATTCCTTTCAGAAAAAGATAAAGAAAAATATATAAAGAAAGTTGAAGAGTCATGGAAAAAGGCAGAAGCCTGAAAAACTGAGATAGTTTGATAAAAACGCCACTCCTTATATGGTAGCGGCTTTTTTATCATTCGATCTTATTATTTTTCTACATGAATCCAGGTAAGTTCATGCTTGTTGTAATTTAAATGTAATACACGACTGTCCGGAATTGAGGCAAATTCTTTTACGATATCCCAGTTTATTTCCCCCTGCATCTTTATCGTACAAATCATGTTTCTGGTCATTCCGCTTGCAAGCCAGACCTTTACCCAGCCTAAAAGCCGTTCCGGGTAACAGATTACATCGCTAAAAACCCAGTCAAATTTTCCGAGTTCTTCAGGCTTTAAAGTAAATGCATCATGCGTTTTAAACTCAACAAGAGGATTATTCATAAGATTTTCGGCAAGTTCTGCACGGTCAACGGCAAAAACATTACAGCCAAGTTGAACTAAAACCCATGTCCAGCCGCCAGGGCATGCACCTGCATCAAAACAACGCTGTCCAGATTCAGGAAAATCTACGCCAAATAAATGATGCGCCATTGTAAGACCTTCCTGAATTTTTAAGTATGCCCTGCTCGGAGGATTTTCATGATCTTCTTCAAATTGAATCCTGCCGGCAGGTATAAAACTTGTTGTTTTTGCAGAAGCAATTATTGTATTTTCATCTATTAAAGTATAAAGCCCTACAGGATTCTTTGGAATTTCTACGGGAAACTTTCTTGTTTTTAAATTAATATATGGAAGTTTTTCCTGAATTAAAGATGAGCGCCTGAAAAGCTGAAACTGATATGGCGCCCAGCTGCGCTGAATTTCTTTTAAAGCCCTGGCGGCTTCTCCTATTGAATCAAAATGCAGTAAAAACGGTTCTTCCATCGCTGTACTGCACCAATAAGGAACATTTCCTCTGTCACAATTATCGCAAAAATTATCATCGATACCGCTATTGCTTTTATCAGCGTCAGAATCCATATACGGCCATTCAGAAAAATACAAAAGATCACCATATTCTTTTGCATGCAGAGAAATTTTAAAACGTGTTTTGATTTCTGAAACAAGAAGATTCTTCATTTCCGGAAATGCTAAAAATGCCTTGCCGGAAAGTTTTTCTATACGAACTGGCATATGTCTTCTACTACAAAATTTTCAGCTTCGCGTGTTTCATCATCTTCTTTCTTTAGACGTTCTACATATTCAAGAAGCTGTGCAGTATCCGGAGAGCGCAGGAATGTACAACCGAATTCAGTTGAACCATCTTCCTGTTTAACCCACTGAGGATGACATATAAGTATAAAAGGAACTGTACGTGTACTTTCTGAAAAAGTTATTCTGACTGTATAGTCATAGTCCATATCAATAGAAAGCGGAAGAGGAAAACGAAGCTTGCAACCAGCTTTGCTTATATCGGCAAGAATACCTGGGATTTGACAAATATCAGGAGCTTCAGCACGACCATAAATTACATAGCGGTCTGTACTGCGCTTTATGTTTTTCATTCTTTAAGTATGCCTAGTTTTTTTACTTACGTCAAGCCAAACACTATTTCACGCCAAATCCACAAAACGCTTACATCTCAGGTGCAAAATCTGTAAACAACCTTTGTTGAAATATGATATAATAATTCCTATGCAAAAGAATTCTTCATGCAAAATTTTTATTGTATTTTTTCTGATTCTCATTTTTTCATTTTTTAATAGTATTTTCGCCCAAAAATTTACAAACGAAAACAACTTCACTTACAGCGCAAATTTATCTGCTGCCACAAATATAAATGACGCCCTAATGGATTTAGAAGAATCAAAATCCATTATAGATGAAGTTTATAATCAAAATCAGATTATACCTTCACCTGTAAAGCCTCAGAACAGGCCGTCCGTAGCCCTCGTTCTTTCCGGAGGTGGTGCACGCGGTTTTGCACATCTTCCGGTTCTTGAAATGATTGAAGACTACGGAATTCCTGTTGATATGATTATAGGAACCAGCATAGGCTCTATCATTGGCGGAATTTACAGTTCAGGCTATACAGTTTCTGAAATGGAAGAACAGTTCTTTTCCTTAAACTGGAGCGAAATCTTTCAGGACAAAGTTCAGGAACTTTATGAAACCCGCCTTGGAAAATCAGAAAAAAATGCTACCCCTTTTTCTATCGATTTCAAAAAAACAAACAACGGCTTCAATTTAAATCTTGGTTCAGGAATTCTTTCAGGACAATATGCTTATGAACTGATAAAAAAAATGACCCTTGCCGTTCCTTCTGACTGCGATTTTGACCGGCTTCCGATTCCGTTCAGGGCGGTAACCGTAAACCTCACAAGCGGAAACGTCGAAGTTTTTTCAAAAGGCGACATTGCTGAAGCAATTCGCGCAAGCATGAGTATTCCGGCTTTTTTTAAACCGTTTGAAATTGATGGACAATATTATCTGGACGGAGGAACCCGCAATAATACGCCTATAGATATTGCCGTAAAAATGGGCTATGACATAATCATCGTTTCAGAAATTTCTTCTTTATTAAATGAAGATCTTGAAAGCTTTAATACAAGTCCTGCCGAAGCCTTAAAACAGATGATAAACCTTGAACAGTCTGTAAGAAACAGGGACATTTATAAAAAAGCATCGCTTGTCATGTTTCCGGATTATGCAAACTGTACAATTCTTGATTTTGCAAAATCAAAGGAAATTTATAAAAGCAGCAAAATCAGCATAGAACAATACAGAAAAGAATTTGAACGGATAAAAAAAGAAATTGAAGAAAAAACAGAAAGTCTTTCTTCTGCTGTGCCAAAAAGAATTGTAGAATTTGAATCTTCCTAT
>JAEEWW010000108.1 GCA_016287815.1 Treponema sp. | reverse complement strand
GGCAATAAGATTTTTTACAGTTTCTGCATCAGCAGTTTTAGCTGCATAATGAAGGATTGTATTTCCTTTATAATCAGTCTTATTGTATGCATACTTTGTTATTGTGTCCAAAAGTGCCTGATTTTTTGTCTGCAATGCAAAACTTACAGTACAGTCTTCTTTGCTGTTGCAGGCTGTAAACGGATTTGCTCCGCCTGCCAAAAGTGCATCGGCTGTGTAAGTTTGTCCGCTGGTTGCGGCAAGATAAAGAGGCGTGTAGCCGGCGGCGTTTCTTGTATCGCACGGGAACTTTTCTTCGAGCATTGTATTTATGATTACCGGTTTTGCCTTATTTGCTACTGCAATATGCATAAGGCTGTTTCCGTCTGAGTCTGCAATGTTTTTATTGCTGCCTGCAACGGCACGGATTATTTCTTCGTTTTTATTCAATGCAAGAGCGAACGGTGTGTTCCCGTTTTTATCGCGGGAAAGCGGTGCGCCGCCGGCTTTCTGTATTTTGGAAATAATTTCTACATTTTCGCTAAGAACTGCTTCATGGAAAACATTCTTACCGTCCATTTCCTGAATGTTAATCTGTGCATTGTTTTTAAGCAAAAGATCCGTCATTTCGCTGTTCTGTCTGCGAACGGCATTAATCAATATGCTTCTTCCTTCTGCATCTGTTGAATTAACATCTGCACCTTTACCAATCAGCATATTGCACATCGGTTTGTTTCCGTTTGCCACGGCTTCTGCAAGCGGCGTAATACCTGAAGAATTCTGTGCATCAACCGAACATCCGTTATTAATCAATGCAAGTGCTGAATCAAAAGTCTTCCAGCGTACAGCCGAATGCAAGGCGGTGTTTCCGGAATTGTCTCTTGCATTCATTTCTGCACCATTTTCTACTAATAAAGCTATAACGCCCGGATTATCTGCTTTTACTGCAGAAAATAATGGTGTTTCGCCGTTAGCATTTTTAGCATTTATATCTGCACCTTTTTCTGTAAGAAGTGTAATTGCTCCTACTTCCTGCCATTCACAGGCATAATGCATTGCCGTATTTCCGCTGCCGTCAGTTGCCTTAATTGTTTTTGAAGTAATCAGCCATTCAGAAATATCGCCGCCCATTGTAAAGGCAAGATGCAATGGCGAATAGTTTTTTGTATTTGTAATAAAGATATCGGAATCCAGATTCAAAAGGACTTCTCCCATGTCGCGTCTGTTTTTCTGGATTGCAAGATACAAGGCTGTATTTCCTTCAGCATTGCGTGCATCAATATTATTTGTAAGCTGGGTAATATATGTAAAAATAGCAAGCGGTGCATTTTTAAGAACTGCCGTATGGATTGCGGCATTTCCCTTTGAATCAACTGTATCTACATTATCTTTTGTAATAAGGGTTTTTGCTGTAAGAATTTCCTGTGTGAACGAAACCGTTAACGGACTGTTACCGTTTACATCATAAGCATTTATATCAGCTCCGTTTCTTACATAAAAACCAATCTGGTCTATGCTGTTCATCTGAACTGCCATCAAAAGAGGAGTTTCTCCGTCTTTGTTTCTTGCATTAACATCTGCACCGCATTTAATAAGAAGTTTTAAAACTTCGCTTGAAGAATTCATTAATGTAGCAACATGCAGAACGCTGTCTCCGTAAGAATCATGTTTTTTTGTATCTGCATTTTTTTCAAGCAGCAGGGTGTACATTTCAAACTGCTTTTCCTGCGGAATAATTAAAAGAAGCGGAGTTTTGCCAAGAGTATCTAATGCATTTACATCTGCTCCGTTTTCCAAAAGAAGACGGGCAATATCTATATTTCCGCTTCTTACTGCGCAATGCAGGGCTGTTGAGCCGGAAATGTCCTGTGCTTTAACCGAAGCATAGTTTTCAAGCAGGTACTTTGTTATTGCAAAATGTCCAAGGCTTGCAGAAATATGGAGCGGAGTTTCTCCGTCTTTCTGCCTGAAACTCATATTGCGTTTTTCAACGGCTTCTTCAAAATAAGAATATTTACAGTCAATAGGTTTTGCTCCGCCTTTAATCAAGTCTGCGCAGATTTTTACAGAACTTTCGTTTTCCATGTTCTGCAAGGAAATAGCAAGCGGTGTAATTCCTGCTGAATCTTTTTCATCGATTGGAAGATTCTTTTTAATTGCAAAATTAATGGCCTTTTCATTGCCGCTCTTTGCAAAATAATGAATGATTGTCTGACCTTCATCGTCACAGATTGTGCCGTTGCGGCTTGTAATCATTATGTCGTAATACGTTTCGCTTTTATCAATGGCTTTTTCAAAAGCCGTAAGATTTTTTGCATCACGCGTAAAAATACAACCGTCTTCTGCGGCCAGAACTCTTGCAGAATCATAACTGTCATAATTTACGGCAACATGCAGGGCCGTATCACTGTCGTAGTTTTTTAAATTTGGATCTATTCCTTTGCACAAAAGGTAAGTACATAAATCAGCATCATCCATTTTTGCTGCTATGTGCAATGCCGTGTTTCCGTGCTCGTCAACGTTGTTTATATCAACCTTGGAAGAAAATAATTCTTTAGCTTCCTCTATGCGCCCCATTTCAATCAGCTTCTGGGGTGTTAATTCTTCAACAACTTCTGCGCCCTTCTGTACTGACGTTGATGTGCAACCAAAAAACATGAACAAAGTAAAAAGTAACCACAAAAATTTTTTCATTAAATTGACTCCTGAAAGGTATTTTTAAATGCGTAAAACGTCTGCAAATTTAACGCGCATTTTAAACGCCTTCTTTTATCTTTTCGGAAAAATAAAGAGTCTATCTTAGAGAATTTTTTTAGAGATTTTAATTTAAGAGCAGCTCGGGCATATCCCCCAAATATATGTCTGTATTTTTCGTGCAATAGAACCTTCCGGCAGAAACGAACAGCATTCGGAATTAATCCTGCTTAACTGTCCGCTGCACGGAATATCCATAATTTTACTGCATTTAATGCACTTAAAATGAATATGGGGCTCTGTATTTGCATCGTAGCGCAGCTTATCTTCATCTATATGAACTGTCTGAACAAGTCCGTGGTCTGCAAAAAGTTTCAGTGTATTGTAAACTGTTGTACGAGAAAGTGCCGGATATTCACCAGAAAGTTCTTTGTAAATCATGTCTACTGTAGGATGCACATGATTTTCGCAGAGGTATTTATATATGGCTATTCTCTGTGCTGAAGGTCTTATTCCGCTATCTGCAATCTGGGAAAAATAATTTTCCTGCATTTTATTCAGCTCTTCTTGCTTTTTTGTAGATTTGGAAAAGTTCTTCCTTGCCGAGTTTTTTAACCTGTCCTACGGTACGTTTTCCGTGCCATGTACAGTTTTCTGCCAGAATTTCACACTGTTCATCTGTAAGGTTTAGTTTAAGCTGTTCAAGATTAACAGGCATGTTTATTGACTTAAAAAATGCTTCCATTTCTGCTATAGAGCGAAGCGCATAGTCATCTTCAGATTCGCCTGCTAAACGCCTTAGGGTTAAAATCTGTTCACCCATCTGGCAGAATCTTTTTACATTATCCTTATATACAAACCTTGCCCATGTTGCCCATACTGCTGAAAGTCCTGCGCCATGGGTTACATCAAACATTCCTCCAAGTTCATGTTCAATCTGGTGCGTTGCCCAGTCGCCGTTGCCAAAAGGTCCTGTAAGTCCGTTATGGCTAAGGCTTGAAGCCCACATAATTTCTGCGCGTGCATTATAGTTTGAAGGATCATTTAAAAGCACAGGAGCGTTTTCCATTACAGTTTTTATAAGTCCTGCGGCTATATAATCAACTAATTCAGAGTTTTCTGCATCGCATGGCATGAACCAGCGTTCAAGCGTGTGCATTATAATGTCTGTTGCGCCGCTCATCGTCTGCCATTCAGAAAGACTGCATGTTAAAGCCGGGTTCATTACGGCAAATTTACAGCGGCAGTAATTGCTTGAAAAACCTCTTTTTTCACCTGTTTTTTCGTTTGTGATTACGGAAGAATCACTCATTTCGCTTCCTGCCGCGGCTATTGTAAGAACTGCGCCAACAGGCACGCAGCCTTTAGGTGTGTTTTTTCTACTATATATATCCCATACAGGAAAATCATTATATAAGCCGTAGCCTATGGCTTTTGCAGAATCTATTACAGAACCACCGCCGACTGCAAGAATAAAATCAACATTTTCTTTTTTGCATAGGGCAATTCCTTCTTCAACTAAAGATAGATGTGGGTTTGGTTGAACTCCGCCAAGTGTTACGTAATCTATTCCTTCACTTTTAAGTGAATCAAAAATGCGGTCTAAAAGCCCCGATTTTTTTGCAGACTGTCCGCCAAAATGAACAAGAACCTTTTTGCAGTTCTGCTCCTTAATCAGAATCCCGGTTTGTTTTTCTGTGTCTTTTCCGAAAACTACCTTTGTAGGCGTAAAATATGTAAAATTATCCATAACCGCATTATACCATGATTTGTTATATTTGTGGGATTTTGTATGCGTTTTATTCCTGTTCATTTCATTATAACAAAAAGTTATAGAATTTTTTTTGTACGTAAACAAAAGTCAGTGACCATGCGCAAAAGAAGCTGAAAAACTTGATGTTTGGGCTATCTGATAAAACAGAATGCCGGAATGTCGAGTTTTTCAAGATATTGGTATAAAAAAATGCTCTGTGGGACGCAGGGAAAACCAAATTAAGGGGGCCCCTGCTGGAATTACATTGGCGATAGCCACTGTGTTTTAGCAGGAAGCAGGGAGATTCCTTGATTTTTTTCCCGTTGCTGGGACCCGCAGAGCAATATTATAAATAACGCCCCACGCACCATGAAAGGCATTCTGTTTTTTATGTCTTCGCTTTATAAACCGAAGAACAAAAAATTATTTCACTTTTTTGTAACACTTTTGCCAGGAATTTATTATTTTAAATGTAGGGATTGATGATACCGCACAGGCCTTGCGGCTACCTGATCGTTTTACAAAATTGAAAATTAATCTGGAGGTTTAAAAAAAATGAAAACCTGGACAAAATATTTTATAGGCGCAGCCTCAGCAGCTGCATTATCATTTGCAATTCTTGCAGTAGGATTTAAAGGAATTTCTGTAAAAGGTTCTGCTGCAACAGCCTTTGCAGAATCAAAACCGGCCGTTACAATTCCTCAGGAATCCCTGTCGGTTGTAGAAGCCTTGCAGAATTCGTTCCGCGCAATAAGTTCCGGACTTTTACCTGCCGTAGTCGAAGTTGACGTTACAGAAACAAAGCAGGCTCCTGAAAATCCGTTTGAAGATTTGCCTTTCTTTTTCTTCGGAAATCCGCGTCAGCAGGAAAATAAGCCTCGGGAATACGAACAGAGAGGGCTTGGCTCCGGTGTAATTGTACGTCGTTCCGGAAAAACTCTTTACGTTCTTACAAATAATCACGTTGCCGGCAGTGCAACAAAAATTTCTATTAAAATGAATGACGGTAAGGAATTTGAAGGAAAACTTGTTGGTGCTGATGAACGCATGGATATAGCTCTTGTTTCTTTCCAGTCTGACGATAAATCAATCCCGGTTGCAACTTTAGGTGATTCTGACAAAGTTCAGCAGGGTGATATCTGTCTTGCAATGGGTGCTCCGCTTGGATACCGTCAGTCAGTAACTCAGGGAATTATCAGTGCAACCGGCCGTTCAGGCAGCGGAATCGGTAATGTTTCTGACTTTATCCAGACTGATGCCGCAATCAATCAGGGAAATTCCGGCGGTCCTCTTGTAAATATTTATGGTGAAGTAATTGGAATCAACACATGGATTGCTTCTTCTTCCGGCGGTTCCCAGGGATTAGGTTTTTCAATTCCTATCAATAATATAAAGCATGCCATCGATGACTTTATTTCTGACGGAAAAGTTACCTATGGTTGGGTTGGCGTTTCTTTAATGGAATTAAATGATGACTTTAAAAAGTCTCTTAAAGTTGAAGATAAAACAGGCGCGTTTGCAGGACAGCTGTTCATTGGTTCTCCTGCGCAGAAAGCAGGTATGCAGCCGGGAGATTACATTATCAACCTCAACGGACATGATGTAAAATCTGTAGATCAGCTTGTCCGCGATGTAGGAAGCCTTCGCGCAGGAACTACGGCAACCTTTGTAGTAATTCGCGGAGGAAAAGAAAAGGAACTTTCTGTAAAGATAGAAGAACGTAAAACAGAAATTTCTTCTGATGACAGCAAATTGTGGCCTGGCTTTACAGTAGCTCCTCTTACCGACAAGTTACGCGAAGAAATCGGACTTAAAGACAAGAGTGTAAAAGGTGTTGTAGTTGGTCAGATTTATGAAAAAACTCCTGCAACCTATTTTAGAATTCAGTCTAAAGATATCATTATAGGTGTAAATGGAAAATCTGTTTCTAACCTTGCAGAATTCTATTCAGCACTTGATGTTCCTAAAGGAAAGAAAATCAGCTTTGACCTTTATTCTGAAGAAGGAACAATTCATACAAATGCCTTTACAATGAAATAATACGTACCAGCCCCGCGCTATTTGGGCTATAACAAAACAGAATGCCGCCCCATTCCGGCATTCTGTTTTGTTATATGCACTGAAAGGTAGTTTGTGCCTGTAGTTCAATAATCCTTTCCAGCGGAAGATTTGTTATTTTTGAAACCTGCTCAACAGAAAGATTTAAAGAAAGTGCATTTTTTGCATCTTCAATGGCTTTTCTTCGTTCACCTTCAGCAATACCTTCTTTTTTGGCGGCTCGTGTTATATCAAAATCATGTAAATTCATGGCAGCGTAATCCCTCCTGAATCTGTCATTATCCTTGACTTTTTCTACAAGGGCTGAAAGCCTGTTTGAAAACTCATCTTTGCCCGGTTCGTTGGTATGAATAAAACGCAGGAAAGCACGAATCCGTTCATCTTTTTCAGCCTTGTAGGCACTTGCATTGTAAATCACTTTGACACATTTGTCATTCAAATTTACCTGTGGATTTTCGTGGCAGATATTAGAAAAAGTGTAGCACGGCAAGGCGAAATATTTCTCATTTTCATCTTTGAAAGGGTCATCTTTGCAGATAAAAAGAATGTAGCTGTCTTTTAACGACGGATAGTTTTTTCCTTTCATCAGAGCATCGATGTCTATCATGCTCTGGTAATAGCGAGTGCGCTTTCCAAGTGCTTCCTGCGGATAGGACTGAATTTCAACATCGATAATCTTATCTTCGTCTTTAAGATAAACATCGAGACGCACGCCTTTTGTCGTGTAATATGGTGCGATTGTTTTTTCAAGTTCCGGGTACTCGATGTGCTTTACGCGCACATGTAAAAGCCGCTCAACAAGTTCAGCACAGATTTCAGGGTCGCGAAGAACTTCCTGAAACATTCCGTTGTCTGTAAAGGTAAGTTCATCAACTGTTTTTGTTCTGTAAATTGAATCCATAGACATCTCCAGCGGTTAAAAATATTTCTTACCTAATTAATTGTCGCGAAAATGAAAAACATGAAACTTTGGACGGGGAATTTGTTGAATATTTAAAAACAGGAACCTTGCCAATATAAAACTCGACATTCGGACTGCTTAACAAAACAGAATGCCGGAATGGGGCGTGCGTAAAAAAAAACTGCTCTGCGGGTCCCAGCAACGGGAAAAAAATCAAGGAATCTCCCTGCTTCCTGTTAAAACACAATGGCTGTCGCCAATGGAATTCCGGCAGGGGCCTCCTTAATTTGGTTTTCCCTGCGTCCCACAGAGCAGTTTTTTATACCAATAGCTTGAAAAACTCGCC
>JAEEWW010000107.1 GCA_016287815.1 Treponema sp. | reverse complement strand
TTGCTGCTGCCAGTAACTGCCTTGATTTTAATGCTTGTAATTAACGTAATAATTACACCGACATTCTTTAAAATTTCCATACAGAACGGCGTTCTTTACGGTTACATCATTGATATTATTAACCGTTCAAGTGAACTTGTAATACTTGCAGTTGGTATGACCCTTGTAGTAGCCGCTTCGCGAGGAACAGATATTTCCGTAGGTGCTGTTGCTGCGGTTGCAGGTGCTGTAGTTGTTCGTTTGCTTGGTTCAAGCTACGAGTCTTATGCAGTTCCTATGTTTGTTGCAATTATTGCATGTCTTTTGATAAGCCTTTTGTGCGGTGCCTTTAACGGCTTCCTTGTTGCTCATTTGAACATTCAGCCAATGGTTGCAACCTTGATTCTGTTTACTGCAGGCCGCGGAATTGCTCAGCTTATAAGTGCCCGCGAAATTAACGGCAAAATGGTTTCTGGCCAGATTCTTTACGTACGTATGGAATCATTTAAATGGATAGGAAACTTCTTCCCGCACATTGTAGTACCGACTCCTGTATTTATTGCCGCAATCTTTGTTGTTCTTACAATGATTGTACTTAAAAAGACCGCACTTGGTATGTATATTCAGACTGTCGGAATTAACCCTAAGGCAGGCCGCCTTGTAGGTCTTAATTCAACACTGATTATTTTTATTACCTATGTATTCTGCGGATTCAGTGCAGGTGTTGCAGGTCTTATGGCTTCAAGCCGTATCTATTCAAGTGATGCAAACAACATCGGTCTTAATATGGAACTTGATGCAATTCTTTCTGTAGCACTTGGCGGTAACAGCCTGGGCGGTGGAAAGTTCAATATTGCAGGTTCTGTAATCGGTGCCATTACAATTCAGGCTTTGACAACAAGTTTGTATGCAATCGGAGTTTCCGGCGACCAGCTGCCGTTCTTTAAGGCTATTGTCGTTCTTCTTATTGTAACTTTGCAGTCGCAGGAATTTAAAAACTGGATGGCTGCCTATAAACTTCGCCGTGCAATGGCAAAGGAGGCTGACTAATGAAAAACAAGATATTGAAAAAACTTGGCTTAGACGGCAGTAACTTCCTTTTGTCCGTAACAATCGGTTTGTTTGCCGTTATGTACATCCTTGGCGTAATTATTTACCAGAATCAGGGATTCGGAAGAATGCAGACATTCTTAAACATGCTTATTGATAACGCAGGTCTTATAATCGCTGCAGCCGGAATGACTGTTATCCTGATTGTCGGCGGAATTGACATTTCAATCGGTTCTGTTATCGGCCTTGTTTGTATGATGCTTGCATATTTTATGCAGATTCTTCATATGAATGCATGGCTTGCGATTGCTCTTGTATTGCTGTTTGGCGTTGTATTCGGTGCAATGCAGGGCTTCTTTATTTCATACCTAAAATTACAGCCTTTTATTGTAACTCTTGCCGGAATGTTTTTGTGCCGCGGTCTTACCGCAATGATAAGCGCAAATCAGATTGCAATTACTGAAAATAAAACATTCCTTGCACTTGCAAACTACAATATAAAGGTTTTAATCGGTGCAACAGTAAACAAACGCGGTGTAAAAATGTATCCGTTCATTCACCCAGGTGTTGTTATTGCATTGGTTACTGCTTTTATCATCTGGTACATGTGCAAATACACAAGATTCGGGCGTAACCTTTTTGCAATCGGTGGAAACGAAAACTCTGCCATGCTTATGGGTATAAATGTACGCCGTAACAAATTCTGTGCTTACGTTCTTAACGGCTTCCTTGCTTCATTGGCAGGTTTTGTATTCTGCCTTAATACAACAAGCGGCTTCGTAGAACAGGCACGTGGTTTTGAAATGGAAGCAATTTCTTCTGCGGTTATCGGCGGAACCTTGCTTACCGGTGGTGTAGGAACAGTAGTCGGTTCGTTCTTTGGTGTATTAATCAAGGCAACGATTGAAACCTTTATCCGTTGTAACGGAACGCTTTCTTCATGGTGGAATAAAATTGTTCTTTCCGCACTTTTGTGCTTCTTCATCGTATTGCAGAGCGTATTTGCAATGATAAAGGCAAAGAAGAAGTAAACGGAAAATCTGGATAGTTTTATCGCGGATTACCCGGAATTTTCATAATTAACGCTATAGCATATTTTTAAGCATATTGACTGCCTGATAGATTGATGTTCTAAGAACTTCTATCAGGCAGTCTTTTTTTTTATGGCACCCCGACCGAGGGCAATCTATAAGAGGGAAACCGGCCAGAGAATAATCCGGCCGAGGGCAACCAGCCAGCATGTTGCTTTTTTCTCTGTTATAGTTCTTGCCTATAACCTGTCATATAAAAATAGTATTTTTCATGCTTACATAAAAACTGTAGAATAAGTCAAAACTTAAAAAAAGGCAGGTAACGGTTATGGCAAATAAAAAGCATTTTGATGTAGTAGGAAGCTATCTGCGTCCTGAAAATTTAAAAAAGGCTCGCAAGAATTTTGAAAGCGGTGCTATTTCTGCTGGTGATTTTGAAAAAATTAAACAGGCAGAAATCCGTACTCTTGTAGAAAAACAGAAAAAAGCAGGTCTTAATTACATAACAGACGGTGAATATAACAGAAGATTCTGGCATCTGGACTTTTTCTGGGGCTTTGAAGGAATCGGCCATAAACGTGATGGCGGAGGAGTTCAGTTTGCAGGTGAAGTTGCAGACCTTGATGCAACATTCCTTACAGGAAAATTAAAGGCAAAAGCTCATCCTTTTGTAAACGATTACAAATTTATAAAAAGCCTTGAAAGTGACGGTGTGGAAGCAAAGCAGACAATTCCGGCTCCTGCCCAGCTTTTCCAGCAGCTTAACATTCCGCAGAATTTTGAAGAAACACGCAAACTTTATCCGACAAATGATGAACTGATAGAAGATATTGCAATTGCTTACCGCGATGTTTTAAAACAGCTTTATGATGCAGGCTGCCGCACCGTTCAGTTTGATGACTGTACATGGGGCGCAATTGTAGGCGATGCTGCCGCTCAAAGATACAAACTTCTTGGGCTTAACCTCAAAGAAGTAAAGGAACAGCTTTTAAAGGTGAATAACCTTGCTTTGGAAGGTAAGCCGGCTGGCCTTGAAGTAAATACTCATATCTGCCGCGGAAATTACCATTCTACTTATTTTACAAGCGGAGCTTACGACCCTGTTGCAGATTATGTTTTTGCAAACGAAAAAGTAAGTACGCTTTATCTTGAATATGATGACGAACGTTCAGGTGGTTTTGAACCTCTGGCAAAAGTAAGCCCGGACAAAAAGGTTGTTCTTGGCCTTGTTACAACAAAACGCCCGGAACTTGAAGATAAAAAAGCCGTTATCGCACGTATTCGCGAAGCTGAAAAATACATTCCGCTTGACAGGCTCCTGCTTGGAACTCAGTGCGGTTTTGCTTCCTGCGAAATCGGAAACAAGCTTACAGAAGCTGAGCAGTGGGCAAAAATTGCACTGATTCGTGAAATTTCAGAAGAAGTGTGGGGCAAGTAAGTTAACTTTTAGGGCGCGTTCTGTCCTTCCCGGACAGAACCGGGTGCTTACTGCAAGTCCTCGGCCGCCTGCGGCGGCCTGTGGTCTTTCCGTAGCGCCCCCTCGCGCATAGCATTGGTTAAAAAAAATTATTTTTTTTATTGTAAAAACCTATTGACTTAACGGGTAAGTAGGTATGTTTTTCTTTGCAATAAAAACCTATTAAACGAATAGGTAAGTTAAAAAAACAGAGTATAAAAGGAGGCACATGCAAAGATGAAATTCTATTTTGAAAAACTTGTTCGTGAAAATTTCCGCAATGGAGTCATGTGCGTCTGTTGTACCAATCACTTCACGAACTTGTAGTTCGCACTAAATCAATAACAGTAAAAAAATAAAAACATGACTGGGGGTTATAAGACCGGCATGATAAAGCTTTTTTTTTAAGGAGATAAATATGGCTAATTATAAATTTGAAACATTACAGTTACACGTAGGACAGGAAAGTGCAGATCCGGCAACAGATGCCCGTGCAGTCCCGATTTATCAGACAACATCTTATGTTTTCCATAATTCAAAACATGCTGCTGACCGTTTTGGTCTTGCAGATGCAGGAAACATCTACGGTCGTCTTACTAATTCAACTCAGGATGTTTTTGAAAAACGTATTGCAGCTTTGGAAGGCGGTTCTGCTGCTCTGGCTCTTGCTTCAGGTGCGGCTGCAATTTCGTACACAATTCAGGCTCTGGCTGCAAACGGCGGTCACATTGTAGCACAAAAAACAATTTACGGCGGTTCATACAACCTTCTTGCACATACTTTGCCGCAGTATGGAATTAAAACAACATTTGTTGATGCACATAACTTGAAAGAAGTAGAAAGTGCAATTCAGCCGGATACACGGGCAATTTACCTTGAAACTTTGGGAAATCCTAATTCTGATATTCCGGATATTGATGCAATTTCGGCTATAGCACACAAAAAAGGACTTCCTGTTGTTGTAGACAACACATTCGGCACACCGTATCTTATTCGTCCGTTTGAACACGGTGCAGACATTGTTGTTCATTCGGCTACAAAATTCCTTGGCGGACACGGAACAACACTTGGCGGTGTAATCGTAGAAAGCGGAAAATTCAACTGGAAGGCAAGCGGTAAGTATCCGAATATTGCTGCTCCTAACCCAAGCTATCACGGAGTTTCTTTTTATGATGTTGTAGGACCTGCTGCCTTTGTAACATTCATCCGCGCAATTCTTTTACGCGATACAGGTGCTACAATCAGCCCGTTCAGTGCATTCCTTCTTTTGCAGGGAGTTGAAACTTTGAGCCTGCGTCTTGAACGCCATGTTGAAAATACAAAGAAAGTAGTTGAATTCCTTAAAAAGCATCCTCAGGTTGTAAAGGTAAATCATCCTTCTCTTAAAGATCATCCTGATCATGCGCTTTACGAAAAATACTTCCCGAACGGCGGTGGTTCAATCTTTACTTTTGAAATTAAAGGCGGCAGGGAAGAAGCCTGGAAGTTTATCGACAACCTTAAGATTTTCAGCCTGCTTGCAAACGTTGCAGACGTTAAATCGCTTGTAATTCATCCGGCTTCTACAACACACAGTCAGTTAAGCGAAGAAGAACTTTTAGACCAGGGAATCAAGCAGAATACAATCCGTCTTTCAATCGGAACAGAACATATCGACGATATAATCGCTGACCTTGAAAACGGCTTTAAGGCTGCAAAATAAAAATTGTAAAAATTAATTGCTAAATTAAAAATTTGTAAAAATAAAAACTGCCGCAGGTATATTCCGGCGGCATTCTAAAAAATTAAGGGGAAAAAACATGACGAATTTGCAAGGTTCTTTTGTAGCTTTACCAACACCGTTCACTCCAGATGATAAGATTGATTTTAAGGGCTTTGAAATTCTAATTGAACGCCAGATACGCTATGGAACATCTCAGCTGTTTGTACTTGGTTCTGCAGGTGAAACAACATTGCTTTCTTTTGAAGAGAAAAAGCAGATTGTGCATGAGGTGATAAAAATAGCTGATGGCCGTATCCCCGTGTTTTTTGGGGCAGCCGCTGCAACTACGGAACAGAGTATTGCGTTTGCACGATACTGTGAAGCTGAACGTGCAGATGGTGTAATCTTTACAGTCCCCCCGTATGTACTGATTCCGCAGACGGCAGTGTTTGCTCATTTTGATGAATGCATGGGCTCGGTTGGAATTCCTTGTGGAATTTACAACAATCCTTCGCGCCTTGGCGTAATCGTAGAGCCTGAAACAATTAAAAAACTTTCGGATAAGCATCCGCATTTTGTTGTGGATAAAGAAGCAATGGGTTCTGTTGAACAGCTTGTTCAGGTTCAAAGATTGTGCGGTGGAAAGGTAAAAATTATGTGCTGCGATTTTCCTAAGTATTCGATTGTTCTGCCAACTCTTGCAGTTGGAGGAACTGGAACGGCAAATATCGGCGGAAACATAATTCCTGAAGAAGCTGCTTTTTATTCACGCCCATGGACAAGTACACAAATAATGGAAGAGAGCAGGGCTGAATATTTTAAATGGTTCCCACTCCTTCAGCAGCTGTATACCTTTTCAAATCCGATTGTAATAAAAGCTGCCCTTGATATTCTTGGCTTACCGGGTGGACATTTAAGAAAACCATATCAGGCATATACCGGGCACAAGCTTGAAGAGCTTGAAAAACTTATGGGTGAGATGGGCGTTATAGATAAATATGGCGTAAAGCGCTGATTTATTTTAACGATGAAAAAATTAGCTGCGTAAAGCGCAGATTTAAAATAAAAATTGTAGGCGTAAAACGCTGATTTAATTTGAGAGAGGTTATTTTATGAAAAAAATTATTGGATTTGCAGTTCTGGCTGTAATGCTTGCTTCAAACATTTTTGCTGCAAAAAGCAAAAAAACTGAACGGCTTGCCTTCGGTACAGGTTCTACCGGCGGTAACTTTTATCTGATTGGTGGCGGTCTTGCAAGTATTTTGAATAACAAGCTTGACGGTAAATATGTTTTTACATCTGAAGAAACAGGCGGCGGAACGGCCAACCTTTCAATGATTGAAAACGGCGATCTTGATTTAGGTATTGCAATGACTTCTTCTCTTTCTGAAGGCTTAAGCGGCTCTGCAAAATGGACTAACGGCAAGCCTATGAAAAATGTAAGAGGTCTTGTTCCATTGTATCCTTCATTTATGACATTGTATGTGCTAGATTCAAATCCAATTCGTAAGCTTTCTGATATAAACGGAAGAATTGTTGGTCTTGGTTCAAAAGGTGCTGCAATGGATGGCATCCTTCGCACAGCATTTGAAAACATGGGATTCAAGCCTGCTTCTATTTTTAACGATGGACATGGAGCTACAGCTACAGCAGTTTCTCAGGGACAGGTTGATATTGCAGTTTTGTTTTCTTACCCCCCTTTTGCAGCTATTACTCAGCTTGAAGCAACAAAGAAACTTCGTTTTATCGGGCTTACACCGGAAGAACAGAAATATCTTACAAAAACATACAGTTTCTATAGCGATGCAGTTTTGCCGAAAGGTTCATATCAGGGGGTAATTTCTGATATTCCTACAATTTCTGAATGGAATATGCTTGTTGGTTCTGCAGAACTTTCTGATGAAACAGCATATACAATCGTAAAAACTCTGTTTGAAAACAATCCTGATTTGCTTACTTTGCACAAAAGCCTTGTTTATTGTACTACAGAATACGAAAAAGCATTTAATATTCCTTTGCACTCAGGTGCCGTTAAGTATCTTAAAGAAAAAGGAATTGATGTTCCAAAAAATCTTATAAAATAAGACACTTTTTCTATAAGGCTACTTTGTAAATGTTTATATATTGCCGTGGCAGGACTTTAATACAGGTCCGCACGGCATTTATATTCCTTGCTTACTATATGCCACTACGTTAATTTTCTAGGTATTTTTATGAAAGAGAAAATCAATTCAAGCTTATATGAATCATTTGTGCGTTTTACCATATTGTTTGTTTCATTATTTGCCATTGCACTGCATTTTGGTAATTATACTGTCTTTACCATGCCGAGTATAAAGTTTTATGCATACCATGTGATGATTGGACTTGTACTAATTTTCCTGTATTATCCTGCCGGTT
Organism: Treponema sp.; assembly: GCA_016287815.1. Lineage (GTDB taxonomy): Bacteria > Spirochaetota > Spirochaetia > Treponematales > Treponemataceae > Treponema_D. Next base: position 194 of record JAEEWW010000107.1, on the reverse strand, counting down.
CTAAGCTTGCTGTTAAGGCTGCCTTATCACCTGAAAGCTGGCAGGTAAAAATTTTATCTTTTGGCTTTTCTGAAATCATTTTCCGCATAATCGACTGGATTATCATTTTTATGATTGTCGGCATAAGCCGTTATGTAATTATCGATTTTGAAAATTACGTGCAGGCCATGCGGAATAATATCATAACAACAAAG
>JAEEWW010000017.1 GCA_016287815.1 Treponema sp. | reverse complement strand
CTGTTGCAAAGCCAAACTCTTCTGCTCCAAGCAGACCTGCAATTACAACATCGCGTCCGCTCATAAGCTTACCGTCAGTTTCTATAATTACGCGACCACGAAGTCCGTTCTGAATCAATGTCTGGTGTGTTTCTGCAAGACCTAATTCCCATGGCAATCCTGCATGATGAATTGAAGAAATAGGAGCCGCTCCTGTTCCACCGTCATGTCCTGAAATTAAAATTACCTGAGCACCAGCTTTTGCAACACCTGCGGCAATTGTTCCGACTCCTGCTTCGCTTACAAGTTTTACAGAAATACGTGCTGCTCTATTTGCATTTTTTAAATCGTAAATCAGCTGTGCTAAATCTTCTATAGAATAGATATCATGGTGAGGTGGCGGAGAGATTAAAGCAACACCCGGAGTTGCGTATCTTGTCTTTGCAATCCACGGATAAACCTTTTTGCCGGGTAAATGTCCGCCTTCACCAGGCTTTGCACCCTGTGCCATTTTAATCTGGATTTCACGGGCGCTCAGTAAATATTCTTCTGTTACGCCAAATCGTCCGGATGCTACCTGTTTGATTGCAGAATTATATTCTGTTCCAAGGCGTTCAGGTTTTTCACCGCCTTCGCCGGAGTTTGATTTTCCATGCAGGTGATTCATTGCGGCTGCCATACACTTGTGAGCTTCTTCTGAAATTGAACCGTAAGACATGGCACCCGTTTTAAAGTGCTGTACTATACTTTCAACGCTTTCAACTTCTTCAACAGGAATTCCGCCGTCGCCTGCAAAATTAAAATCAAGCATTGCACGCAGTGTATGCGGATGTGCGTTGTCATCTACAAGAGCCGTATATTCTTTAAAGCGTGTATAGTCACCGTTGCGCGTTGCCTGCTGCAGGGCAACAATTGTTTCAGGATTATATAAATGGCTTTCTGCCTGTGGTCCGCGGCGGAACTTATGTTTACCGAATGAATCAAGATGTGTATTTACCGTAAGACCGGCTGGATCGAATCCCTGATTGTGATGATAGCGGACATCTTCTTCTATTTCTTTAAGTCCGATTCCGCCTACACGGCTTACTGTGTTTGTAAAGTATTTTTCCGTTACATCGGAAGCAATTCCAACTGCTTCAAAAATCTGTGCACTCTGGTATGACTGAATTGTGCTGATTCCCATTTTTGCGGCAATTTTTACAATACCGTTTATTACAGCCTTATTGTAGTCATCAATTGCTGTGTGATAGTCCTTGTCCAGAATCTTCTGATCGATGAGTTCTGCAATTGCTTCATGAGCAAGGTACGGATTGATTGCACGGGCTCCGTATCCCAAACACATTGCAGCCTGATGAACATCACGCACTTCAGCAGTTTCAAGGATGATGGAAACCGCGGTTCTTTTTTTGGTACGGACAAGGTACTGCTCTACGGCACTTACTGCAAGGATAGCAGGAATTGCGGCATGAGTTTTATCTACCCCGCGGTCAGTTAAAATAATGATGTTGTAGCCTTCAGCATACGCAGAATCAATCTGAGCGAATAAATTGTTTAGTGCAGATTCAAGATTTTTTTCAAACAGAATGGAAACCGTCTTTGCTTTAAGTCCCGGCTGATTAAGGGAACTGATTTTCATAAGGTCAGTTCCGGTAAGAATCGGATTATTTATTTCAAGTACACGGCAGCTTTTGGCTTCCGGATTTAAAAGGTTTCCGTCTTTACCTACATATACTGTAGTGTCCGTTACGATTTTTTCGCGTAAGCTGTCAATCGGAGGATTTGTTACCTGTGCAAAAAGCTGCTTAAAATAAGAAAACAGGCTCGGATGTTTTTCGCTCATTACGGCAAGCGGAGTATCTACGCCCATACTGGCAGTTGGTTCACTTCCTGTTTTTGCCATTGGTAAAACCATTTCGTTTACATCTTCGTAATTCCAGCCGAAAGCACGGTATAAGATATTACGTTCTTCCTGTGTACTTACAGGAATCTTTTTGTTCGGAATTTTAAGTTCTGAAAGGCGGACAAGGTTCATGTCCAGCCATTCACCATAAGGATAAAGAGATGCATATTGATTTTTACATTCTTCATCAGTGATTATTTTTTTCTGTACGGTATCAACCAACAGGATCCGGCCCGGCTGCAATCTGGATTTTGTTTTAATATTTTCTTCCGGAATATCAAGAACGCCAACTTCGCTGGACAAAATTAAAGTACCGTCATTTAGAATATAGTAGCGGCTCGGGCGAAGACCATTGCGGTCTAGTGTTGCACCAAGAATGTCACCGTCGCTGAACAAAATGGCAGCCGGGCCGTCCCAGCTTTCCATCATGGTTGCCCAGTAATGATAGAAATCTTTTTTGTTCTGTGCCATGTTTTCGTCATGCTTCCAGGGCTCCGGGATACACATCATTACAGCAAGTGGCAGCGGCACACCATTCATTAAAAGAAATTCGAGCGTATTGTCCAGCATTGCAGAATCTGAACCGGTTGTATCTACGGCAGGCAAAACCTTTGAAAGCTCTTCTTTGCTGAGCTTTGTAGAAGCGATTGTTTCTTCACGGGCAAGCATACGGTCAACGTTTCCGCGGATTGTGTTGATTTCACCGTTGTGCGCAATAAAGCGGTTTGGATGAGCACGCTGCCAGCTTGGTTGGGTATTTGTAGAAAAACGCGAATGTACGATTGCAAGGGATGACTTATATTCTTCCGACTGTAAGTCACTGTAGAAAGTACGCAATTCGTGAACAAGAAACATTCCTTTGTAAACAATTGTTCGGCTGCTTAAAGAACATACGTAAGTTTTGTGTGCTGTATCAGCTTTTTCAAACTCGCGGCGTAAAATATACAGACGGCGGTCAAATTCAAGGCCTTTTTCCAGGTTTTCAGGCTTTTCAATAAATGCCTGCCAGATTTCAGGCATGCAGTCGCGTGCTTTTTTTCCGAGAACACCTGCATTTACCGGCACCTTACGCCAGCCTGAGAACTTGAGGCCTTCTGCAGCACAGCATTTTTCAAAGCGACTTTTTTCTGCTTTGCATTCAGCGATGTCTCCCGGAAAGAAAAACTGACCTATTCCGTACTCACGTTCGGCAAGTTTGCCGACTAAATCGCCGGCTTCTTTCTTAAAAAAGTCGTGGCTTATCTGGACAAGAATACCAACACCATCTCCTGTTTCACCGCTTGCGTCTTTACCGGCGCGGTGTTCAAGCTTTTCTACAATACTCAATGCATTGTCGACTATCTTGTGTGTTTTTGTTCCGTCAATGTTAACAACTGCACCAATTCCACAGTTGTCGTGTTCAAAAGATGGTTCGTATAAAGTTTGTCCTGTCATTACGTTTCTCTCCTTAATAGGCGTCGTTCGCTGCGCTCACTACCGAGTTTTGCATTCGCAAAACTCGCACATCCAAAAGGTCTAATATGCCTTGTCGTGGACTCCAGAAATTGCTCTGCCTGAAGGTTCATCCATGTTTTTCCAGGCTTCGTCCCATTCCAAAGCTTTTGCAGTTGAACAGGCAACACCAGCTTCATGCGGAACACATTTTGCAGCACTGTCACTAGGGAAAAGCCTTGAGTATATTTCACGGTAATAATACTCTTCCTTTGTCTTTGGAGGATTTACAGGGAAGCGGTTTTCCCGTCTGGCAAATTCTGCATCGCTTACTTTTTCTTCGGTTATTTTTTTGAGCGTATCAATCCAGTTATAGCCTACACCATCACTGAACTGTTCTTTCTGCCGCCATGCAATATTTTCTGGGAGCATGTCTTCAAAGGCTTTGCGCAAAATCCACTTTTCAATACGTTGCTTGCCGTCCGGCAGTTTAATATTCATCTTGTCGCTTGGATTCAGGCCCATCGCAATATCAATAAAATCTTTGTCTAGAAACGGCACACGCCCTTCAACACCCCATGCCATAAGTGATTTATTTGCACGAAGACAGTCATACAAATGAAGTTTGCTCATTTTGCGGACAAGTTCTTCGTGGAATTCCTGTGCATTCGGGGCTTTATGGAAATACAAATATCCGCCAAAAAGTTCATCGCTTCCTTCGCCGCTTAAAACCATTTTTATTCCCATGGATTTTATTACGCGGGCTAAAAGATACATTGGGGTTGAAGCGCGTACAGTTGTAATGTCATAAGTTTCTATGTGATAAATTACATCAGGCAAGGCATCCAGTGCTTCCTGAATTGTAAAATGAACTTCGTGATGAACAGTGCCTATATAATCAGCTGCTTTTTTTGCAGCAACTAAGTCAGGTGAACCTTCAAGGCCAACTGCAAAACTGTGCAGCTGCGGCCACCAGGCTCCTTCCTTGCTGTCTGTTTCTACACGTTTTTTGCTGTATTTTTGTGTAATAGCCGCAATTATAGAAGAATCCAGGCCGCCGCTTAAAAGAACACCATAAGGAACATCGCTCATAAGCTGAGCTTTTACGGCAGATTCAAGTCCGTGGCGCACTTTTTCTATTACACCAGGATTTATGATTTCGCCTTTATCATCTGTAGCACGCGGCGAAGATTTTACTTCATCGTAAGATTCCCATTTGCGGTGATACCAGCGTACAGGTTTTCCGTCACCCTGAACTTGTTTCTCTGTCTCTTTTGTAGATTCTGAAACAAGTTCAGCATGACCACAACTGTACAAAAAACATCCGTTTGGAAATTCTTCTATTGTAGTACATTCGCCTTCCAGGGCTTTGAGCTCACTTGCAACATAGTAGCGGCCGGATTTATCCCAGCCCTGATAAAGCGGAATTACGCCTATTTGGTCGCGCGCAATAAGGTAGACATCGCGCTCGCTGTCATACAAGGCAAAGGCAAAAATGCCTGACAGCTCTTCTATCATTGAAGCAAAATCCGGGGTTTTGCCTGCAGCCTGTGCTTTTGAAATATATTTTTTATAAAGCGGAATAATAACTTCACAGTCACTTCCTGTACGGAATTTGTATTTGCCTTCAAATTTTGAACGAATTGTTTTGTGGTTGTAGATTTCTCCATTTGCAGCAAGAATGATTTTTTCATCATCGCTTACAAGCGGCTGTTTACCGGAAAGAGGGTCTACGATTGAAAGACGTTCATGGCTTAAAATTGCATTATTACCTGTATAAACGCCGCTCCAGTCTGGTCCGCGATGCCTGATTTTTTTTGACATTTCCAATACCTGAGCACGCAGTTCTTCACGTAAACCGTCTGCAATCGGCGTTCCGCCGCAAGATAAATCAAATGCTCCTACAAAGCCGCACATATAAACCTCCAGACAAAAAAAGAGGTCGTAGACAGTACACCCGAACGAATTTAAATTCATTCAAGAATAATATCTACGACCTCTTTGCCGTAATGGTTTTATTATTGTTAAAAGGTTCTAGCGTGTCAAGAGTTTATAGCATCCGTGTTTATAGAAGCGCTTTTATCGTTTATTTTTGCTTGTGCCGTTTATTTTTTCCAGAATGCACCGGTAAAATATATCATCATTGTGTAAAGCTCAAGACGACCTGCAAGCATTACAAAGCTGTACCACCACTTTAAAAAAGCAGGCAGAGAACTGTAATTACATGTCGGTCCTAAAGCACCAAAAGCAGGTCCAACATTTCCAAGCGTAGAAAGCGCTCCTGTAAACGATGTAAGTAAATCAAGATTTGCAAAGGTTCCTATAAAGGTCGTAATAAACAGAAGGAAAAAATAAAAATATAAAAATGCCGCAACATTAAAAACCACATCTTTCCTGCCAACTTTTCCATTCAGCTGAATTGAAAAAATTCCATGCGGATGCAGCATTTTTCTGATTTCATTTGAGCCCTGCTTTGAAAGAATTACCCAGCGGATAATCTTTATTCCACCTCCGGTAGAGCCGGAACATGCGCCGGTAAAAAACAGAAGAAACAGCAAAAACTGTGCCGGATACGCCCACTGAATATAATCATCAGTTGCAAAACCTGTGGTTGTAATTATCGCTCCTACCTGAAAAGCCGCATAGCGCAAGGCCGTTAAAAATGAGCCGAATCGGGGCAAAATAAAAATTGCAATTCCAACTGAAAAAAGAACTACTATGCCAAGGTAAACTTTTAACTCGGTATTATCTATAATATCCTGAATTTTTCCTGTTACGGCATAGTAATACAGTGAAAAGTTTATTCCGGCCAATACCATAAAAACTATACAAATCCAGTCTACAGAAGCTGAATTATATGCACCAATACTTGCGTTTTTTAAGGCAAAACCGCCTGTTCCCAATGTTGAAAATGCAATGGAAATCGCATCAACAAAATTTAAGCCGGAAATCAATAATAATACTGTCTGCAATGCAGTTAGAATAAAATATATAAACCACAGTATTTTCGCTGTATTCGTAATCTTAGGGGTAACCTTACCTTTCTCCGGACCAGTAGTTTCTGCTTTAATAAGCTGAAATCCGCCTACACCTAAAAGCGGCATAAAGGCAACCGTTAAAGCAACGATTCCCATTCCGCCAAGCCAGTGCATAAGACAGCGCCATACATTAATAGCATTTGGCAGACTTTCTACATCGTTGATTATTGTAGCGCCGGTTGTAGTAAAGGCACTTACGCTTTCAAAAAAAGCATCTGTAAATGTCGTTACAGAACCACTTGTAAAAAGCGGAATAGCTCCTAAAAAACTTGCAGAAATCCAGGATAAAGCTGCAACAATAAATGCTCCGCGCATAGAAATTCTTAAACTCTTTTTGCGCCCCACATAAATACTTGCAATCCCCAAAAGAATAACTATTATCATTGGAATCAGGAACGAAGAAATTACCTGGTTTTCGCCCAAACATAATGCAACGCTTATTGGAATTAAAAACGTAATTCCTACAATTCCAAGCAATACAAAAATAATGCGTAAGAGCTGATTCAATTTCATCCCTGTCTTTCTCCGTTAAAGGCTTCAAGAACTCTCTTTGTTTCCTTTGCCTGAGTTACAAGGATAAGATGATCGCCTGCAGAAAAAACTGTATTTCCTGTTGGAATTTGATAATCTTTTGAACCTGCACTTTGAATAAGTAAAACTAAGAATGAACCAGGATCTGATATTTCTTTTAAGGTTTTGCCTGTTAAATATGAAGCCGGTGAAAGTACATATTCAACAACTTCATGCTCACCATTTGTAATAGAATGAATCTCTTTTACTGTTTTTCCGCGCAAATGGCTCATAATGCTGTCTACTACAGAATCGCGCAGCGGAACCGGAACATCTACACCAAGTTTTCTTGCAATATTTGAATATGCTGAACTTGAAACAAGGCTTATTGTTCTTGTTACACCAATGGACTCTAGATAAGCTGCAAGAACCATGTTTTTTTCATAATTATGAGTTGCACAAATAACCAGATCAAACTGATTTAAATTTTCTTCCTGAATGAATCCTTCATCCATTGCATCTGCACAGAATACGCTTGCCTCTGGAAATCTTTCTGAAGCCTGTTTACATAAATTTTCATCTGAATCAGTTATAAGTAAATCTTTTGCATTCCAGAAAGAGGATTTTGTTCCAAAGAGTCGTGCAAAAAATGACTGTTTTTTAGTCTGTATCATCTGCTCAGCAACATTTATTCCTATTCTGTCTGCACCTACAAGAGCAATTTTTTTTATTTCCTTTACATCAAATCCAAAAAGTGTAAACAAAGCAGAAACGTTTTCCTGTTTTGTTAAAAGTCCTATGCTGTCACCTTTGTGCAATACAGTTGATCCGCTAGGCAAAGAAGCTTTTCCGTCAGATTCAACATACGCAATAAGAAAAACCTTATCTGTAAGACTCCTGATGTTCTGTAATTTCTGCCCGTCTACCTTGCTGTTTTCTCCTACTGTAAGACGAATCAGTTCAAAATCAGAATTATCAAATGTAAGGACATCACTTACAGCTCCGTTGCGAACTGCTTCAACAATGGCATTGGCAGCTTCAACATCAGGATGAACCATAAAATCAATACCATAAATTGGTCTGTGGGAACCTGAAAAAGTATCTGCATGTTTTGTATTTACAGTTGAAGTATTCAGATAATAAGAATAGTTTCTTACACGTGCAATTTTTAATAGCTTTGGATAAACCGCATCAACAAGCGAGCAGGTTATCATATTAACTTCATCACTATCAGTTACACAAACAAGGGCATCTGCTTTATCTATCCCTGCATCTTCCAAAACCTGAAGGTTATTTCCGTCTGCCTGAATAACAGAACAGTCCAGACGGTTAGAAGCGTGGCGGGCAGTTTCTTCATCATTATCAATAAGAACAACGTCGTTTTTTTCATTTATAAGGCGCTTTGCCAGCTGAATACCGGTAAATCCGCCGCCAATAATTATTGTTTTCAAAAAGAAATCCCCTCTTTTTTATTTTATCTGCCCTTCATGGTAGCACCCATTTTTTTCTACTGCAAGGCAAAAAAAATTATTCTACCGTAACGCTTTTTGCAAGGTTTCTTGGTTTATCCGGATCATTTCCGCGATATACAGAACAATAATATGCAAATAACTGTGCAGGTATTACAGCAAGTATAGAAGATAAAGTTTCTGAAACTTCCGGCAGAACAAACTGTTCATCTGCTTTGTCCTTAAATGCATTTTTCTTGTCCTGAGTAATTACCAGAGTTGAAGCACCTCTAGTTTTTACTTCTACAATATTTGAACCGATTTTATCATAAAGTTCAGGCTGTGTTGCAATTGCTACAACCAAAGTTGAATTATCTATAAGGGCAATTGGCCCGTGCTTTAACTCTCCGGCATTAAATGCTTCTGAATGCATGTAACTTACTTCTTTTAATTTTAAAGCACTTTCCAAACATGAAGCACTGTCAAACAAGCGCCCAATGTAAAAAATCTTATCCTTATTAAACTGCAGTGAAGCAAATTTCTGTATTGTTGCTTTATCTTTTAATATCTGTTCTGCTTTTTCTGGAATCTGCTGAAGTTCTTCCAAAAGCTTTAAGAATTCTTCTTTTGGCAAAGTCTTTTTTACCTGAGAAATTTTAAGGGCAATAAGGTAAAGACAGGCAAGCTGCGTTGTATAGGCTTTTGTTGAAGCCACCGCAATTTCCGGTCCTGCCCATGTGTAAATAACTGAATCTGCTTCCCGCGAAATTGTTGAGCCTACACAGTTTGTAATAGCTATGATTTTTGCTCCCTTAGATTTTGCAAGCCGCATAGCGGCCAGAGTGTCCGCTGTTTCACCAGACTGACTTATAGTAATAAAAATATCGCTTTGCTTTAGAATTGGATTGCAGTATCTGAATTCACTTGCAGTAACTACTTCTACCGGAATGCGAACCAGCTTTTCTATTGCATATTTTGCAACAACTCCTGCATGGTATGCCGTTCCGCATGCAGAAATTACAATGCGTTCAGCGTTTTCCCAGTCTGATCCAAACTCAATCTCTTCAAAAGAGATATCCACAGGTTTTCCACTTTTATCTTTTACAATACGAGGCCGCAGTGTATCTGTAAGCGCTTTTGGCTGCTCATAAATTTCTTTAAGCATAAAATGCTCATAGCCGTTCTTTTCTGCAGAATTTATATCCCATTCAACATGATAAGAATCTCTATGGATTTTTTCGCCTTCACTATTATATAAATCTACATGGTCAGTATATAAAACTGCCATTTCTTTCTGGTCCATGAACAGAACATCACGTGTATATTCCAGAAGAGCCGGAATATCCGAAGCAAGATAATTTTCATTCTGTCCAAGCCCAACTACAAGCGGACATTCCTTGCGCGCTACAATTATTCTATCCGGATAATCTTTACATTCAACGGCAAGTGCATAAGAGCCTTCCAGCTTTGGAAGAACACTTTTTACGGCTGTAAATATGTTTTTATCTTTTTCATAGTAATAGTTGATTAAATGTGCAATTACTTCTGTATCAGTCTGACTTCTAAATACAACTCCCTGACCTTGAAGCCAGTTTTTTAATTCCAGATAATTTTCTATGATTCCATTATGAACTACAACTATAGAACCAGAAACGTTTGTCTGCGGATGTGCGTTTACATCATTTGGTTCACCATGAGTAGCCCATCTTGTGTGCCCTATTCCCATTGAGCCATCAATAATTTCTTTGGCTATGCGCTCTTCAAGGATTTTTATTACACCCTTTGTTTTGCGAACGATAATATCTTCGCCATTAAAAACAGCAATTCCTGCTGAATCATAACCGCGATATTCCAACTTTTTTAACGCATTTATAAGAATTGGCGTTGCTTTTTTATAACCTATATAACCAACTATTCCGCACATGTTTTCAAGTTTATAAATTTTTACTTTTTTTTACAAGATTTACCTGTACTATCTTTCTATGTAAATAAAAAACCCGTAAAGATGATCTAGGGGGCTAAAAAACATCTTCACGGGTTTTAAATTTTTAATTATTCTTGTTTATTTTTTGCAGTATTCTACATGCAAAAGTTCATGCTCACGACCTTTCAATATACCAGAATAAAGCTCTTTCATAAGAGGATTATCCTGAGAACGCTTGATTGTACTGATTTTGTCAGAACGATAAAGACTGTTCATGCGTTTTTCGCGTCTTCTGTGAGAAAGATAAGGCTGCCCTGCACCACTGATACAACCACCGCGGCATGCCATAACTTCAACAAGGTCATATTGTAAGCTGCCATTCTGTACACCTTTTATAATTTTGCGTGCATTAGCAAGTCCGCTGACAATTGCTATACGAACCTGACGGTCTCCATAAGGAATTACAGTTTCCTTAACGTCGTCCATGCCACGCACACCAGTGTACTGAATCTGTGCAAGGGTTGTCCTTGAATTATCTGAAGCAATTTTACGTAATACAGCTTCTGTAACACCACCGGTTACACCAAAGATTACGCCAGCTCCAGACATTGTTCCAAACGGAAGATCAACTGATTCCGGTTCAAGCTCATCAAACATCATTCCTGAACGCTTAATCATGGAAATCAATTCCTGTGTAGTAATTACATCATCGGTAGCAGGTCCTGCCTTTGTCTTAAATTCGTCGCGTTTTGCTTCAAATTTCTTTGCTGTACAAGGCATAATTGCAACATGATAGTGTTTCTTTTTGCCGTCAGGCAATTTGTCTTTGTAGAAATCTTTTATAACTGCCGAGAACATACTCATAGGAGAGCGGCATGTTGAAATATTCGGAAGCATTTCCGGGTATTTCTTTTCTACAAACTGAATCCATGCAGGACAACATGAAGTAAACATTGGCAATGTTCCGCCTTTTTCAATGCGGGAAACAAATTCGTTTGCTTCTTCAATTACAGTTAAATCAGCTCCTGTTGCCGTATCATAAACTTCATCAAAGCCCATACGATGAAGAGCTGCAATAATTTTGCCCATTGAATCTTCGCCGTCACCGAGCCCAAGTTCATTACCTATACCTACACGCACCGCTGGGGCGATTTCACAGGTAACAAATACTTCAGGGTCATTGATTTTGTCCCAGACTTTTGTTGTATCATCGCGAACAACAATGGCACCTGTAGGACAAACTGCAGCACACTGACCGCAATGAACACAAAGAGATTCAAATAAAGGTTTATTAAATGCTGTACTGATGATAGCTTTTGATCCACGATGAGCAAAATCAATTGCACCTACATGCTGAACTTCGTTACATTCACGTACACAGTCTCCGCAAAGAATACATTTGCTTGCATCTCGTATAATACTTGGAGAAGATTCATCGCGTACAGAATGTTCTTTATCGTTCGGGAAACGTACATTTGTAATACCAAAGCGGGCGGCTAAATCCTGCAATGAACATTTGCCGTTTTTTTCACACGTCGTACAGTCACGGCAATGGCTTGCAAGTAAAAGCTCAAGAATATTCTTGCGGTATTTTCTAAGCCTTCCTGTATTTGTTTTTACCTTCATTCCTTCATAAGGAACTGTAGAGCAGGCTGCCATAAGCCGTCCGCGTTCATCTTCTACCATACACATTCGGCAGGCACCATAAATTGATAAATCCGAATGGTAACAGAATACCGGCATTTTTATTCCTGTCTTACGGATAACTTCCAACAGGTTACGTTCGCCTTCTATTTTAACGGGGATACCGTCTACTTCCATCATTTCTGAAAGCTCCATAATTTACACCTCCTGTCTGATAGCACCGAACGGACAGTTCGATGCACATGCGCCACACTTAATACACTTGTCCTGATTGATTACAAACGGAGATTTTACAACACCGTCAATAGCTTTTACCGGACAATTGCGGGCACACTTAGAACAACCCTTACATTTTTCAGCATCAATGACATAGCGTTTAAGCTTTGCACATTCGCCGGCAGGGCAACGTTTTTCGTAAATATGAGCTTCATATTCCTTGCGGAAGTTCTTTATTGTTGAAACTACAGGAGAAGCCGCAGTTTTTCCAAGACCGCAAAGAGCTGTATTGGAAATTGTATCTGCAAGTTCTTCAAGTAATTCTATATCGCCATCCTGTCCTTTACCTTCTGTAATCCTTGTAAGGATTTCAAGCATGCGCTTTGTTCCTTCACGACACGGAACGCATTTTCCGCAGGATTCATTCTGTGTAAAGTTCATAAAGAAGCGGGCAACTTCTACCATACAGGTTTTGTCATCCATTACAACAAGACCGCCGGAACCAATCATTGCTCCAACTTTTTTCAAAGAATCAAAATCAAGAGGAATATCCAAATCTTTTTCTGTCAAACAGCCACCGGAAGGACCGCCAATCTGAACAGCCTTGAATTTTGTTCCTTCACGCATTCCACCGCCAATGTCAAAAATTACTTCGCGGAGCGTTGTTCCCATTGGAACTTCAATAAGTCCTGTATTCTTGATTTTTCCGGTTAATGCAAACGCTTTTGTTCCAGGACTGTTTTCCGGTCCCATAGACTTATACCATGCAGCACCCTTATTTATAATCATTGGAACATTGGCATAAGTTTCTACGTTATTCAGGTTTGTAGGCTTATCAAAAAGTCCGTGTTCAACAGTTCGCGGAGGTTTTACACGCGGCATACCGCGTTTTCCTTCAATGGAAGCCGTTAAAGCAGAACCTTCTCCACATACGAAAGCTCCGGCACCGCGGTTAATATGTATATGGAAAGCTTTACCTGTTCCAAGGATATTGTCACCAAGGAATCCGTATTCTTCTGCCTGAGCAATTGCCATTTTAAGACGTTCAACTGCCAGAGGATATTCAGCACGTACGTAGATATAACCGCGCTGCGAACCGATTGCAAGACCTGCAATAATCATACCTTCGATTAATCTGTGCGGGTCACCTTCCATTACGGAACGATCCATAAATGCACCAGGATCACCTTCATCGCCGTTGCAGACAATATATTTAGGAGTTTCTTTCTGCTTTGCACAGGATGCCCATTTTTTACCTGTAAGGAAGCCTCCGCCGCCTCTTCCGCGAAGATTAGAATCAGAAACTTCTTTTATGATTTCTTCAGGAGTCATTTCAAAAAGACATTTTTCAAGTGCCGTGTAACCTTCTACAGCAAGGTATTCACGCAAAGAACCTGCATTGATATGTCCGCAGGATTCAAGTACAACTCTAGTCTGTTTTTTATAGAAAGGAATTTCTTCCTGTTTTTTATATAATTCTCCGTTCTGCTTATAGCCCAAACGCTCAATAAATTCACCGTTAAGAATTGTTTTAGAAATGATTTCTTCACAATCGTCTAATTTAACTTTTGTGTAAAGCCAGCCCTGCGGTTCAATACGAACAAGAGGTCCCATTTCACAGAAACCGTGACAGCCGCTTTTTTTCATTCCGACAACATCTTCATGCGGTTCTTCTGCAAGTTCAACTTCTACAGGAACATGCTTGCTTTTTAAAATTTCCTGAAGGCGGGCATAAATATCAAGTGAACCGCCTGCAACACAGCCAGTTCCACCGCATACAAGAATTTTTTTTGTTTCAGCTTTAAATGCAGCTTTGCATTCATTTCTAAGCTGAATCAATTCTTCTCTGGATCCAACTAAATGCATCTTATGCCTCCTCCTTTTTAAGCTCTTCTCTTAATTCTTTGAGCAAATCCATAGCCTTTTCTGGTGTCATAGCAGGATAAGTCTTGCCGTTTACCGTAAGTACCGGCGCAAGACCGCATGCACCAAGACAGGATACGGTTTCAACCGTAAAAGAGAGGTCATCAGTTGTTTTTTTAGTTTCGCTTAATCCAAGTTCTGAGCGAAGCTTGTTAAGAATTGGAATTGAGCCACGTACATGGCAGGCCGTTCCATCGCAGCAGCGGATTACATATTTCCCTTTTGGTTCAAGCGAAAAATTTTCATAGAAAGTAGCTACTCCGTAAAGTCGGGCAACACCTACATGAATTTTTTTTGCTACATAAGGGAATATATCTTCTGGAAGATAGTGATAATGTTCCTGGATGTCCTGCAAAATGGCAATCGTAGAACGTTCGTGCAGCGGATACTTTTCAAGAATTTTATCCACAACACTGAAATCAAATGCTTTTTTCATGTTTCCCCCTAAATTGATTTCTTTGTTGATAATCTAAAATTTTATGAGTTTATATAAAACTTACAAAGTTTTAACGTTTTTAAGATACTCTGTACTTAATATTCCTCCACTTTTAAATATCATAGTCATATTTTTACAAGCACCTAATCTATACCGTTTCAATTAGTTTTATAATTGCTTTAGTTAACACAACTACAATTATATTATGAACACATATTATCGTTTTTTCAAGTAAAAATATCAAAATTGTTTCTTTTTTGGTTATTTTTGAACATTTTTGAACATTTATAAATTTTTAAAATGACGCAGATATGCGGCGGTTCAGGATTATTCCAAACCACACATTACCGGGCATTAAAGCATTATTACGCTTTGTTAGGCTTTGTTAGAATGAGACATTTAACTCTTAGCTTATTTGTTTATTTTCCTACGCAGAAATTATTGAAAATTGTTTCAAGAATATCATCTGGCGTAACTTCGCCTGTCACTTCTGCAAGAGCATCAAGACTGTCTTCCAAATCCTGAACCGCCGCATCCAGGGAATAATCTTCATCCGCACTTTGAAGTGCATGTACTACACAATTATATGCTTCGTGAACTGCTTTTTCCTGCCGCGCAGAGCCCAGCCCCGCCTGTTCCCTTTCTGTGCCGGAATTCTTTATAAGAATCTCTTTTACAGTCTTAGAAAGATTTTCTATGCCATAGCCGGTTTTTGCGCTTATATAAACCTGTTCTTTAAGTAACGGTATCTTTTCTACGATTTTTTCGCTAAGCTGCGGCTTTTTTATATTTCCGTTTTTGTCTGAATTCTTTTTCGACAAATCATCGTCACCAGACTCACCAGACTGCGTATCTTTATTTTCTGCACCGAGCCTGTCGCATTTGTTCCAGACAAAAACCAATGGAATTTCTTTAAACGTTTCAAATTCTTTTAAATCGTCTTCTGGAATTGTTCCTTCTTCAAAGTTTTTATTATTAACATCTGCAAGATACAAAACTATATCTGCTTCTTTAGAAATATCTCTTGTACGTTCTACACCTTTTTGTTCTATTGTATCACTTGTGGCTCGTAATCCTGCTGTATCAAACAGGCGTGCCGGAACTCCGTCAAAACTTACCCAGCTTTCTATCCAGTCACGTGTTGTTCCTTCTATATCCGAAACAATTGCCCTGTCTTCTTTTAATAAAGCATTGAACAAACTGGATTTTCCTACATTTGTTTTTCCACAAAGAACAACTCTTGCACCATCCTGATATAGTTTTTCGCTTTTCCAGGAAGAGTAAAGTTCATAAAGTCTTTCTTTCGCCTGAACCAAATTTGAATGGTCAAATGCATCAGCTATAGTTTCTTCATCTTCAGGATACTCTATGCTTACTTCTATAGCAGCAATTGTATCCATTATAAGTTTTTTTATACTTTCAACCTGTTCGTAAACAGAACCTGCAAGTCTTCCTGCTGCCCTGCCGCAAGAAGTTTTTGTACGTCCTTCTATAATTTCTCGTACAGCTTCTGCTTTTGTTAAATCAACTTTTCCATTTACATATGCACGAAAGGTATATTCTCCGCGCTGTGCTTCTTTAAATCCGTGTTTTAATAAAAGATTATAAATTGAAGAAACAACGGCTGTTCCACCATGGCAGCTGATTTCTGCCATGTCTTCACCAGTAAAACTTTTAGGTGCTTTAAAAACGCTTACCAAAACTTCATCAATTTTTTTATTTTTCCCGTTTTCTTTTTCTTCGGGATTGACAATCCAGCCATATACAATTGTATTCCCTTCTGCCTGCAAAAGAGCTTTTGGCCGGGAAAATACATGAGAAATAAGTTCCAGACAGTTTTTGCCGGAAGTTCTAATAATTCCAAGTGCAGAAGGAGCTAATGCTGTTGCTATAGCTGCAATTGGTTCTTCGGGTATATAGCTGTTTTTCATGTTTAAAAACTATATGATTTCTTCAAGAACTTCAATTGTTTTTGGATCATAAACTCCAGGCCGTCGCTTTAATTCTGCAATGGCTTTTTCTTTATCCATTATGTCTCTGTAACTGCGTTTATTTACAAGACTTACATAACTTTCTGCTGTATGAATTAACCGGGCAACCAAAGGAATTTCTTTTTCATGCATTCCGTTTATGTAGCCGCTTCCATCAAAGTTTTCATGATGATACTCTGCTGCATCCAGAAAAACCGGCAGTATTTCTTTTGGAATAAAATTAAAATATTTTTCAGCGTTATTTACATGGTCTCTAATCCATTCGCGCTGTTTTATAGAAAGATGGTCTGTTTCAAATACAGATTTATCTACTGCTAAAAATCCACAGTCGTAAACCATTCCTGCACAGAAAAAAATCAAGGCAGATTCATCGCTGATATTCAGCTTTTTTGCCATTTTATAAACAAGTTCACTTACTTTTCTGGAATTATTTTTTCTTCCCGTTAAAGAATCTATTTTTGATCCCAAATCGTTGCATTCTTTTTCAAGTTCTAGCAGAACGGAAGGTTTTAAATCCAATAGAGGTTCTGTTTTTTCTCTTTTACCCTTTTGTTTTGAAGTAGCTTTTTCCTGTTTATTCATGAATGAAACTACATTCATAATAACTTCAAATTTTTCTTCTGTTTTTCTGCGTTTGATGATGTTTCTTATAATTACACCAATTAAAGCAATAAATCCGCCTATAATGATATATGTAAATGCCTTCAGGGCTTTTTGTTTTCTATCCTGAATTCTCAATTCTTCCAGAATTTTATCTTTTTGAAGAATTTCATTAAGGCTTTTTCTTCCATCAAGAACTGCAATTAAATCATCCTGCTTCATTTTTATGTTTTTCAACATATCATTGTATTCAAGCCATTGTGAACTGCGGTATTTTTCGGAAGCTTTTTCCATCTTGGAATTGATTTCAGCTTTTTCCAGTTCATACATCTGGTCAAGCCGCTTGTAAATTTTTCCGCTTACCTGAAAAGGATGTCTCTGTAACATTTCGCGCAGAAGTTTATAGCCGTTTATATCCTGATTTAAAAGCAGATTATCCAGCCATTGACTGTATACAGTCTCTGCCATCAACGTAACATTTTCAGAGATTTCTAAATCTTGGGCAGCATAGTATTCAAGGATTTCATTTATCTTTTTTACAGATTTTTCATACTTTTTTTCAGAAAACAATTCCGTGCTTTCTTTTAGCATGTGCTCTATATTCTGAGTGTCCTGAGCAAAAATTGAAAAAATAAAAAGTAATCCGAATGCAAAAATACTTAACTTTTTCTTCATTTGTCTTTCCTTTTTAATTATATACACAAATTAAAAGATTTTCCGCTCAGTAATTCAGTTTTTTATGCTTTTTTGTAGTTTTACACTTTGCAACATGCTGTGAATCTTCAAAATCAATGTAAATCTTTGCAAAAGTACAATCTTTTCTTATCCTTTAATCAATGTAATTTAAAAACTGGTTTTTCAAAATCCTGACTGGATTCCTTTGTTTTTCCCGAATACAGTTTATTTCCTATATCTTCCTGTATCATCTCATAATTACCAATATTATTCCAATACATATATCCTGTATTTATAGAATCCCTAATTCCAAAAATTTGCTGCTGCACATAATCTTTGCCGTAATATTTATTGTCATATCTTACGCCAAGTTTAAATGCCTGAACCCATGGACGAACAATTATTTCATTCCGCCCGATTACTGTATTTCTGTAACTTCCGTAAAAATAAATTCTATACGGACGTTCTGCATACGGTTCATAATCCAAAAAATTCTGTTCAAAATGACTTGGATAGAACATTGGGCAAATTACATCAACATAGTTAGCAAGCATTTCTACTTCCTGTCCTGTGCGCGCACCACTTCTATACCAGCCGTTTGCACCATAAATATCAATTCCAATCGGTGCGTCTATATTTTTCCTTGCATAAGAAAGAAAAGACATCAATGCCGATTCTTTAGACATTCTGTTATTGTGCCACCTGAATTGAGCATTTTTCAAATTATACCCGTCTGTAGGAAAACGGATATAGTCAAATTGAATTTCATCAAATCCGCGGCCAATGAGTTCTTTTGCAACTTCTACATTGTATTCCCAAACTTCAGGAGAATAAGGATCTACCCAGTTTTCGTCATAATATAATGTATTCTTTCCTGTAACTTCACCAGTTGTTTCGTCTGTTACATCTTCATAACCTTTTATGCCGACCCAAGGTTTGTTTAAAACCCTGTCCCAAACTGCATATTTTCCTTTTGCATATTTTGTAAGATTCCGGTCTTTGAAAGTTACAATTCGTGCTATCAGATAAATATTTTTTTCTTTGAATTTTGAAACAAAATTATCTAAATCTACGGAATATGAACTTTCTACACCTTTTTCCAAAACAAGCGGATTTTTTGATTTATAGCGCAAAAAGCCATAATCGTCTTTCATATCAATTACAATGCTGTTTAATTTATTTTCTTCTGCAATCGACATGAACTTGTCTATACCTTCATCTCCAAGCTGTTTTCTAACCTGATACGGAGGAATGTACAAACTTCTTTTTTCAAGAACCTGCTCTTTATATCGGCTGCCAACTTTTTCAGGCGATAAAAGCCAAAGTTCATTTAATACAAGCTCTTTGTCAAATCCGCTTATTTCCTGCGGAATACAGGCTGTATTTATTCTTGTACCAATTGCTTCAAATTTTTCTTCCCATTCAGTTACTTTTTCAAGATTACAAATTTCTGCCTGAATTTCGTTCTGTAAAGAACTTTTTTGCACTGCGTTTGCTTCGGAAAAAACCGCAACTTTATCAACCTGCACAGACTTTACCGAAAATCCTAAGATTTCATTTGTTTTTACAGCAACCAGTGTATCACCTGCAAAAGCCAGAGAATCTATAGTCTGTGCAGGTTCTTTTCCGCTATAAATTAATTGTCCTTTTTTTTCTTTCCAGTCAAATCTATAAATATTCGGTATAAATGTCTGAGAAACAAATAATTCAACATTTGTTTTTCCGTTTATGTCTGTTTTTATAACAGGAAGAATATCTGATATTTCATCAGGATAACTCATAGATGGAAGCATTTTAAATCCGGCAGAAACATCATTCCAAACTGCTTTATTCCGATCCGGCAGTATATAAGAAAAACCAAAAATCGGGTGTGTCATAAAAACGGCAAGTTCTGTTCCGTTTTCATTTCCGTCAGAATCATAGCGCGGCATATCAGCAACAGCTACAGCTTTTATTCCAGGAGTTGCTTTGCTCATGCTTCCTAAAGAATTCCAGCTTAATCCACCGTCATAACTTATAAAAACACTATTCTTGGTAGCTGTAACTAAAATTTGTGGCTTCAACGGATTAAATGCTAAATCTTTTATATCTTCTACCTGTTCAACAAAATGATTTTCTTTTCCATCCCATTCGTTTAAAACTAAAAATGGAATTCCGTTATTTCTATATTCAAAATTCTTTAAATCAGAAGAATAAAGGATTCCCTTAGAAGTAACAAAGTACCAGTTTTCCAGTTTTTCACCTTCAGCAGAAACAGTTTGAGTTTTTACAATCTGCTTAACTTTGCCTTCTGTCCATAATGGAATAATTGAATCTTTTCCATAAACCTTATATAAACCTGAATCGTTTCCAACAATAATGCTATAAACCTGATTCTGAATAACATTATTTACTTTTTCATTATTATTTTTAACTTCAGAAATTTCATAAAGAGGCTTCGCAGGCGTCTGGCATGACAAATTTAAAGTTGAAAATAGAACACAAAGAATTGCAAATTTTACGAATTTCATAATCTGATTATCGGTAAATTAACAGTTATTTCTTAGCTTTACTTACAAAGTGTTAGACTGTAAAATTATAAAGAAGGAAGGATAAATGCTCGGATTTTTTACTAAATCATCAGAAAATTCTTTAAACACCTCTTTAGAAAATTCTATACAGCAGCTTCAAAAACTGATTGATTCAAGCAATAACATCGTTTTTTTTGGCGGTGCCGGAGTTTCTACAGAAAGTGGAATTCCAGATTTTAGAAGTCAGGACGGTCTTTATAATCAGGAATGGGATTATCCGCCGGAAACAATTATCAGTCATTCCTTTTTTCAGACAAATCCCGTTGAATTTTATCGTTTTTACCGCAAAAAATTACTTGCCCCAAATGTACAGCCAAATGCAGCTCATTTAAAACTTGCAGAACTTGAGAAAGCTGGAAAACTCAAGGCCGTTATAACGCAGAATATAGACGGGCTGCATCAAAAAGCCGGAAGCAAAATAGTTTACGAACTTCATGGAAGCACTCTGCGAAATTATTGTACCAGATGCGGTAAATTTTTTGATGCCGAATTCATTGCTAAAAGTGAAAATGCACCCGATAAACTTCCACACTGTCCAGAATGCAATGGTTTAATAAAACCGGATGTTGTTTTGTATGAAGAAGGTCTTGATCAGACAATTATAGAATCTTCCGTGAATGCAATTTCAAATGCAGATATGCTGATAATTGGCGGAACTTCTCTTGTTGTTTATCCTGCCGCAGGATTAATCAATTATTTTAATGGAAGATACCTTGTTTTGCTTAATAAAACACCAACTTCAAGCGATGCAAACGCAACTTTGGTAATCCACGATTCTATCGGAAAAATTCTAAGCCAGATAAAAGTAACGTTATAGGATTTTCCGCAACGTAGTTATAAGTGTGCCTGACAATAACAAATTTGTTAAGAATTGCAAAGAAGTGTAAAATCTGAAATTTTTGCAAAGTTATTTTGTAAAAATTATTTTGCAAAAATAGAATACAGCCTGTCTAAATCGTCACTGCTAAAATATTCAATCTGTATAGAACCACGGGTTAAATCGCCTTTTATCTGAACTTTTGTTCCCAGAACTTCAACAAATTTCTGTTCCAGTTCAAGCAGATTCGGATCTTTATTTTCTGTCTTTGGCGCAGCAACTTTTTTTGCAGGCTTTTTTTCTTTATTGTTCATCTCGCCTGCAAGCTGTTCTGCATCCCTTACAGAAAGTCCGTTGCCTACTATTTTTCCAAAAAGAATCCTCTGTTCAGTTGAATCAACCACAGAAAGAATTGCTCTTGCATGGCCGGCAGAAATCTGACCACTAATAAGCGCAGCCTGTATATCTTCCGGCAATTTTAAAAGCCGCAAGGAATTTGCTACCGTTGAACGATTTTTTCCTACACGTTTTGCAACTTCATCCTGACTTAATTCGCCAAGTTCCATCAGCTTAAAATATGCTCTGGCTTCGTCTATAGGATTTAAGTTTTCCCGCTGAATATTTTCAATAAGTGCAACTTCAAGTTTTTTTACTTCATTAAACTTGCCAAGCTGTACCGGGATTTTTGTAAGACCTGCAAGCTTTGCAGCACGGGTTCTGCGCTCACCGGCAATAATATAAAAGGTTCCGTCGCCTGCATCTTCTATTAAAGGCGGCTGTAAAATACCATTTTCTTTAATTGAATCTGCAAGTTCCTTCAAATCTTCTGCAGAAAATTCCTGTCTTGGCTGCTGTGGATTTGGTTTTAAAAGAGCAGGATCAACCCACATTTTTCCGCTCTCATCAATGCTTATGCCTTCCGGCACATTAAAAGAAAGTGTCTTTCCTTCCTTTTCGGTACTCTGTGAATTTTCTGTTTGGCTTGCAGAATACTCTTCAACGGCTTGCCCCATTAAAGCATCCAGGCCTTTTCCTAAACCCATTCCACCTTTTTTAGCCAAGACGAATCACCTCTTTAGCAAGACTTTCATAGCTTTTTGCACCAGCACAGGTTTCATCATATTCGCAAATCGGCATTCCATGCGAAGGTGCTTCTGACAGGCGTACATTTCTAGGAACAATTGTATTAAAAACAATGTCCTTAAAATACGATTTTACCTGCATTACAACTTCCTGTGCTAATCTAGTTCTGGAATCATACATTGTAAAAAATATTCCGCCGATTGTAAGATTAGGATTTATGCTTTTTTGTACTTTTTTTACAGTCTGAAGAAGAAGACTTATTCCTTCAAGAGCAAAATATTCACATTGCATTGGAACAAGAACTTTATCTGCAGCCGCAAGGCCGTTTAATGTTAAAACACCCAAAGAAGGCGGGCAGTCTATAAAAATAAAATCATATTTATCTTTTACAGGAGCAAGGGCTTTTTTCAAAAAATATTCTCTGTTTTCCTGATCTACAAGTTCAATTGCTGCACCAGAAAGATCAATTGAAGCACTTATTGCATCCATATTTTTTATGGAAGTATGATGAATAACACGTTCAGGTGTTGCTGTGCCAGAAAGTAACTCATAAATCGTAGGCTTTTCTTTAGAAACTCCTACACCGCTAGACATATTACCCTGCGAATCAAAATCAACAAGCAGGACTTTTTTTCCTGTAAGAGCAATATAAGCACCAATATTTATGGCAGAAGTAGTTTTTCCTACTCCTCCTTTTTGATTTACAAATACAAAGCACTTTCCCATTATTTCAGTATATCATTTTTGCAATATTTAGTATACAGTACTTTTTGGGAGCAAAAATGATTTTATCTGTAACTTTTTCTAAACCTTCTAAAAACTGCGCAGAAATTCTCGGAAAACCTTTTCAAAAAATCAAAATAAAACCTGTTAATAAAAATTCACAAATTTCTTATTTTGCGCAGATGTTTACAGATAAGCAGGTCTTTCATAAATCATTTGAAGAATCTGAACTTCTTTCTTTTATTGAAACACATGGTGGAAAAACTTTTTTACAATGCAATTATAAAACTGAAAATGAAGAAATAATTATCCTTGGAAATAAAAAAGGTCATGTTTCAAAGATAACAAAAAAACTCAATTCAAAAAATTTAATCTCTGACACAGTTACAGGCCAGGAAAAATCTGCGTATACAACCTCCTCTGATAACTCTTATAATTCTTTTAATTTATTTAAATCTCTTCCGGAAAATTTGCAAGATTCAACAGAAAACCGTAAAAAACGCCGCCTTCTGCCAGAAGGACAGCCTGTTCCATTTTTAATTCTGCTTGGAATTATGACTCCTGAAGGAAAAATAATTTCTTCAAAATATGATAAATTTAAACAGATTAACCGATTTCTGGAATTCATAGATGATATAATTGATGAAGTTATAGAATCCGTAAAACGTGAAAACAACGACAGCCCCACTTCAGATGATCAGAAATTAAATGCAGATGCACAAAGCATTTTACCTAATGGTTTAATTAATCAAAATACAAATCAAATCAGACCAATTCGTATTACAGATTTTGGCTGCGGAAAATCCTATCTTACATTCGCTGTTTATTATTACCTTACAGAAATTAAAAAAATTCCCGTTTCCATTATTGGTCTTGATTTAAAAGAAGATGTAATAAATTACTGTAACACTTTGGCCAATAAAATGAATTTTTCTAATCTTTCTTTTGAAATTGGCAACATTGCAGATTATTCGTATAAAGATAATCCGGATATTATTATTACCTTACATGCCTGCGATACTGCAACAGATTTTGCATTACAATATGCAGTTAAGCACAATGCCAAAGCAATTCTATCCGTACCATGCTGTCAGCATGAAGTTAACACTCAGCTTAAAAACCAAAATCCGGCGCTCAGTGAAAATTCTGCTTTTTCATCGCTCCTAAAATACGGACTTATAAAAGAACGTTTTTCTTCTCTTATTACAGATGCCATTCGCGCCGACTATCTGGAAAAACAAAATTACAAAGTTCAGATTCTAGAATTTATTGATATGGAACATACTCCAAAAAACCTATTGATAAGAGCCGTAAAAAAATCCAGAACGGATAAAGAATCCTGTGAAAAAGCTCAAAAGCGCATAGATTCTTTAACAGGCCATTTACATATCAAGCCGACAATTTTGTCATAAAAAAATGTCATAAAACATATGTATTTATAAAATCTGCAACTCCGCAATCTTCATTTGTTTTTCTTGTAACAAATCTCGCAATATTTTGAATATATTCCAGACCATTTTTCATGGCTACAGAATTATAAATTTTTCTTATCATCGATTCATCATTCATACTGTCGCCAAAAGCCATTGTCTGTTCAAGAGGAATATTTAATTTTTTTGCCAGAAATTCCAATGCTTCACCCTTTCCACAGCCAGAGGCCATTATTTCAAGAAAATAAGGTTTGCTGGTAAAAATTACTGCACGGTCGCCTAAACGTTTTTCAAGTCGCTCTTTTAATTCCAAAAGTTTTTCAGGATTTCCCGGAATAAGCATTTTAGAATGTCCCTGCTTCAAAAATTCTTTAAAATTTGGAACTTCCTTCATCGGTATCAGACATAAGCCAGAATCCAGCCTTGTCCATTCATTATCAACATTTGTGTAAATTGTTTTTTCGCCGTAAACTTCCGCAGAAAATCCTGATTTTTTAACTTCTTCAAAGGCTTCTACCAGAACGTCACCATCTACATTTTTAGAATAAATTGTTTCTCCTGTTGAAATGTCATATATTCTGGCACCGTTTAATGCAACAATATATTTTCCTTTTTCATATTTATCTAGTTCAAGTGTTTTTGAAAATTCAGTTAATGAAGCCTTTATTCTTCCAGAAGATAAAACAACATAAATTCCTTTTTCTGCAGCATTCAGCAAGGCTTTTTTATTTTTTTCCGGAATCTGCGCATTTTTATCAAGAAGCGTGTCATCCATATCTGTTGCAATTAATTTTATATCTAGTTTTTTTTCTGGTAATTTCATTTATTTTCCTTATTTACGTTTAGGACGTGTCGTTCCTGCCGAGGCTTCTCAAATTTTACAATTTTGCCTTCGTAAAACCGGCGGACGTGTGTTTCGTTTCTCTGCCGTCTTAAGCGCCTTTGGTGCTTCGCACTTTGTTCCCGCAAATAGACATGTAAATCATAGCCATAACAGCAAATATGATTATGTAAATTAAAGCGATATAATATTTTATTTTTGGAAAAACAAAAAACATAATTCCACAGATTAAAGTCAAATAACCAAGAGCCATAGAAAAATATCCTGTTACATTGGCAAAAAATTCTTTGGCTTTTTTCTGTTTTTCGTCATAAATTCCGTAGCACAAAGCTGCAAGATATTTTTTTGATTTAAAATAAAAACCTGCTGCTATAAAAAGCAGAGCTCCAATAATAAATACAATTCCTATAATGATTTCTTTCATATTTTCTTTATGCTTTATCGTTTTCCAGGCTTTTTGCAAATTTTTATTCGCCTGACTTTATTCCCATTTCACAGATTTTTTTATACATTTCTTCATAAGGATGCTGAGTAGTAATCAAAAGCTTTTGTATTACATCTGCGTTTTCTTCAATTTCAAAATACATTTTAAAGTTTCTGCCTGCAAGAAAATCATACCATTTCTTTGGCAGTTTTTTTATACAGAGATTTTTAAAGTCAGAAAGATTTACAAGCTGTTCTTCTGGTTCACTTGCATGAACTGCCTGCCTGAACATCATAGACATAGCAGATTCCCATGCATGAACATAAAAATACAGGGATTTTTCGCAAAAAACAAAAAGTCCCCATATTTCATTACTAATAGATTTTTGTTTCAAATGAAGAGCATTAAAAGCTGCCGGACTTGCTTTTAAACAAGCCATTTCCAAAGAATTTACCTTTTCGCCGACTTTTTTAGAAAAATCATCATAAAATTTTTCTATTTCTTTTTTCTGCTCTTCGTTCATATTATTTTCCTAGTTGATTTTTACAACTTTTACATCAAAACAGATGTAAGAATTTCCAGGAATTCCTGCCTGCGGCACACCATAAGCTCCGTATGCAAGCTGCGGCGGAATAACCATTTTGCGCGTTTCATTAAGTTTCATATCTTGAACCATTGCATCAAATCCCGGAATCATCTGACCGGCACCTGTTTTAAATGAAAGAGGTTCATGTCCCTGTGGATGAAAACCTTTAGAAGCATCAAAAATCTGTCCGTTTGTAAGATATCCCTGATATTCAACTGTTACAGATTTTCCTTTTCCTATTGCGCTTCCTTTGCCCTCTTCAAGAACTTTATAATAAGTTCCATTTTCTGCTTTATTTAAATCTGCTACAAAAGCTTCAAATTCTTTCTTTTCTTTTTCTTTAAGTTTAGCAGCAAATTCCGACTTCGCTTTCTGTGCAACTGGAACCAGTTTATCAAAATCTTTTTGTGTTGCAGTAAACTTTTCTGCTTCTGTACCTTGACGGATAATTTTTACAGACTTAATTTCATCGCCCTGTGCAGTTTTATCTACAACATCCTGGCCTGAAACTACTTCTCCAAAAATTGTGTGCTTGTAATTGAGCCAGTCTGTCGGTACATGTGTAATAAAGAACTGACTTCCGTTTGTATCCGGACCAGAATTTGCCATAGCAAGTTTTCCCGGTTTATCAAAGATATACTTGATTACAGGCTCATCGCTGAACTGATATCCTGGACCGCCTGTTCCGTTTCCTTTAGGATCTCCACCCTGAATCATAAAATCTTTAATTACACGGTGAAATTTTAATCCATCGTAAAATGGTTTTCCTTTTGCAGCTGTTAATGTTCCTTCTGCAAGACCAACAAAATTTGTAACTGTTAAAGGAGTATCCTTGTAAAACAATTCACAAACAACTTCTCCACGTGTTGTTTCAATTACTGCAAAAACTCCGTTTTTTCCTTCAATTGCTTTCATACTTTTCTCCGAAGGAGCAGCTGCTCCCATTGAAATTAATATTGTTGTCAAAAAAATAACAAAAATTGATTTTCGTTTCATTTTTACGCCTGCCGTCTGTCTTTCTAACAATTTTAAAATTGTTCTTTAAACCATTTATAAATTGCATCCAGACGTGAACTTAAAGACTTTTCCATTCTTTGTTCAAGAATTGAAAATCTAGCTATTTTTGCCTGAATTGCCATATATACTAAAAATGAATCTCCACAGTCAGTTACAATAACATTGATATTCATGTTACCTTTTTTTACTGCCCTGAAAATTTTATATTTCAAAGATTCAATATTCTGAAATCTGACAGAAACTTCATTTTCAGTCTGACTATAATTCAAAACATATTTACTGTCGCCAAAAGCATGTTCATGCTGAAAACAATATAACTGCAAATTATCTGCTGAACCTTCTGTTTTATCAGGTATAGCTTCTTTTGAATCTGGATCTGCAATTAAATAAGATTCTTTATACAAAGTATCCCATTTCTGCCGGCTGTTAGACCAATATTGCATTCCTTTCATTTTAGAAATTGAACGTAAAATTACAGAAACTTCATCGATAGAAATATCAGAAATTTCTTTTCCGCTTTTTTCTGCAAGTTCTGATTTTTTTATAAAATACAAAGCTTCAGAAGCATAAGAAGGTTCTTCTTCATCTTTTCCGCCCTGAAAAACAATCTTTGATTTTACAAAATCTGTAGCAGGCATTAGAGTAAGTTCTGTTTCGCCTTTTTCAAGAGTATGTTTTATTTCCCCTTTTTCGCTCAGTTCTTTTATAGTCGCTTCATTTAAAATGTTCTGCAAAACATATGGTTCTGCAGACAACAACGACATAAAAAAAAGAACCGAAAAAGAAAGAAATAATTTTACTTTTTTTTCCGGTTTTTTCATTTGATTTTTAATCCTTTCCTTATCTGATTCCTTTATATAAAACTCTTACCTGTTTATATAAACCATCGCCTTCGCTTTTGGTTTCAATATCTGGAATATCATTTAATGTTGTATGTATCAAACGCCTTTCAAAAGGATTCATCGGCTCAAGCAAAATTGAATTATGTGAAGAACGAACTTTATCAGCAGTTACATAAGCCATTCGGACAAGCATTTCTTCGCGACGGATTCTGTAGTTTTCTGTATCAAGAATAACCCTTACTTCTTCGTGGCCGAGGCGACCTGCATAAACATTTGCCAAAAGCTGCAAAGCATCAAGGTTCTTTCCTTTTCTTCCAATAAGAATAGAAGAATTTTCAGAATCAAGTCTGATTCCTACTTTACGTTCTTCGCGGAACATTACAGAAACCTTAACAGAATAACCCATTTTTTCAATTACTGTCTGGATAAATTCAAGAAGTTTCTGTTCAAATTCACCCTGCGGAACAGGATCTGCAACTGTTTTTTTAGAAGGAATTTTTCCGTCAAATTCCGGAGCATGTTCCAGACTGTCTGTATGAACACGGATTTTTACAAAACCCTTTTTAAAAAGTGTACTTTTCTGTGTTTCAAGTATTTCTACATCAAATTGATCTCTTTCAAGACCAAGTTCATTTGCAGCCATTTCAATGGCTTCTTTTTCTGTCTTTGCTTCGTATTCGTAAGTCATTTTAACCTCTATATTTTAGAACGCCTGCAAAACCTTTTTTCTTCTTGAATTATGGATTTACAGACGACCTTACTTAATTTCCCTGCTTATTTTTTTGGAAATTTCTTTATGTTAGCAGTTTTGCTTTTGGCACTTTTCTTGCTTTCAGCCTTAGCATTTTTCATAATCTTATTGATTACAAGCTGCTGAATTAACTGCATAAAGTTAGAAACTGTCCAGTACAATAAAAGACCTGCCGGTGCATTGTAGAAAATAAAGAAAAAGAACAATGGCATACCGTACATCATCATTTTCATCTGTGCAGCGTTAGAACCTGTCATTGTTCCGCCATTCTGTGTTATTTTTCCAAATAAAAGCTGCGAAATAACATAAATAATCGGCAAAAGTCTTAATTCATTTCCAAACAATGGCAATGCATGCTTAAATGTATATACGCTGTCTCCTACAGAAAGGTCAGGAATCCATCCAGGAATAAACATGGCTCCGCGGAATTCAAAATAATTGTTGAACAGATTGAACATAGCAAACAAAACAACAAACATGAAAACCATCGGTAAACAACCGGAAACTGGATTATATCCTGCTTCCTTGTAAATTTTTGCTGTTTCCTGCTGCATTTTCTGCGGATCATTTTTATATTTTGCCTGAATTGCCTGAAGCTGTGGCTGCATTTCCTGCATTTTCATTGTTCCCAAAGAACTGTTCTTTGTAAGCGGGAACATAATCAGCTTAAGGAAAATTGTCAGAATGATGATAGAAACACCCCAGTTTGGAATAACCTTATAAATCATTTCCATCATCCATTTAAGGATTGTTTCAAGCCATGAAAGGAATCCGCTTGACTGCAAACATTCCCCAAGGCGCTGTCCTTCAAGTCCCCAGGCATTATTTGCTGCAACATTATAAATGCGTAAGTCTTTTTCATTGCGAGGACCTAAATACATATAATATGTATCGCGAATGCTTCTGTCTGATGAAGCTGTTCTTTCTACAAGTGCCTGTGCATTTGCATAATTGTCTTTTTCAATTACAGAAGAATAATAAACTTTGTTTATAATGCTTTTATTTTCCGGAACAATCAAACCAACAAAGTATTTTCCGCCAATTCCGGCCCATGAAATATTATCTTTGTCATAAGCTTTATACTGTTTATCAGAAAGAACAATTCTTTTTGCCTTTTCACCATTATAAGCAATGAATTGTCTTGATTCATAACGGTCTGCTTTTCTGTTAAAATGAGGACCAAGCTGCGGTGAAGTTCTGATTGTATATGCAACACCGTTGAAATTTAATCCTTTATAATTTTCTGCTCCGTCAATTGCTACATCAAGTTTAAAGGCATATTCGCCTGGTTTGAATGTATAGGTTTTATAAACAGTAAATGTGTTATCAGAATTGTCTGAATTTTTTACAGTGAAGGTTTTATAAAAACCGTAAGAATAATCATCAAGTTTCTTATAACCAAATACATCATTGACAATTGAATTAGATGAAGAGCCGAAGGCAATAGCACAGGCCCTGTTCATTGCAGAAACATTATCAGCAAGTTCAACACCTGTTGAAGTATCTCTGTCTAAATGATCGATAAGCTTGTAACTAACAATATCACCGCCGCGATTTGTTAAAACAACTTCAATTTTGTCAGTTTTAATTGTGAAATTTTCTTCAGAGAAATTTTCATCCGAAGCTTTAATATCTGCTGCAAAAGTCGGAGGAAGTACAGTTCCGTTTGAATTTTCAACAGTTTCCGTGTTTGTTATTTCTGTTGATGCAGCAGCATTCTGCTGTGTGTTAGTCGGGTAAAATTTCTGCTGAAGAAACATGAATCCAACTAAAACAATAGTAGAAAGTACAACAGCCCAAATAGTATTCTTTTCCATAAATGCAAATACTCCAGTTTTATTGATAATGAAGTCGTCTGTAAATTTTCAGACAGCTCCTTTTCTTTCAGGTTACGGGACGGGATCATAACCTCCCTTATGAAAAGGATTGCATCTAAGAATACGTTTTATGGACAGATAAATTCCCTTTATTGGTCCATATTTTTTAAGTGCCTCAAGTGCATAATTTGAACACGTAGGATAAAATCTGCAGCAATGAGGTTTTAAAGGAGAAATAACTACCTGATAAATTCGGATTAAAAAACAGAAAAATTTTATAAAAAAATTTCTCACGCTTTTATTATTCCTGCCTTTTCACATAATAAACGAAATTGAAAATACCGCGAGCTGAACGAGTTATTTCCAGGATACACAAGTAATACTAAATCATATCCGGTGTTCAGGTATTTTTTTAAAGACCGATAAATTTCACGGCTATAGCGTTTAGATGTATTTCTTTCTACCGCACAACCATAGCCGCGCGAAAGACTAAAAGCGATTCTGTTATAACCACAATTATTTTCAAGAAAAAATAACTTTGCCCCAGAAACGCTTACTTTCTTTCCATTTTTAAACAGATTCTTAATTTCATCAGGGCGTTTTATATGTTCTTTTCTATAAAACCGCTCTGAATGCAGCAAGCCTGTTTCCATCCCTTTCTTACTAAAATCAGTAAGGCTTCTTTTCGTCAGAAACTGTTAATTTTGCGCGACCCTTTGCACGTCTGCGGGCAAGAACAAGTCTTCCACCGCGAGTTGCCATGCGGGCACGGAATCCAAATTTTCTATTACGTTTAACTTTGCTTGGCTGATATGTTCTTTTCATAATGAACACGTCTCCTTATTTAAAGAACCTATCCAGTAGGTTCAGAAATTCACTTTACAGTGTTTTACAGTGTTATTGAATATATCATCAATTTAAAGTTTTGGTCAACCAGTGAAACGGCAAAAAACACGTATTTGCAAATTTGTTACTTGTTTTGCATGCTCTTTTTCATTCTCTCAAAGGCTTCTGCAAGTTTGGCCGGTGTCTGACTAATCGTCTCATTATTTTTTTCAGACATGTTTTTTTGCTGATTTATTTTTTTTGCCTTATCAGATTTTTTGTAAAAGTTTTCTATTTCTTCATCTGTTTTTCTAATTTTTTCCTGTTCTTCAATTTCTATTTTTTTATGCTGCTCAACAATTTTATCTGCAAGAACTGCATCGCTACCTTTCAACCTAAAAGACAAACTTTTTATTGAAAGACTTGGAACAAACTTTTTTAAACCGTTCAAAATATATTTTTCATAAATTCTAAACATCTGTATAAAACCAGGATGGTCTGTTTCTATGAGTAAAATTTCATTTTTCAAATCTATTATTGAACTGTGATAGAATAATTTTGAACCTACGTCTTCTTTACTCGTTGTACTTTTGATAGAAGTTATTATTTTTTTCCATGCATTGTCTATGCTGTCTTTTTCTTCAAATCTTTTCCTGTCGATATTTGAAAAAACTTTTAAAATCATCTCCCGGCTGTTTAAAATCTCTTTTGACTGACTCATTTGTGAAGCTGAAGATCTATCTATGTATGTTGATGTTACCGACTTAAAATTATGAATGTCTTTTTCTGTGTAATTATTCATGCCATTCACCTTTATCTAAAAAATAAATCTTTGTTCCTTCATGCATATAATTTTCGTACGGTTCTCCAGGTAAAAATGTACAGAAAATCTGGTCATATTCGGGTAAAAGTGCAGTTAGTTTTTTTCTTTTTTCAGGATCAAGTTCCAGCATTACATCATCCATTAATAAAATCGGTTTCTTTCCTGTCATTTTTGTGTAAAAAACTGCCTGTGCTGTACGCAATAAAAGAGAAATAAGTCTTCGTTGACCTGTAGAAGCTGACGGAAGTGATCAACATGGAGTTAAATGAATACTTTGATAAAAAAGTAGATGAAAAATTTGATATTAAAAGCAAAAGAATTAGTATGCTTAAAAACTATGGTGAGAATTTTCAAGAAAAAGATTATATAACAAATCCAGCTATTGGAAGAGATAGACAAATCAAAGAATTAATACTAATTCTATTAACCCCTGATAAATCAGCTGTATTAATAGGAAAGCCTGGTGTTGGTAAAACAGCTACTGTCGAAGGATTAGCCTATAGAATTCAAAAAGGAGAAGTACCTGATTTACTAAAAGATTATCAAGTTATTAAATTAAATACTGCAGCTTTATTAGGAGTAGATCCTGTAACAGGAGAATCAAAGGTTCAAACCCTAATTGATGAACTAAAAGACAAAACAAAGTTAATTCTTTTTATTGATGAAATTCATACACTAATGGGAACAAAAGGTGAGGCACTAGATTTTGCTAATATGTTTAAACCAGCGTTAGATAGAGGAGATATAAAAGTAATAGGTGCAACTACTACTGAAGAATATGAAAGATATATTTTAAGGGATAAAGCCTTTGTTCGTCGTTTCCAAAAAGTTGAAATATTAGAACCATCAAGAGAAGAGAATATTCAAATACTTATGGGAACTCTTCCTAAAATTGAAATAAGAACAGGCGCTAAAATGATGTATACATCTTTTATTCAAAAAAGAATAATGGAATTTATTACAGATATAACAAGTGAATATAAAAGAATTTATGAAATAGGTTCACGTTATCCAGATGTATCATTGACAATTGTTCAACAAGCTTTCTCAAATGCCTTGTTTGATAATCGTAGAGAAGTAAATGTAGTAGATTTTAAAAAAGCAATTATGGAAAGCAAAAATATATATCCCGATGTAATAAGAAAAGCAATGCCTCAATTTGATTTATTATTTAAAGATCAAATTGCTGAACTTGAAAATAAAGAAAAAAAGGAATATGAACATTTATCAGAAGAATAGTATAAAAAAAGGGTGATACTATGCAATGTAAAAATTGTGGAAAAAGACTTAAAACTAAAGAGTTATTTTGTCCTTCTTGTGGATATTATAATGGTGATGTTAATAATGTATCATGGGATAATAATATAGATTTATTAAAAGATGACAAAACTGAACAGACCACAGATATCATAGATAGAAGTAATACTACAGATACCACCCAAAAAGAAGAATATAGTTATGAAGACGAAGATTTATTAGAAGCTTTTATTGGTGAAGACTATAAAATAATTAAAAAACATACCTTTAATATATGGGCTTTATTCTTTGGTTGGGTATACTTTATATATCGAAAACTATATGTAATTGGGACACTTGGATTAGCACTAACGCTAGCAGTATTAATGCTTTTTAGTAAAATCTTTATTTTTTATTTAATACTTGTGATGATTGCCTGTGGATTTATTTTTAATCCAGTTTATATTTTTATTGCTAAGAAAAAAATAGAAATAATAAAATTAGATAATCCCGATTCAGATCGTTATACTCTTTCAAATATAGCAATGAGTAAAGGTGGCGTAAACTTACCAGTTGCTTTAATTATTTATTTTGTTTTTATGGTAGTTCTATTCTTTATGATGATTACCATATACTACAACAAAGATCATAATACTAAGTATTGGGAAGAAAATAGTGAGAATCAAGCAACTTGTATCAATCTTATTAAAATAGCTTATAATAACATAGAAGAAGAATATAATTTAGGAGAAATATCAGATGCAGCTTGTAAAGTATATAAAACGACAAGCAGAGAAT
>JAEEWW010000016.1 GCA_016287815.1 Treponema sp. | reverse complement strand
GCTTTAAATCTTTCGGCTTTTGCAGAATTAACAGAAGACGGCAAGGAAGTTTTCTTTTCAACGGATTTAACGTTTAACGGCATTCCGTATCATCTTGGCGGAACAGCTTCTTCAAAATGGATTGATATTTCAGGTGATTATGATTTTCAT
The DNA here is from genome assembly GCA_016287815.1 of Treponema sp. Classification (GTDB taxonomy): domain Bacteria; phylum Spirochaetota; class Spirochaetia; order Treponematales; family Treponemataceae; genus Treponema_D. The sequence goes on along the minus strand of JAEEWW010000016.1, from coordinate 34,499 downwards.
ACTGTAGTTTCTGTAAATGAAAATCCAGGCAATATTTTTGAACCTTCCTTAAGCGGAACTCTTCATTTTGCGAATTTTCCGCTGGCCGTAAAAAAATACATATTTACTTCAAGCCTCGATTCTTCTTTTTCTATGTCCAAGGCAGAAGGCTTTAATTCTATAATTTCAAGATTTGAAGTGCAGGAACCATCCGGGCTTTTGCGCACAATGCCGCATCTGGAACTTTCCGGTAACATTACAAAATATGGCTTTATAGTTGATTCCCTTATGGCAGAAGATACGGTTGCTGTTGCAAACGGTAAAGGCAGTATTTTATGGAATATAAACGATGGAATTTTTGATTCCATAAATATGAGTTTTTCAGCGGATTCCTTTATGTCCGGCGAAAGCTGGAAACTTGAAGCAGGGTTTACAAATCCTCTGCAAAAATATCTTTCTCTTGAAAGCCTTAAAAAAGACTGGTATTTTTCTGCTTCCGCAGAAATTCATCAGTTCCTTATGTCGCATATTTTAAAAAATCAAAGTGAAACAGATACAATTTCCTGTGTACTTACTTCCAGCGGAACTATAGAAAATCCTTATGTTCAGCTTTCAGTTCTGCCGTCTTCGGTTTCTATTCTTGGCTCTTCCGCCTTATTTAAAGGCGATGCTGTTCTGGAAGACAATCTTTTAAGCCTTACGGGTGCAGATTTAAATTGGGTTCTGATGCATTTTTCTGAAATTTCTGCCTCCTACGAAGTTGACAATAAAAGCGGTTCTCTACTTGCAAATCTTGATGCACAGATTCTTTCTCAAAATGTCCACGCGCCGCTTGAAATTAAAATTGACAGTGTTTCTGATAAAGATTCTTTGTCTTCGTACATGCTGAATATTGTGTCAGAAAAAGTTGAAGGTTCAGTTTTTACAGAGCCGTTTAAACTTGACTTATCTGTTTTGCGTTCCCCGGAACGATTTGATATTTTCTCTGCCGGTGACGTTAATGTTAACGGCTATATTCTTTCTGACGGAACTGTAGATATGAAGACCGGTTCCGGGTTTCCGCTCCAGGCTGATATTTCAGGTTATATCCATAGCGATGGATTTATGCTTAATTTCGATTCAATTCATGCAGAACTTTCTGATTATTCTCCGTTGCTTAATTTTGATTTTATTGCTGTTACAAATGGAACTGTAACAGGTAACTGCGTCATTTCAGGGCTTGCTTCAGATCCTGAATTTAACGGAAATATTTCCATCGCAAATCCAGACTTTAATCTGCCGATCATAATTCCTGAGCATTTTAAAGGTGATAAACTTGAACTTACCATAGAAAACAGCGAAGTTGTAATGCCTGAAACCGTTTTGTATGTAGCAGGCGTTCCTGCCTATACTAAGCTTGAGATTGGTTTTGACCGCTGGAATTTTGAAGGGCTTTTAATAGATGTTCATACCAAGCCTGAGCAGTATGTACCGGCAGACGTAAACCTTGGTGATATACGAATAAAAGGAAAAGGTCGCCCTGATTTGCAGATTCTTGTTACAAAAGACCATACCGATGTTACAGGTTCTATTGAAGCAAAAGAAACTTCTGTAAATATAAAGGCAAAGGTTCTGGCAGATGCCGCAATGTATGCGGCTGCCCTTGAAAGCGGCAACCCTTTAAATTTGAATCTTGCAACAAGTTACGCATTGAACGTTTCTTTGGATATAATGATGGGGCAGGGCGTACAGGTAATTATAGATCCAGTGATTCGTGGTGTTGCACAGCCTGGAACTCCGCTGCATTTTTCTTTTGACAGCCAGGAAAACATGGTTGTAATTGACAGTGACATAAAATTCCGGGGCGGAGAACTGATTTATCTGAACCGCAATTTTTACATGAGGGAAGGCCGTGTTGTATTTTCCGACAGACACGAGCTTCTTATGGATCCTGTAATAACAGTTACGGCGGAAACCCGGGAACGTGATTCGGACGGAAACCAGGTAATGATTACGCTTTCAGCAACAAATCAGCTTTTAAGCCTGTTCTCTCCAAAGTTTACGGCAACACCTGCCAAGTCCGAAGCGGAAATAATGAGTCTTTTAGGACAGATTATTTCTGCGGATTCAACCAACGCAGCAGGGCTTCTTTTAGCTACCGGAGATTACGCCCTTCAGGTTACTGTAATGCGCGAGATAGAAAGCGCATTGCGTGATTTGTTCAATTTTGATATATTCTCTATACGAACCATGGTTCTTCAAAATGCCATGAAGCAGGGATTGAATATGAATAATTCATCCAATAGAAGAACAACAGCTGGTAACTTTTTTGATAATTCAACTGTTTATATGGGGAAGTATTTTGGCAGAGAATTATATGCAGACGCTCTGCTTCACTGGACATATAATCAGGATCGTGCCAGAGACGATGATACTGTTGGTGCTCTTGTCTTTCAGCCTGAAATAGGTTTGGAAATGTCCAGTCCTTATGTAAATATACGTTGGGGAATTGCCCCTAATATAGATGCAATAAAGGAAAACCGGTGGATTCCATCAACGTCTGTTACATTGTCCTGGAAATTTGCATTCTAGGCATTTAATAAATAAGAATATAAAAAGGGGACTTTTATGCGTTCAATACGCCATCCGCGGATTTTGTTTCTGCTTTGCTTTTTAATTTGTTTTTTTGCTGCGGCTTTACCGGCTCAGGAGCAGGAACAGGAAGAGAATGAAAACTGGTATCAGAATCAGCCCATTACTTCTGTTGTTTTTAAGGGCTTAAAAAATATAAAGAAAAATGAACTTGACGGTATTACTTCATCATATGTAAACCGTCCTTATACAGATGAGCTTTTCGGAAATCTTCTTGACCGTCTGTATGCTGTTGATTTTTTCGATGATATTGAACCTTCTGCCCAGCACGATAAAAGAAAATCTGGCGGCGTTCAGCTTGTATTCAAAGTAACGGAAAAGCCTGTTGTTTCAAAAATCATTTATTCCGGCAATAATAAAGTCCGCAATGGTGAATTGCGTGATGTTGTTTCCCTGAAAACCAACGAAATTTTTGTAAAAAGCAAAATGCTTGTTGATGAACGTGCAATCCGCGATAAATATCTTCAGAAAGGCTATCTTGATATAAAAGTTTCTTCTTCTACAAAAGAAACTGAAGACGGTATAATCGTTACCTTTCATATTTCAGAAGGTTTTAACACAATCGTTACAGAAATTGATTTTTCCGGTAACCATGTAATGACTTCAAAAACTCTTGCAAGCCGCTTAAAGCTTAAGAAAAAGGGTGTTTTCAAAAAAGGTGCTTTTGAAGAATCTCAGCTGGAAACCGATAAGCAGCAGCTTGTAAAATATTACAAGGATGCCGGTTATATAAACGCAAGCGTTGTTGACGTTATCCGGCAGGTTTCTGTAAATGAAGAAAAAAAACGGAATGAACTTTCGCTAACTTTTGTCCTCCAGGAAGGAGCTCAGTATACTTTTGGAGGTCTTTCTTTTACAGGAAATACGATTTTTCCTACTTCACAGCTTGAACCTCTTGTAAAATTAAAGAAAGGTGAGATTTTTAATCAGACAAAATTCAATGAAAGTGTAATGGGTGTAGCTGACCTTTATTATGAAAACGGATATACATCCAACCAGTTTGACCCGATGATGAATCAGGATTCAGATACAAGGGTTGTTACTGTAGTTCTTTCAATTGTTGAAAATCCACGCAGTCACGTTGAAAACATCCTTATAAAAGGCAATACAAAAACCAAGGATGAAGTTATCCTTCGTGAAATTCCGCTTGAAACAGGTGATGTTTTTTCTAAGGCAAAAATTACAAACGGTTTACGAAACCTTTACAACCTTCAGTATTTTTCCGGAGTTGTTCCGGATGTAGTTCCCGGTTCAGAAGATAATCTTGTTGACCTTGTTGTTTCCGTAGAAGAACAGTCTACAACGATTATCGAATTCGGCCTTACTTTTTCTGGTGTTACAGACCCTGACGATCTTCCGTTTGCATTGATGTTAAAATGGCAGGATTTGAACTTCCGTGGTTCAGGTAAGTCTATTTCTGCAAGTACAACTCTTTCTACAAATGAACAGTCTGTAAGCGTAGGTTACGGAGAAAACTGGCTGTTTGACAAACCTATTTCATTTAATCAGTCTTTAACTGTTTCTCATGCAAACCTTAACGGCCTGCGCTCAGTTATTCTTCCTGACGGAAGTTTGGATGACGACAGTTATTATTTAAAATATGAACAGTGGGCATTTACTTTAAGCACTTCTTTAGGACGTCGTTGGGCACCTGATTTTGCAATTGTTTCGGTTTCCGGTGGTTTAACTAACAGGCTTGTAAATAATATCTATGACGAAGATCTTTTTATGCCTCTTGATACTTCGATAAGCCGCTATGCAAACAAATGGGGCCTTAAGAATGCTATCTGGACGGCTGTTTCTCTTGATGACCGCGATATGAACTGGGATCCTTCAAAAGGCTGGTTCTTAAGTCAGAGATTTACATGGTACGGTCTTACAAACTGGGAAGATGAATATTATTTACAGACTTCAAGCAAAGGAGAACTTTACTTTACATTGTGGGATATCCCTGTTACAGATAAGTGGAACTGGAAAATGGTTCTTGCCGCATATTCCGGCTTAACTTTGCAGGTTCCGTCACCATATTCTCATGTAGGCCGTACAAGTCAGTTGTATATCGACGGTATGTTTACAGGACGTGGCTGGACTTCTATTTACAATTCAGTACGCGGTCGTGCTTTGTGGACAAGCTATCTTGAACTTCGTATGCCTTTAGTTAAGGGAATCCTTGCACTTGACGGCTTTGCAGATGCTGCAGCTGTAAAAGATAATCCGCACGAAATGTTTACAAATCTTGATATAAACGATTTCTACTTTAGTGTAGGACCTGGAATACGTTTTTCAATACAGCAGTTCCCTCTGCGCCTGCTGTTTGCAAATACATTCCGGCATGATGATGAAAGAGGTTTCTATTGGGACGACAAATGGAAGTTTGTTCTGTCATTTAATATTATAAACCGCTAGCCTTGATTTTTTTATGGGAGAGTATTTATGAATAAAAATAGACTTGCTAAGCTTTTTGCAGTTTTTTTTGCTGTTGCAGTTTCTTCTGCTGCTTTTGCAGAACAGATTACGCGTTTTGGCGTTGTTGATACTGCCAGAGTATATCAGTCTTATTTTAGAAATTCTGCTCCTGTACGCAACTATGAATCAAAAAAAGCTCAGTTTCAGGAAGAAATAAACAAACGTACTCAGGAAATCCAGGATCTTCAGCAGAAGAAAGTAGAATACGAAAAAGATGATAATGAAGCTGCTGCCATGCGACTGGAAGCAGAAATTACCCGTAAAACAGATTTTTTAACTGAATATACAAATGCCAAAAATATTGAACTTGAAACAATCAAAAATTCACTTGTGCGTTCAGATGCCTTTTACCAGAAACTTTATGCAACTCTTTCCCGTGTTGCAGAATCTGAAGGTTACAGCATGATTTTAAGTTTACAGCAGGCAAATGGAGTTTTGTGGTATTCTCCTTCTGTAGATATTACTGATCAGGTCATTCGTGAACTTGGAATGTAATACTCATGGCTGATGCAGCTCAGATAACGCCGTTAATGGCGCAATATCTTTCAATAAAAGAAAAGTATAAAGAAGAAGTTCTGTTTTTCCGCCTTGGTGACTTTTATGAAATGTTTTTTGATGATGCCATAGAAGTTTCAAGGCTGTTAAACCTTACACTTACGCATCGCGCAAACAATCCGATGTGCGGCATTCCGTACCATGCGGCAAAAATTTATATTGCACGTCTTCTGCGCCTTGGCAAAAAAATAGTAATCTGCGAACAGGTTGGCGAAATTGCACGTGGCAAAGGTTTAACCGAGCGCAAGGTTGTAGAAATTATTACTCCCGGTACGGCTGTAGAATCCGAATATCTTAACGGCTATTCAAACAATTATCTTGCAGCCCTTTCTGTTTCGCACGGCAAGGCAGGTTTTGCCTATATCGATGTAACAACTTCTGAATTCAGTGCTACTTCATGGCCGGCTTCACAGTCAGCAGAAAATTTTCCAAAGGAACTTGGCAGGGCAAATCCAAGAGAAATCCTTTTACCGCTGTCTTTAAAGAATAATGCGGTAATTCAAACGGCGCTGGCCTCTGTTCCAGGAATTGCTACATCTTATTATCCTGACTGGCATTTTTCTTCAGAACTTTCATACAGAAAACTTACTGCTCAATTTAAAACGGCTAATTTACAGTCCTTCGCCCTTACTGAAGAATCGCCTGAAGTTGCGCCGGCCGGTTTTTTGCTTGAATACCTTGAAAAAACAACAAATACTAATGTTCCGCATGTAAGCTCTATTCGTGTTTACCATGACAGTGATTATCTTATTATTGATGATTCTTCCCGGCGCAATCTGGAAATTGTTTCTAACCTGCGTGATGGATCTTACCAGTATTCGCTGCTTGAATGCGTTAACCATACGATGACAGCTATGGGCGGTCGCATGATGAAGTCATGGCTGCTTTCGCCTTTAACGGATTCAAAAAAAATTGTTGCCAGACAGAATCATGTTGAACTGTTTTTTACGGACTCAAATCTATGCAAAACTGTTCGGGAAGGACTTTCTTCTGTTTTAGATATAGAACGCCTTGCAGGACGCATCGCCATGGAGCGTGCTCACGCTAAAGATTTGCAGGCGCTTCGTTCAAGCCTTCAGTCATGGCTTAAAGTACAGGAAGAAATTGAAAAAAAAGATTTTGCTCAGATTCCTTGTGAAACCGCGCAGGAAATTATAGATTTAATCGGAAGTGCAATAGATGATGATCCTGCTACAAGTTTAACTGAAGGTGGAATCATAAAAACCGGCTGGTCAGAAGAACTTGATCATCTTAGAAACGTACGTGACAATTTTAATCAGATTCTTGAAAACTATCTGGAAGAAGAAAAAAATCGGACTGGTATTCAGAATCTAAAAATCAGAAACACAAATTCTTCAGGTTACTGTATCGAAGTTACAAAAGGCAAGCTTGGCTCTGTTCCGGCACATTTTATTATGCGCCGTTCCTTAATGAATGCCGAGCGATACACTACGGAAGAACTTCAGAAGCTTGAAAAAGAACTTACTCAGGCTGCCGTAAAAATCAACGAACTTGAGCGCGACCTTTTTATAGAAATCAGAAATAAACTTAAAAATGACGTTCCTTATCTTCTGCAGCTTGCAGACGCAATTGCGTATACTGACGTAACTTCAGCTTTGGCCTATTCAGCAGTTCTTCACGGCTGGGTAAAACCTGATGTAGATGATTCTTCCGTTTTTGAAGTAGAAGGAGGAATTCATCCTGTTGTTGCGCTGCATCTTCCAACCGGGGAATTTGTTCCTAATGATCTGGCTTTTGCCGCCCGCACCAATAAAGCCTTCATCAACAATGCTTGCATCAAGGACCCCTGCATTCAGAATAATCAGGCTGCAATTCAGGATGACGTTCAAGTATCTGATACGCAGAATACGTCATATGAAGCTGGAACTGAAAATCTTCCGTCTTTTGCCTTAATTACAGGTCCAAATATGGCCGGAAAAAGTACCTACCTTCGCCAGAATGCACTTATTGCGCTTCTTGCACAGACCGGTTCCTATGTTCCTGCAAAAAAAGCCCATATCGGAATAATTGACCGAATTTTCTGCCGTGTAGGTGCAAGTGATAACCTTGCACGCGGAGAATCTACATTCCTTGTAGAAATGACCGAAACGGCTCACATTCTTCGTTTTGCTACCGAAAAATCACTTGTAATTATGGACGAAGTAGGCCGCGGAACTTCCACAGAAGACGGACTTGCTATTGCCTGGGCTGTTTCTGAATATCTTTTGGACAGCCTCAAATGTAAAACGCTTTTTGCAACGCATTACCATGAACTTACGCGCATGGAACATCCTTCAATAAAAATGCTTTGCATGGATGTGCGCGAACAGCAGGGCTCTGTAGTATTTTTAAGGAAGATAAAAGAAGGCGCTTCTGAAAATTCATATGGAATACATGTTGCGCGTCTTGCAGGTGTGCCGGATTCTGTAATAAACCGCGCCAATCAGATACTTTCTCATATTCAGTCTTTGGCTTCTGACAAACCTCTTCTTGCTTCTGATGTTTCCGGCAATGAAGATTCAGGTATTGCCGCTTCAGGAAATTCTTCTGTTTCAGAAGCGCCTGAAACAGAGGGCATTAACAACGCATTGGCTTCTCAGTCTGCTGCATTTTCCTCACCCGGACTGTTCAGCGATGAAGAAATGGTTCTTGACGAAATACTTTCCTGCAATCCGGATGAAATTACTCCTTTAGCTGCATTACAGACAATCAGCCGCTGGAAAAAAATCCTTTCTGGCCGTTAAAATTAATTTTTTTATATAGAAATTGCAGTTTTTTTGAATACGAAACAATAAATATAGCAGGAGGCTGTCCTGTTAAAGTATTCCGTTTCAAAACCTGCAAGACTTTTCTTTGCAGTTACAGAGCTTTTGAATTACTGTTTTCAGCTGTTTTGTGCGTTTCTTAGTGCCGGCAATGAATGTGTCTGCTGTGGAAAACATACTTCGCTTATGCCTTTGTGTTCAACCTGCCGTTCATTTATGGAAATAAAGGTAAAAACTTTATTTACTGAAAACTTCTCTGTAAGACATTGCAGGATTTGCGGCAAAGAATTGATTTCAGAAAAAGAAACCTGTCTTTTCTGCCGGGAAAAGCCGCTTCTTACAAGTACGGAAAAAGTTTTTCCGCTTTTTTCATATCGTCTATGGAATAAAGAACTCATGTTCCAGTGGAAAATTGAAGGTCAGCGGGTTTTATCGCCTTTTTTTGCCGCCTTGATAAACGAGGCCATTAAAAAAATAAAAGAGCAGCTTTGCCTGAAAAATATCTGCATTGTTCCAGTTCCGCCTCGTCCCGGTAAAATCAAGGAAAAAGGCTGGGATCAGATAGATGAACTATGTATGTATTTAAGTCACCGCTGGGGCTATCACATTCTGCCGCTTCTTCAAAGAAATTCAGGTGAACAGCAGAAAAAGCGAAGCAGAATACAGCGGCTTGAAAAAATAGAAGGTGATTACAGTTTAAGCTCAAAATTCAATTTTAATGAAATTGAAAATGATTTTTTTTGTGAACCTGTTATCATATTAGATGATGTGATAACAACCGGAGCAACGATTGAAAAGTGTGCAGCTCTATTGAAACATGCCGGCTTCCGGAAAATTTTTGCATTAACTTTGTTTACTGTGGATTAGAGAACAACTTGCACAATATTAAGTTCCGTTGTATCATTTATTATAATAGTTGGAGGAATTATGGCTGATAACGATACACAGATACAGTTAGTTACTTTTCAGCTTGGCGAAGAAGTGTATGGCGTTGATATTATGGGCGTCAAGGAAATTGTAAGAATTCAGGATATTAGAGCTATTCCTAGTGCTCCATATTATGTTGAAGGAATTTTAAATTTGCGCCGTCAGATAATTCCTATTATTAACCTTCACAAGCGTTTCCGCCTTGCGCAGCCAGAAAAGACTGAAGGCGATTCAAACGAATTTGACGGTGGATTCATTATTTTGAATATTGACGGTAATAATATCGGTATTATTATTGACCGTATTGCACGTGTTGTTATGGTAGAATCTTCAGAGATTAAACCTCCGCCACAGATGCTTACCGGAATTGGATCAGAATATATTCGTGGTGTAATTAAACGCGATGAAGGCGGCTATGTAATTATGCTTGATGTTAACCGCCTGTTCGATCCTAAAGAATTACAGAAAATTATTGACTTTCAATAATAAATAAAATTCTTATACGCCTGAAAAATTTTTTTCAGGCAATTTCTAATCAATCAGGTAAAAAAATGATACAGACTTTCAGCTCAACTATCCGAAGACGAGAAATGGATTCGGTTTTAACATGCATGGTCGATGAAAAAATCGGTCCTGGTGAACTGAATGCCCGCTTAATTCAGACTGTAAAAGAAAATTTTCAATGTGCCGGGGCAGTTGCCCTTAGAAGTCCGTCTATTGCATTGCATTATGCATTAAAAGCGATGGGGGCTTCTTCAGAAACAGTAGTTATGATTTCAGCCCTTGCACCTTCATGGCAGCTGTTAGCTCTTGAAGAATGGGGCTATAAGGCTTTAGTTCTTGATGTAGAAGAATCAACAGGGCTTGTAAATGCAAACATTGTTTCTGAAGGTGTAAAGAATGGAGGAAGAATCCTGCTTCTTCATGAAACAATGGGAATCCTTCCGAATTTAGATGAAATTTTAGCTTTGAACATTCCTGTTATAGAAGATATTTCGCAAAGCGCAGGTGCCGTTTACAGACCGGAAACTTCTTCAGAAGAAGATTCTGCTCCATCTGACGCAAACGGTGGCACAGCTGAACAGGTTAGAACGGCAGGTTCTTTAGGAATTTTTGCAATTTTAGGGCTTGAAGAGCATGATATAATTACAGCCGGTGGCGGAGCTGTTTTAATGGCCGGTAAACGCCGAGACTGGACTGTTTTAAAAGAAGTTGCAGATAAAATTCCACAGACGGATTTGCTGCCGGATATTAACAGTGCTTTAGGTTTTGTTCAGTTAAAGGAATTCCGCAGAAACGAGGAAATCCGCAAGGAAATTTTTGCGATGTATCAGCGTTCAATAATGGTCGGAAAAAACAAAACTTTTATCCGTGCCGTGGACGATGGTTCTGCTGCATGGGGGTTTCCTGTAATTCTTTCCGGTAATTGTATGGATGCAAGAAAGTATGCAGAGCGTAAGGAAATAAAGGTTGCTTCTGCATTTGAAGACAGTGTAATTGCTTTGCGGTCTGAAGAGCTTGCTTCTGAATGTAAAACTGCAAAATCTCTTATGCTGCGTTGTGTATTGTTTCCTATGTATCCGCGGTTAAATAAAAACCAGATTTTAAAAATTACCAAAGTTTTAGGTACTCTTCCGTGATTTACGTGATGTTTTGCGTAACAGAGGATAAATGAAAAAGTGTCTGATTATTGAAAATAGTTACAAAGAAGAATCCAAAGAAATCGGCTCAAAAATAAGCAGGGTTTTATCTTCCTATGGAATTTCGTACAGTCATTATGTTCTGGCGCAGGAACCGTTTGTTCCTTCTGTAGAATCTGTTCCGTTTTCAGAGAATGATTTTGTAATCACGCTTGGGGGAGATGGAACTGTACTTTTTGCTGCCCGGGGATGCGCTCCTTTAGGAATTCCTGTTTTTCCGGTAAATCTCGGACAGTTTGGTTTTATTGCAGGAATTCAAAAAGATTCTTGGGAAAAAGATCTGGAACTTTTTATGAATAATCAGCTTAAACCTGATGTAAGAAACATGATTCAGGTTGAAGTGTTCCGTGATGATAAAAAAATAGCTTCCTCTTATGGATTAAATGATATTGTCCTTGCTTCGCAAATTCCTGCGGCAATGGTTTCTTTTTGTGTTGTATATAATGAATCAAAACTTGGAAATTTCCGCGCAGACGGGGTTTTGGTTTCTACGGCAACAGGTTCTACTGCATATTCTGTTTCTGCAGGTGGTCCTATAGTAGATCCTGAACTTGATGCATTTGTTTTTACCTGTGTAAATCCTTTTTCGCTTTCAGCTCGTCCTCTTGTTTTTAATCCTGAAGGAACTCTTTCTATTTCTATTTTGCCGGACAGAAATGACAAGGTTCGTGCGGTAGTTGACGGTCAGATTTCTAAGGATTTAATCTGCGGCGATAAGGTTGTAATAACTAAATCTAAGCACAAGGCAATTCTTTTAGGCTGTTCTGTTGATAATTTTTACGAAGCTCTGCGCTCTAAACTTAATTGGGCTGGAGGACCTCATGCTTGAAAATCTTTCTATAAGGAATTTTGCATTAATAGACAGTGCAGAAATTGATTTTTCCAACGGCTTTACTGTTTTATCCGGTGAAACAGGAGCTGGAAAATCAATTTTAATCGGCGCAATTTCTTTTGTTTTGGGTGGAAAAGCAGGTGTTGAACAAATCCGCACCGGGGCAGGAGAGGCTACAGTTTCTGCTGTTTTTAGCATTAAAAAAGAAAATTTTCGTCCTTCTGCTTCCGCCGCGGCAAATGCCGGTTCTTCTGGAGAAAATGCAGAAGATGATGATATTCACACTGCTTATGAATGGCTTGAAAGACATGGCATCGAGCTTGAAGATAATACTGTTTTATTACGACGCTTTATCCGCGAAAATGGCCGCGGCGGTGCATGGATTCAGAATACACCTGTTACGCGCACAGATTTAGCAGAATTTTCTTCTTTTTTGATTGATATCCATGGACAGCATGAACATCAGTCCTTGATGAAAGTTTCTGAACATCGGGTATTTCTTGATTCATGGGCTGGTTTAACAGATGAAGTAAAGCAGTTTACTCAGGATTATACGCGTCTTGCAAATAACCGCCGCAGGCTTGCAGAAATTTCATCTTCCATGGCTGGTCGTGAACAGAAAATAGAAATGCTTTCGTTTGCAATTAACGAGATTAACGAAGCGAAATTAAAAAAAGATGAAGATGTTCAGCTTGAAGAAGAAGAAGCAAAACTTTCTTCTTTTGAAAAACTGTATGCAGATATAGAAAATGTAATGAATTATTTAACTCCGCGTTCTGAAGGCGGAATTGTTTCCATGCTGAAAAAAGCTCAGGGCGAAATGTCTCATGCTGCGGCAATGGATAAATCGCTGGCAGCATTGGAAAGCCGTCTGGACAGTTCGTTTTATGAACTGTCTGATATAGCAGAAGAAGTCCGCTCTTATTCAGGTTCTCTTGTGTTTGATCCGAATCGTCTTGCAGAAGTTCAGGAGCGTCTTGCACTCATTTATAAGCTTAAGAAAAAATACGCTTCTTCCATCAATGCTTCGGTTTCAGAAGTTATTTCCTATGCAGAAAAAGCTCAGCAGGATTTAGATGCATTAAATGATGCTGGAACTGATAATTCAAAATTAAAGACCGAAACCGAAGCTTTGGAACGTACTGTTTATATGAAAGCTAAACAGATTTCTGAAAAACGAAAGTCTGCTTCAGAAAAAATGGCATCGCAGGTCATGGCAGTTCTTGAAAAACTTGGAATGAACGGAACACGATTTGCAGTTAATATTACGGAAAAAGAAGGTTCTGATGTTTCTCAAAAATGCAATCCGTATGGTATGGATAATGTTGAGTTTTTAATAAGCGCAAATCGTGGTTCTGCCATGCAGGGGCTTGCAAAAATTGCTTCAGGCGGTGAACTTTCCCGTGTAATGCTGGCATTAAAAACAATTTTTGCCCAGACTGACCCTGTGGATACAATGATTTTTGATGAAATAGATACCGGAATCGGTGGTGAAATTGCCGTTGCAGTCGGCAGTCATATGAAAAATCTTTCTAAAAATAAACAGATTTTATGTATAACACATCTAGCCAGTATAGCAGTTTATGCCGATAATCAGATAAAGGTAGAAAAAGGTTTGAACGGCGATACTGTAAGAACTTCGGTTGGTAAAGTTTCCGGTGAACAGAGGGTTGCAGAAATTGCACGCATGCTTTCCGGTGACAGTGAAAGTTTGGAATCAAGGGAACATGCCCGTTCAATGCTTGAAAAGTATTCTTAACAGGCGCATTACTTGTGCCAAGGTTATATGGGAGATTTTTTATGGCTAAAATTTCAAATGAAGCTCGTGAAATGTATGACAAAAAAATTAAACCGTATCTGGATGAAATAAATGCATCTTCGGAAAAAGAAAAAAGTATTCTGGATTTAGTTGCCAAAGATTCAACAGGTGTTGGATATAAAAAACTTTTGCTTTGTGATGAAATGATTTATCAGGCTTCTATCTACATGATTATGAATTCACTGTGCCTGCAAATTATGAAAGTAAAAAATAATGATGTTTTAAATGATGCAAGAAAAGCTCTTTACAAAGCTATTATCTATCTTGAAGAAATTGTTACGAATATTGTGAATGTTCCTTTTTCTGAAATAGAAGACAAGGTAGCGGAAATCAAAAATACTCCTCTTGAAAAACGATATTATCAGATTCGTAAACTCGGACTTGCAATCCGTATGCTTGTAGATGCATTTGGTGATAATTCAAAATGGAGATGGTCTTTTGTTGAGCTTGAAGGTCGTTTTGCTGTTGTTGCAAAAAACATGATAGACATGAAACAGACTTCAAAAGATTATTTTGATCCGAATTCGCCTGATTATGATAATGCTGTTTATTGTATGCGTCTTTTAAAATCGCTTCTGGCAAAATCTGCCGCAGATTACCGTGACCGTTATGAACTTTCGACACGCCGTATAGATGATATGCGGATGGGCATTAATTTTAATCTGGCGCTCCGCCGTTTATGCATTACGCTTGGCATGACGGAAGAAGCTGAAGAAGTTAAGAAAAAAGCTCTTGTATGGAACGCTAAGATGGAGTCAGACCAGAAGGCCGGTTTGTCTAAATAAACTTATACAGTCATCTCATAAAAAAATTGTAGATTCTTCGTTTTTTTGGTTTTCATTTACATAAAAATAAGGTAATATATAATGTAATGAAAAAGGGGAGAAACCCTTCGTTGGAGGAAATTGTGAAAAAAGTTGCTTTACTTTTAGCAGTAGTTCTTGGTGCTTCTTTAGTATTCGCTGGTGGAAACAAAGAAAGCAAATCTTCTGATAGTCGTCCGACAATCAGATTGATTACAGATGCTACAGGTATTGATGATAAGTCATTCAATGCTGCAGCATGGAGAGGAATCCTTTCATATTATGGCGAAACATGGGAAAACCAGAAAAGCCGTGGTGACAGGTACGAAGTAGTAACCTGCCAGACTCAGGATATGTACATTCCTGTTTTGAAACAGGTTTCTGATGAATCACCTGATTTAATCGTTGTAACTGGTTTTACATTTGCAGATGCTCTTGGAGAAGTTGCAGAACAGTATCCAAACCAGAAATACATGATTGTTGACGTTGACTGGGTAAACAAGCCAAATGTAATGCAGTTCGTATTTACAGAAGAACAGGGATCATTCCTTGTTGGTGCAGCAGCTGCGCTTCAGGCTAAAGAAGACAAAATTGCTAATCCAAAATTCGGATTTATCGGTGGTATTCCTGGTGCTACAATTACAAAATTTGAAGTTGGATATATTCAGGGACTTAGAGCAATCATTCCAAATGCTGAAGTTGTAGACTTCTATGCAAACGACTGGGGTAAACCAGAACTTGCTAAAACACAGGCTAAAAACTGGTATGATAACGGTGTTTATACAATCTATTCTGCAGCCGGTGGTACAGGAAACGGTACCATTGCACAGGCAAAGGAATACCGCATGAGCGGCAAAAATGTATGGGCAATCGGTGTAGATTCTGATCAGTATGCAGATGGTATTTATGAAGGCAAAAAATCAGCAGTTCTTACATCAATGCTGAAACGTGTTGAATCTGCTTCTATCTATGCATTGAAAGCAATCGAAAGCGGTTCATTCAAGAGCGGCGTTGTAAGTCTTGCACTTAAAGATGACGGTGTTGGAATTTCAACTGCTAATCCTGATTTAAGTCCTGCTGTTGTTAAGAAAATTAACGAACTTCAGGCTGATATCATCAGCGGAAAAATCAAAGTAATCGGTACATACAAAGATGCTTTGGCTGCAGGAAAAGTTCCGGCTGGTCTTGGCGCAAAAGATAACTAATTTACTTTAAACTACTGAAATACGGGTTTAGCTATTTCGCTTTACCCGTATTTTTTTTGTGGAGTGCTTATGGATTCAGCAGAAAATATCATTGAAATGATCGGAATAACAAAATCCTTTCCTGGCGTTGTTGCGAATGATGATGTTACGCTAGATGTAAAGGATAATGAAGTTCTTGCTCTTCTGGGAGAAAATGGAGCAGGAAAATCAACTCTTATGTCCGTTTTGTTCGGTTCTTATGCACCGGATAAAGGAACAATAAAAATACGCGGAAAAGTTGTAAATATTGATGACCCGAATGTTGCTACTGCTCTTGGAATCGGTATGGTTCACCAGCATTTCAAGCTTGTTCATAATTATACGGTAGCAGAAAATATTGTTCTGGGATATGAACCTAAAAATAAATTTGGAATGATTGACATCAAAAAAGCTGAAAAGGATGTAGAAGTTCTTTCAAAGCTTTATGGTCTTGAAGTAAATCCAAGAGATAAAATTGAAGATATTACAGTCGGTATGCAGCAGCGTGTTGAAATTTTAAAAGTTTTGTACCGCAAAGCCGACATTATTATATTTGACGAACCTACGGCTGTTCTTACGCCGCAGGAAATTGATGAACTTATGGAAATTATCCGCCTCCTTAAGGAGCAGGGGAAGACAATTATTATAATTACTCATAAGTTAAAAGAAATTAAGGCCGTTGCTGACCGTTGTACAGTTTTAAGACGTGGTAAAGTTGTAGGAACCGTTAACGTTGCCGAAGTTTCAGAAACTCAGCTTGCCGAAATGATGGTTGGTCGTGCAGTAAAATTTGAAATTGAAAAAAATCCGCCGCATTTTGGTTCTGTAAAACTTAAAATTGAAAATTTAAATGTAAAGAATTCCCGTGGACAGATGGCTGTCAGAGATCTTTCGCTTGAAGTTCGTGCCGGAGAAATTCTTGGAATTGCCGGTGTTGACGGAAACGGTCAGTCTGAACTTTTGCAGGGAATTACAGGCATGCTTCCTGCTGAAAGCGGAAAAATATTCTTAAACGATGTTGATATTACGAAATATTCGATTCGTAAAAGAATTGAAGCAGGTCTTGGACATGTTCCGGAAGACAGACAGAAACACGGTCTTATAGGACAGTTCACGGTTGCTGAAAATGTGGCATTAAAAAATTATTATTTGCCGCCGTATACCAAAAACGGCTGCGTTCTTGTAGAAAGTGAAATGGTAAAAAAAGCAGATTCGCTTATCCAGGCCTTTGATATCCGTGCAGGACAGGGTGCACAGACTCTGGCTGGCAGTATGTCTGGTGGAAACCAGCAGAAAGCTATTATTGCCCGCGAAGTAGATCTTGGTGGTGATGTTATGGTCATTGCACAGCCTACTCGCGGTCTTGATGTTGGTGCAATCGAATATATACGCCGTCGCATTCTTGAAGAACGTGATAAAGGTCGTGCAATTCTTTTAATTTCATTTGAACTTGATGAAATTATGAATCTTTGCGATAGGATTGCTACTATTTCAAAAGGTACTATTGTAGGAACCTTTAATGAAGGTGAAGTAACAGAACGGGAAATCGGTATTATGATGGCCGGTTCTAAAGATAAAGATGCGGAGAAAATGGCATGAGTGATAAAAAATCCGAAAAATTTTCTTTTTCCAATTTTCTTATGAAATCAGACGGCGCAGTTTCTGTGCTTGTTGTTATTCTGGGATTTTTGTGCGCAAACATTCTTGTAATGCTTGTTGGACGTAATCCTTCTGGAATTTATAAATCAATTCTGCAGGTTGTAACAGGTCTTAATGTAAATAACGGCAAATGGAACATCCGCTATGTTGGTGAATGGCTTAACTATTCTGTTCCTTTTGTACTCTGCGGTCTTTGTATGGCATTTACCTGCCGTGCAGGTCTTTTTAATATCGGTGGTGAAGGTCAGTACATTATTGGTATGACTGTAGCACAGCTGATTGCCTTAACTTTTCCGCCGATTCCGTTTATTCATGTTTTTGTTGCAGTTATTGCTGGAACGATGGCTGGTATAATCTGGGGTGGAATTGTAGGTTTCTTAAAAGCCCGCTTTGAAGTTTCTGAAGTTGTTGCAACAATTATGCTGAACTATACAGCTTTGTATCTTTCAAGAATTATTACAATTTCAATTCCGGGAACAAATACTTATAAAACTATAAACTATGCAGAAACTGCAAGTTTGCGCCTTGGTTTCCTTTCAAAACTTACTAATTCTTCTTCAATGAATGCAGGGTTCTTTATTATGCTGCTTTGTGTAGTAATTTACTGGTTCATAATGGAAAAAACAAATATTGGTTTTGGATTAAGGGCAACAGGTTTTAACAAACATGCAGCCAGAGCTTCAGGAATTCCTGTTGTTTCAAGTATTGTAATTGCCATGGCTGTTTCTGGTGCTTTTGCAGGTCTTGCCGGAAGTATCGTTGCTCTCGGTTCGTTCAAATATGGTCGTGTAATTGCCAGTATGGATAACTATGGTTTTACAGGAATTGCGGTTGCACTTGTAGGAAATAATACGGCTATAGGAACTTTATTTGCCGGTCTTTTGTTCGGTATGCTGCAGGCTGCCCAGCCGATTATGCAGTCTAATAAAATTCCAAAGGAAATTACTTTTATCATTCAGGGACTTGTAGTTGTATTTATTTCCCTGAAAGCTGGATTAAGGATATTCCTTGCCTGGCAGGAAAAACGTAAAATCGAAAAATCTTCAAAGGCTGGAGGTGCAAAATGAACGTTATTTTAGGAATGATACCTTCCGTACTTATGATTACTTCTCCAATTCTTATTACTGCTGCCGGCGGTATGATTTGCGAAAGAAGCGGAGTTACAAATATTGCTCTTGAAGGCTTGCTTGGAATTGGTGCTTTTGCAGCTGCTTCTACACATGTTCTTATGGAATCATTCTTCCCTGGTTCTGTGTGGGTTGCACTTGTTGCAGGTGCATTTTTTGGAATGTTATTTTCAGTTATACATGCCTATGCTTCAATTTCACTGAATGCTGACCAGACAATTTCCGGTACTGGTATAAACCTTCTTTCTACAGGTGTTACGATATTCTTTTCTCAGGTTTTGTTTTCTGCGGACAGAACAACCCCGTATAAAATTGGAATGATGCCTGGTCCTGGAGGAATTTATCCTACAGCGTATATCGCACTGATAATCATCGTTTTATCCTGGGTAATGCTTTACAAACTTCCGTTTGGTTTACGCCTGCGTGCATGCGGCGAACACCCTGATGCAGCGGCCTCAGTAGGTATAAACGTCCGCGGTATCCGCTATTTTGCTGTATTACTTTCAGGTCTTCTTGCGGGTCTTGCAGGAGGCTGTCTGGTTCTTACAGAAACCATTCAGTATACGTCCAATACAATCAACGGTACAGGATTTATTTCTCTGGCTGCTGTTTCCTTCGGCCGCTGGAATCCGCTCGGAATTACTGGTTCATCGCTTCTGTTTGGTACGGCAGTTGCTTTTGCAATTTACGTTGTTAATATCCCGGCTTTAAGCAGTGTTTTACCTGCGGAATTCTTTAATCTGATTCCTTATGTTATAACACTTTTGGCCCTTGTAATATTCAGTGGCAAAAACTATGCTCCGGCTTCTGTCGGAAAGCCTTATGTAACTGGCGCTTCCTGATTTTTTTGGACTGAGCGATGCTGGATAAAAAACTGATTTTAAAAATTTTCGAAGGATTTTCCATTGAACGGTGGAATGATTTGGTGCGTCCGTTTCAGCTGATTGAAATGGACAAAGCTGCCGAAAAAATGTTCATTGCCTATATCTTTGGAAAATACGAAGAAAATCGCGGTGTTGAAGTTGATTGGGAATGGATGATTTACGCATCTATTTTTGATTTACTAAAGAAAATTGCGCTTTGCGATATAAAATCTCCTGTTCAGCATCTTATAAAAAATGAATATCCTGCCGAATACATGCATCTTAATGAATGGGTACTTTCGCAGTATCGTTCTTTAATTCATGATGATGATTTGTTTTCAAGATTTACAATGTACATCGGACAATCGGCAGGTTCTATCACTTTGAATGAATCCCAGAAGACTACCTATAGAATTTTCCGTGCAGCGCACAAATATTCCACATTGCGCGAACTTGAAATGATTTCTATGGTAAATGAAGTTCAGCGCCTTGAAAAAGTTCAGAAAGAACTTGATTCAGAAATTCAAAAGTTTCTTGATTTGCGCGGAATGCAGCTGATGCTTACAAAGCAAAAGCCATTTGATTTTCTTATGATGATTGAACGGCTTCGTTTTCAGCGCCGCTGGAACCAGACTCCGCGCGTTCCTGCGACAAGTGTTCTGGGGCATTGCTTTTTTGTAGCTATTCTTACTGTTCTGCTTGGCAGGGAAACAGGCGTGCAGTTTTCTAAAGAGCGGTTATACAATGACTTTTTCTGCGCACTTTTTCATGATTTACCGGAAGCAGTTACGCGCGATATTATTTCGCCTGTAAAACAGGCTACTGATGAACTTCCTCAGATTGTTAAAAATATAGAAGACAAGATTGTACAGAATGAACTTGTACCTCTTATGGAAGATTTTTTTAAGGACGAGGTACTTTATTTTACTGACAATGAGTTTTCTAACAGGGTTCTCGTTGATGGCAAGACCAAAGAAGTTTCATGGGAAGAACTTAATACCGTCTATACAGATAAAGATAAGCCTGTTGATGGAAAACTTGTAAGACTTTCTGATCATTTGTCTGCTTTTCTTGAAGCCGACAGTTCAATCCGTCATGGTATAACATCTGCACATCTGGAAGGCGGAAGAGCTAATATGATAAAGCATTATTCCGATGGAAAGCTGATTAACGGAATCGATGCCGGCTATCTTTTCAAAATTCTTTAAGAATGGTGTTTTTTCTGCCGATAAACACTGTATATGAAATCGACTTTAAAAAATATTCGCAGCATTATATCTTTTCTCTTATCAGGTATTTTGCTATTTATCTTAATTTCTCCGCTTACTGCTGATTCAGTTCATATAGTAGAAAAAGGACAGACTCTTTATTCAATAAGTAAAAAATATCAGATTACGGTTGCTGAACTTAGGGCAGCAAATAACATGCAGGAAAATGATGTTTTAAAGGCAGGTCAGAAACTTGTTATTCCTACAGCTGATATTAGTGCAGCTGCAGCACTTTCTGCAAATCCTGCACCTGCTGCAGAATTTAAATCCAGCGGAAATAAAGCAAATTCAACATACATAGTTCAAAAAGGAGATACCTTTTACGGAATTGCAAGAAAATATAATATTCCGCTTTCTGAATTACTTGCAATGAATGGACTTGGCAATGATGCAGTTCTAAAAGCCGGACAGAAACTTACTGTGCCTGGCGGAATTTCTTCTAATTCAGGAATTTCACCGGCTAATGGAAAAACTGTTGAATTTGCTTCAAGTCAGCAGGAAGAAAACTCTTCTTCCGGAACTTTAGCAAAATCTGGAGCAGAACCATCTTCTATGGATTTATCTGCTGCTGATCCTAGAAAATACAGCAAGGCTCCAGCTGTTGATTCACAGCTTGTCTGGCCTGTAAAAAATCCTCAGGTTACTTATGTAAAAGGCAAGGTTTCTGGTGTTCAACTTGGCTGCAAGAAAAATGAGGCGGTTACTGCGATAAGATCAGGAACTATCATGTATTGCGGTGTTTACCGCGGCTTTGGCGAAGTAGTTTTTGTTCAGTCAAAGACAGGTTTAATATATGCCTACACAGGACTTGGTTCTGTTGAAATTCAAAAAGGTGATTATGTTGTTTCAGGGACTCAGCTTGGAACAGCTGGTATAGATACAATTTCTAAAAAGCCGCAGATTACGCTTATGGTGTTCCAGAACGGTATGCCGATGGATCCTGCAAAAGCTCCACGCGGTTAACCGTATCTTAAAACTTAGGCTTTTCACCGCTTACGCATTTTATAAAAAAATCCATACAGACTCGGGCATCGTCATCTGCACGGTGTGCGTTTTCTACATTTATCTGGAATTTTTGAGCCAGAAACTGAAGGCTGTATTTACCAAGAATCGGGTATGCCCAGCGTGCAAGGTTCAATGTATCTACGGTTTTATTTGAAATAAGCGGCATTTTGTGCCGCTCAAGTTCTGCATTTATAAAATTCAAGTCAAAATTAGCGTTGTGAGCTACAAGAATTGAACTTCCTATAAAATTCATAAAATCCGGCAGAACCTTATCTATTGAAGGACAGTCCGCTACCATCTGGTCTGTAATGTGGTTTACGGAACTTGCTTCGTAAGGAATGGGACATAGCGGATTTATAAGTACTTCAAACCGGTCAAGAATTCCGTCTATATCAAATTTTACAGCACCAATTTCAATGACGTTGTTAATTTCCGGATGAAGTCCTGTAGTTTCTGTATCAAAAGCCGTAAAAACTCCTCCGTCTTCAAGAAGCTGACGAAGGAGTTTAAAATTAGAATAGATATTATTTTGATGAAGCATTTTTTTTGTTATGCTGCATTAAAATCTATTTTGATGCGGCTTCAAGAATCTTTGAAATATCTGCTGTTATTGCATCGCAATTTGCTGCAGATATTTTCTTTGCGGATTCAAGACCGTTTTCTGTTGATGTTCTTGCATTGATGTAGAACTTAATTTTTGGTTCTGTTCCAGAAGGGCGGGCGCTTACGGTTGTGCCTGTATCAAGGAAGAATTGAAGAACATTGCTCTTTGGTAAATCAACTTTTTCTGTTTTTGAAGGATTTTCAGGGTCAAATGATTTACTTTCCTGAATGTCACGGATTTTAAGAACTTTCTGTCCTCCAAGAGATTTAAGCCCTTCAGCCCGGAGTTTAGACATAATACCTTTCATAACTGCAACGCCAGAACTTCCCGGGAAATACTGAGAAATTGCCCTGTCTTCATAGTAACCGAATTCGTTGTACATTTCGTCAAGGCGTTCAAGAATACTCTTGCCCTTAGAACGCCAGTACAAGGTCATTTCTGAACACATTGCAGCGGCAGAAACGCCGTCTTTATCGAATACTTCTTTTTCTATTTTATAGCCGTAGCTTTCTTCAAATCCGAATACATAGGAATTGGAACCTGTTCTTTCCATTTCTGCTTCAACTGAAGCAATCCACTTAAAGCCTGTAAGGCATTCAATAATTTTAACTCCGTATTTTTTGCAGATTGCATCGCAGAACGGGGATGTTACGATTGTCCTTACACAGGCAGGATTTAAAGGAAGTTTTCCAAGCTCTTTGCGGCTTAAAAGAATATAGTCAAGAAGAAGTGCTCCCATCTGATTTCCTGTTACAAGCTGGAAAGTTCCGTCTTTTTTAGGGAATGCTGAACCAAAGCGGTCTGCATCCGGGTCTGTTGCCATGATACAGTCTGCTTTTTCTTTTTCGCCTAGTTCAATTGCAAGTTTAAGTGCCGGAGCTTCTTCAGGATTTGGTTTTTCAACTGTAGGAAAGTTTCCGTCAGGCTTGCGCTGTTCTGGAACAGTAATAACTTTAAGTCCAAGGTCTCCAAGAACTTTTTCTACATGCATTGCACCTGTTCCATGTAAAGGTGTGTAAACAATTTTTACGTCGCCTGCTTTTTCCTTGATTAAGTCCGGGCGGAAAAGCTGAGCTTTACACATTGCCCAGAATTTTTCGTCTATTTCCTTGTCGATAAGCTGAATCATTCCTGATTTTACAGCTTCGTCCTTAGAAATTGTTTTTACAGAAGTTACGGCATTTACTTCCTTTATGATTCCGACATCATGCGGTTCAATTACCTGCGCACCGTCGTTCCAGTATGCTTTATAGCCGTTGTACATTCTTGGATTGTGAGAAGCTGTAACAACAACACCTGTGTCTGCCTTTAATTCACGGATTGCAAAAGACAATTCCGGAGTAGGGCGAAGACTTGTAAAAAGGTATGCTTTAATTCCGTTTGCAGCAAAAATGCATGCAGTAGCTTCTGCAAAAACATCAGAGTTTAAACGGCTGTCGTAAGCGATTACAGCACTTAATTTTCCTGCCTTGGCTTTTTCAGGGCATGCTTTGATAAGATAATTTGCAAGTCCCTGTGTTGCAAGGTTAATTTCAAGTGTGTTCATGCGGTTTGTTCCGCCGCCCATAATTCCGCGAAGTCCGCCTGTACCGAATTCAAGAGTCTGGTAGAATCTGTCTTCCAGTTCTTTCATGTCTTTTTTTGCAACAAGTTCTTCAACTTCCTTGCGGAATCTTTCATCTTTTTCTTCAGCAATGTATTTTTCTGCTCTTTTTAAAATTTCATTAGAATCCATATTTATTCTCCTTATCCTTTATTTGTCTGCCTGATCGGCATTTTCTATTAATTCGCGTTCCCAATTTAAAAGTCTGTATTCTCCATCCGGATTAAGACCTTTCATGTCGCATAAAACCCTGAATAAAGGTTCTGTTCCGGAACCTCTCATCCAGATATAGCCTAAAGGCTGCTTTTTTGCTTCGTCTGCAAAGAAAAGAATTTTTAACCCGCCTTTTCCGCTTACGCTGTAATCTGTTATGTCTTTTACTTCGTTTATTCCGTTTGTTGCTATAGCCTGATAAGAAACTATTCCGTATTTCTTTTTAAGCATTTCTTTTTTTACGATCCAGTCGGTTTCAAACTCTTTCTGAAAACGTTTTTTAAGAACTGCGTGATCTGTAGTTTTTATGTGCATTATTGCGCGTTCTTCCTGTGTTCCTGTTGTCGAATACTTTGGAATTGTAGAAAGAATGTCAGAAATTGAAATGTTTGAAGAAAAATGTGTATTTGTCAGATTGTTTGCATCACACCAGATTTTAAAAAGATTTGGTGATTTTTCATCATCTGTACTCATTACAAGAAGTCTTAACAGTGCAAAAATTGTATTAAGAGGATCGCGTACACTTTCAGGGTATGTGATATTTCCGCCGTTAGAACCTTCTCCTAAAATACGGACTGTATAGCCCTGCGAGCGTTTCTCTCTTGCAAGATTTACAACATTTGCTTCGCCAACTTCCGCCCTGAAAACTTCAGCACCAAAGGCATGCGCAATTTCGTCTATGCGCATGGACGTAGGACCGTTGACAACAACCGCAGGTTTGTATTTTTTATTGCCTGAGTTACACCATGCTCCGTAAGCAAGTTCTGAAAGTACGGACAGCGCAAAAACATCCTGTGCCTGAAGAACTTTTGCAGATTTGCTTTTTTTATCCCAGTATACTATATTTCCGCGATCGCCGTCACAGTCCGGCATATAGCCGAGTACGGCATTTTTTATTCCGGCATTCTGTAAGCGTTCAAGCTCACATGCACAGAAATCAAGATTTTTGCCTTCAGGAATAATTCCGTGAACGATTTGTCCCGGATTATTATTTATCATGTGAAGTGTAATTCCGCATTCCTTAAAAAAAGCATTGTCTATAGTTAAGGTTCTTGCAGAACCGTTCATGTCGCAGACAATATCGATTTTTTTGCTGACGGCTTTTGCACGCATCATGGCAAAAAATTCTTTTTGTTTTACAGGATTTTCAGAATCTGCAATAACCCTCATCATAAAATCATGGTAAAAAGCAGAAGCTTCTTTTTTTGCAGAAACCGCATTCATGTAAGTCCAGTCAAGCTCTGCAGCATCGCATTGTTTTGCAAGTGCTGTAAGACGTGATTCTACGTCGTTTTCTTCAAAACGTTTTAAAAAGGTTTTTACAAGCTTTGCGTTTTCGGAGCCTTCAAGGACTCCTCCGTCATTTAAACCGAATTTTATTCCGTTGTGACCGATAGGGTTGTGGCTTGCTGAAATATAGATAAAACCGTTATAGCGCGTACTGCATGCCATAATTTCTGGTGCGGCAGTTATGCCAAGATATCGCGGCACGACACCTTTTGCCAGAAAAATTCTTAAAACGCAGTCTGCGATGGAAGGACCTGTTGGTCTTGTATCAATTCCGCAGACAATAATCGGATTTTTAGAACCGGATTTTTTGATTATATAATCAGCAAAAACCTCTGCTGCAAGCATGGCGATTGTTGTATTTTCTTTTCCTATTTTAGGGAAGGAGTCTGCTTCGTTTCCTGAAACAGTAAAAACTTTTCTCCAGCCCGAAGCTGATAAAATTAGACCGTTAGACTTTTTCATACAGATAAATAATATCACGTCTTTATCTGTACTTCAAGAAAAGATATGAATGTGCCCTTCTAAAAGATTTGACAAAGAAAGATGAGCGAAATATAATTGAATATAGGTTATCATTAAGGTATAATATGCCGATAATTTAAAAAGGAATTCCATTTTATTGGAAGGAAATTATTTCAAGGAGAAATGAATGAAAAAGGGCCTAGCAATCTTTGTACCGCTTGCTCTTGTTTTTTTGTTTTGTGCTCCGGCATTCAGCCAGCAGAACGAAAAAAGTATAGAGGTCGTTTTAATTGACAGTTTTGATACCCCTGATCAGAATGAATGGACATGGCAGATTCAAGCCAGCCGCTTTATTGCTGACGGAAATGAAGGTGGTGCTAAATATCCTTTGATTGGATATTTTAAGGGAATCTCTGATTCTTTACGTGCTTTTGTAAAAGAAAGTGATCCGGAACCACAGGTTCTTGGTGGAAAAGTAAAATATAAGAGAAAGGGTGATAACTGGTTTGAAATTTACCCGGCAAAAGATGGAAAACCTTATGAAATTCCATTCCGCGGAAATGTAAAAACTTTAGATTTCTGGGTTTGGGGTTCTAATTATCTGTACAGCATGGATGTTCTTGTTCGTGATGCAGAAGGCTGTGTACATATTATTCCTGCAGGTAACTTGAAATTCTATGGCTGGAGAAACGTAATTCTTACAGTTCCTACTTCTTTAAGACAGAGATCTTCTTACCACTCAATCGGTAATAAGGCTCTTTCACTGGTAGGTTTTAGATTCCGTGCAGATGCAAATGAACATGCAGATGATTTCACTGTATTCCTTGATAAACTTCAGTATACAGCAGCTGGAATTACACATGTTTACGATGGATATGATTTGAATAAAGCCGACTTTGGCGATACAGGAGAAGGAAAGTAATGAAGAAGTTTTTGCTTTTGACTGCGGCCGCATTGCTTGCCGCTGGAATGGGATTTGCTCAGAGTGCCAGTCTTACAGATCCAGATCCTAATGTAATTGGAAATGATTCTGCAGAACAGAGTCTTAAAAATGTACTTATCGACAATTTTGAAAGAGAAGGTTCATGGACTGTTTCCATGAGTTTAGATGCCGGTGTTGTTACAGCACGTCTTATCGACGGCGGTCCTATGGGAAAAGAAGATGAACGTGAAATTGTTGAAGGTGAAGACGATGTTGGCGAAAACAATCATTGTTTTGGTACAAAAGTTGAATTTTTCCGCCGCGGTATAAATTCAATTTATATTAGACCTGTTCGCCCGATTGCCATTGAAGGTGTTACAAAAACAGTTTCTGTTTGGATTGCAGGACGTAATACAAAACATAATTTGACACTGCTTGTTCAGGATTATTTTGGACACAGCTTTGAACTTTATATGGGAACATTGACATTCAGCGGATGGAGAAAAGTTACTGTAGCTGTTCCTCCTTCACCGGATGGAGTTCATGGAATTGTTCAGTCAAGTGCATTCCATGGTGATAAACCTGGACTTAAGATTACAGGATTCAGAATTGATTGTGATCCTGAAACTGCAATCGGTAGTTATTATGTTTATTTTGATGCGTTGCATGCTATTACAGACGTTTACGATGTAGAAAACAGAGACGCAGATGATATTATTGATAACTGGTAATAGATAGTTCCTTGAAATGAAGACCGCTTTCGGGCGGTCTTTTTTTTATAGGCGACAATTGTTATAGGTGGTAAAAGCGGAAGAATCTAGGTTTTAAGCTAAACGAGCCTTGTACAGGCGTATTAATTAATTTTGTAATGAATTTCTCGTTTTTCTCTATATATTTCTTCTATTAATTCTAATTTACGTAAAACCCAGATCATGCATGTTATGTTTGCCTTGTCTGTGCGGTTTCTTGCGCTGTATTTTTGAACCTGCTTTACGGTAAAATCTTTTTTTAATTCAGTATTGCATACAATTTCTGAAGGCAAAAGAGAAATGTAATCTTTTTTACCCTTGAATTGATATGTATTGAAAATTTTATTTAATTTCTTATCTGTTTTTATCCAGTTTCTTAAAAAACGTCTGCTTTTATTTTTCAATTGTACAGGAACTTCTGTTTTGGAACGTATTTCTGTTACGGAAATTTCTATTATCTCTAGTGTAAAATTTGTATTTAATAGAAGATTTGTTAAACCAGTGAGCTGTCTGAAAATTGAATAGATGTTTTCTTTTTTAGGACTCTTCCTTTTTGTAATAATATTTCCATTTTCTCCATAAGTTTCGATTGCTTTTTCGATGATAACCGGGTGAACTATTTTTACTTTCTTTCCTAAGGAAAGAAGACCAGTTGTCTTGTTTTTTAGACTTGAAACATTTGATGTCTGAATTTCAATTACTTCATCAGTATTTAAATTTATTATGTCACAGATCCATTGTCCGACTTTTTCTTCCGTTACGGTTTCTTTTTCGAGAGAATAAATTGTCTTTAATGCCTTGTGAAGGGAACTTTCATTTAATGTATTTATCATAAATCTGTGTCAAATTTTTCCAGTCAGCATGAAATTACTATACATTTATGCTGTTTTTTTCAAAATTTTTTTTCTAAAACTTTATTATCGGTGTTTTTTTACGTTGACTTTAGGAATTTTTCTCATAAAATAATAAGAGAGTGGGTAAAAGTGGAGTAAAGTGGTAAAAAAGTGGTAAATCTTTTAACTGGTGAGTATCGTAACACTTTGGATGAAAAAGGACGCATTCTTTTTCCTTCAAAGTTACGCTCTGAACTTTCAGAAAATAGTCTCGTCATAACGCAAGGAATTGACCGCTGTTTATGGCTTTACACCCCGGATGAGTGGAATGCTTTTTCAGCAAAAGTGATGGAGTCAGCTTCTCCTTTCAATGAAAAAAACAGAAACGTTATCCGAAGAATCATTGCTCCGGCACAGGAAGTAGAATTCGATAAGGCCGGGCGTCTTTCTATCCCACAGACATTACGCGATTTTGCTTTGCTTTCAAAAGAATGCGTGATACTTGGTAATATCAAGTATTTTGAGTTGTGGGATGCAGAATCTTACAATAACTATTTGAAAGAAAGTGAAGCTTCATTCCGTGATGCCGCAGAGGAGTTGAGTACGATTACTTTTTAATTGACGGCTGATTTCTAATCAGTTTGGGTGAGAGGCGTTGGTTTGGAGATTATTCATACACCGGTTTTGCTGCAGGAATGTTTGCAATACCTTAGTCCGGAAGGCGAAAGTTTTGAAAAAAACGCGTTTATGATTGACTCTACTTTGGGGGAAGGTGGTCATTCTAATGCTTTTTTGTCGAAATTTAAAAACTTAAGGATTATGGGGCTGGATGCGGATAGTTCTATTCAGTCCAGAGCAAAAGAACGCCTTGCAGTTTTTGGTGATCGTATGATGTTTTATAACGGGTGGTTTAACGATTTTTATAAGAATTACCCGTCTGATTTGCCAATGCCCCATCTGATTCTATTTGACCTTGGCATTTCTGTTTATCACTATGAAAGATCCGGAAGAGGTTTTTCTTTTATGCATGACGAAAAGCTTGATATGAGGCTTAGTCCTAATGCAGAAGAAAGTGCTGAGGATCTGGTGAACACAATGAGTGAAAAAGATCTTGCGGATATGATTTATTTGTATTCGGAAGAAAAGTACAGCAGGAAAATTGCATCGGCAATTGTATCTGCAAGAAGTGGTGGCGCGATAACGTCTTCTAAAGAACTTGCAGATATTATTTACAATGCTGTTCCTGGTAAGTACCGGCATGAAAAGATTCATCCGGCAACAAGGACTTTTCAGGCGTTGCGCATTGCTGTTAACAGTGAATTACGCCGCTTGCCTGAAGCGCTTTGTGCTGCCTTTGATGTTCTTGAGATTGGCGGGAAAATGGGGGTTATTACTTTTCATTCATTGGAAGACCGTATTGTAAAAAATTATTTCAGGAATCTTGTAAAGCAATGTGTGTGTCCGCCGGAATATCCTGAATGTGTTTGCGGCGGTAAGGCTTGCGCTGAACTTTTAACGCGTAAACCTGTAGGACCTTCTGAAGAAGAGATTAAGTTAAACAGTCCTTCCAGAAGTGCAAAGCTTAGGGTGGTACGAAAACTTGGCGATGCGAAAATAAGGCATCAGATGGGAATTGCAGGAGCAGGATTATGAAGAATATTTTTAAATATGTTTTTGTTTGTGCCTGTGGAATTGCAATTCCAGCCCTGCTTGTGATTAACAGTCTTCAGGCGTTGAAATACAAAAAACTTGAAAGGGAAGTTTCTGCGCTTGAGAAAAAGCAGGTTGAATTAGTTGAAGAAAATAAGAGACTGATAACAAACATAAGTTTGCTTTCAAGTTCTGACAGAATAGAAAAAATTGCTTCTGAAGAACTTGGTATGCATAAGGCTGAAAGTGAAGAAATTGTGCGTGTTGAAATGAAGAAATGAGGTTAATAAAGTGAATAAGGCAATGGAAATGAAAAGTCAGTGTACGCTTCTCACTATTGATGAATTACAAAAAGCTACAGGCGGTTTTGTAATTCATTGCAGAAACGGGAATGCTGGCTTTGATTCCGTTGTAACTGACAGCCGGAATGTGGTAAGCGGAAGTCTGTTTGTGCCGCTTATCGGAGAATTTCAGGATGGTCATAGATATATACCACAGGCAGTTGAAAAAGGTGCTTCTGTCGTTTTTGTGGCAGAAGAAGATTTTTTCAAAAACAAAGAAAAGTATGAGCAGCTGGCCGAAAAGACCACTTTTGTTGTTGTAAAAAACACTTTAAAAGCTTTGCAGGCTGCTGCCCGCGCTTATGTAGAAAAATTTCCAGCTTTGATAAAAGTAGGAATTACCGGTTCGAGCGGAAAAACTACAACAAAGGAGCTTTGTGTTTCTGTATTGAAGCAGAAATATAAGGTTGTTTATACCCAGGGAAATTTAAATTCTGAAACAGGATTACCGTTATCTGTTTTTAAAATTACAGCCGGTGACGAAGCTGGAATTTTTGAAATGGGTATGAATCATAAAAATGAAATCGGTGATTTGGTTGAAATCTTAAAACCGAAATATGCAGTCATAACAAATATTGGAACTGCACATATCGGGCTTTTGGGCTCACGCGAAAATATAGCAGAAGAAAAACGAAAAATCTTTAACTATATACCGGAAGACGGTTATGCATTTATCCCGGAAGCTGATGATTTTGCAGATTACTTAAAAGAGAATGTAAAAGGAACTACTGTTCTTGTTGGTAAAGAAACTCAGTCTGATGAAATAAAAAATATACAGAATCTAGGAATTGAAGGTACTTTATTTGAATATAAGGGTGAAAAAATCAATTTAAAACTTCCCGGAACGTATAATTTTTTAAATGCTCTTTCAGCTGTTCAGCTTGGAAAGATTTTGGGATTAACTCCATGTGAGATTAAAAACGGAATAGAAAGTGTTCCTGTTCTGGACGGAAGAAGCCAGATTCTTCATTTTGTGCTTGGCGGCAAAGTTTCTGTTTGTGCTGATAAATGTGCTGACGACGGAAAGAAAAGTTCAAGTACGGACAAAAAACTAACAGTCCTCCAGGATTGTTATAACGCAAATCCTGATTCTATTGAAAAGGCTCTTTCTCTTTGCGAAAGCGTAACAGGTTTTAAATGCCTTGTTCTTGGGGATATGCTTGAATTGGGCGAAAAATCTGAAGAAGAGCATGCAAGGATTGGAAAACTTGCGGCAAAACTTGCCTCTGACGGAAAAACAAAACTTGTTTTTGTTGGCGGCGAAATGAAAGCTGCCGTAAAGGTTGTAGAAGAATCTGGAATAAAAAATGTGGTGTATTCGCCTGAATATGACGAAAATGCTATTAGGAAGATTGTAGATGAAGATATTGTAACTCTTCCGTCCGAGACCTTTGTTTTGCTCAAAGGTTCACACGGAATTGGGCTTGAAAGAATATGTAGAAAGATTCAGGAGGCCTGCAATGAATAGCTATAATTTTTTTGCAGAGCGTCCGGTTTCTAACTACAGGCAGCATGACAAAGTTTGTATATTCTTTGTAATCCTGCTTTGGGGAATTGGAATGAGTGCACTTCTATTTTGTGCTGAAAATTCTGCTCAGCGCATTTTTGGAGACCCGTTCTACTTCGTAAAACGTCAGCTGGTAAGTTCGGTGGCTGGTTTTTTACTGTTTGCCGGTTTTGCTACCGTTAACATGAAAACTATCCGCCGGATTTTACCACTTTTTGTAATAGGCGTTTTGTTTTTATGTCTGCTTGCTTTTGTTCCGGGAATCGGCATGGAAAAGAATGGAGCTGCGAGATGGATTCGTCTGCCTTTTATTTCTTCGTTCCAGCCTTCGGAATTTGTAAAACTTGCGGTTGTTCTTTATCTTGCAAATCTTTTTGATAAGCAGGCAAATATTGTTAATCCGGAAGAAAAATCTGTTTTCCCGGCAGTTCTTGGGCTTGTAATTTTTGTCTGCATAGTATTTATGCAGAAAGATTTTTCTACAGGAATTTTTGTATTTTTTATAGGAATCATTCTTTTCTTTGTAACCGGGGCAAAACTTTCATGGCTTATTCCTTTTTCCATGCTTGCCATACCGACAACTTTTTTGATGATTTCTCTGGAACCGTACCGAATGAATCGTCTTATTGCATTTTTGCGTCCTGGTGAAGATGTTCAGGGAATTAATTATCAGATTTTTGCGGCAAAAAGAGCAATAAATGCCGGCGGTTTCTGGGGAAGGGGAATCGGTTCAAATCTTACAAAATTGAATGGAATTCCTGAGGTTCAGGCTGACTATATATTTGCTGGTTGGGCAGAAGCAACAGGTTTTTTGGGAGTACTTTTATATTTTGCCCTGCTTATAGCATTTATTCTTTGTGCCTATAAAATTGCATTGAGCTGTAAAAACCGTTTTGCAGCAATCGGTGCATTTGGCTGTGCGACTGTTATATTTATACAATCGCTTTTAAATTGTGCTGTTGTTGGAGGAGTTGTTCCGAATACCGGAATAAATCTTCCGTTTTTTTCATCCGGAGGTTCTGCGTTGATGGTAACACTTGCCATGTGCGGTTTTATTGTAAATGCATCCAGAATGGAATTAGATACAGATTTAATTACAGAAAGTTTACATGGGGTTGATGGTTATGAGTGATGTGCAGCTTAATATGTTGGACGGGGTTGACGGATTAAATGCCGTAGGCGTTTTTGATTCGATTTCTCCGTCTAAAAAAGAAAAAAGTAAATCTGATAAGCATTTGGAATTATTAAAAGTTGTATTTGCGATTCTTTGCGGTCTGCTCATTGTAGAAGCTGTTTCCTATAAGATGATTATTCCGCTGACCAGATATCCTAAAATTATTGTAAAAGGAAATGTAAATTACTCTGAACAGGAAATTGCTCAGGTTTTATATTCAAATCAAACTGGTTCATGGTTTAAGTTTAATACGGCTTATTCAGCTTCGTTACTTTCAGCATTGCCGGCCGTAGAAAGTGTTTGTGTTGAAAAGCATTTTCCTGATACGATTTCTGTTTCTATAGTTGAACGTGAACCTGTAGCCTTAACTTTTGTAAATGTCGGGCAGAGTTGTGTAGCTGTTCAAATCGACCGAAATGGTGTATTATTTTCCGCAAACGCTGGAAGTCCGATTTCTGATAGAACTATTCCGATTGTTTCCGGTTTGCCAGTTGAACATTTAACAAATGGAATGCGTATCCCGCAGAAGTACAGGGGGCTTATTGAAAAGATTTCAACTTTAAGAAAGCTCCCTCAAAAATATTTTGCAGCGATTTCTGAAATTTGTGTTGTACCTAAAGAATATGGAAATTATGAACTTGTTTTCTATCCTGTAGGTTTGCACACAAAAATATTAGCTGATCGTTTCCTTAGCGAAGAAGCGTTGCAGTATATGATGGTTGCGCTGGATGTTGTAAAATCTCTGGATAATCCGGTTTCTGTGATTGATTTGCGCTATGGTTCTGTTTCTATCGTACAAACAGCAGGAGGTAATTTTTGAACACAGTTGTTGGCCTTGATATAGGTACAAGTTGTATTCGAGCTGCTCTTGGCGAAATTGACGATGAAGGAAACGTCGAAATAATTGGTATTGCCAAAAAGCCTTCTACAGGTTTGCGCAACGGTGTAATTGTTAATATAGAATCAGCCTGTCAGGCAATAAAAGAAACAATTGAAGCTGCTGAACAGAATGCCGGCTATGAAGTAACTTCCTGCATAACTGGTATCGGCGGTGCACAGACGGAAAGCCTTAATCAGGCAGGTTCTGCAGCTATTGCTTCTCATGGCAAAGGCCGCAGGGAAATTACCCAGAGCGATATAGATCGTGCTATTGAAATGGCTACAGCCGTTTACATTCCGCTGGATAGGGAAATGCTTCATATCATTCCGCGGGAATATTTTGTAGATAATCTTTCTTACGGAATAAATAAACCTTTAAATACAATCGGTGCAAGGCTTAAAGCCGATGTTCACATCGTTACGGCTTCTAAAACTGCCGTTACGAATATAAGAAGTTGTGTAAACCGTGCAAATTATCGCCTTGACGGCGTAATGCTGAAAACTCTTGCTGCATCGCAGGCTGTAATGCATGATGATGAAATGGAGCTTGGTTCAATTCTTATAGATATGGGAGCCGGTACAACAGATGTTCTTGTACTTATGCATGGTGCACCCGTATGCTCTGCTTCAATTCCTGTAGGTGGAAATCT
>JAEEWW010000106.1 GCA_016287815.1 Treponema sp. | reverse complement strand
GCCTGAATTGTAATGGCACCGATTACAGAACCAGCAATATTGAACTTTCCGCCGCCCAAGCTGTTACCGCCAAGCGCTACAGAAAGGATTGCATCAAGTTCCATGTTAAGGCCGATGTTATTTGCATCGCTTGAATAAATACGGCTTGAAGCCATAAGAC
The DNA here is from genome assembly GCA_016287815.1 of Treponema sp. Lineage (GTDB taxonomy): Bacteria > Spirochaetota > Spirochaetia > Treponematales > Treponemataceae > Treponema_D. The sequence goes on along the minus strand of JAEEWW010000106.1, from coordinate 8,197 downwards.
CTGCAACACCTGCACTGAATCCACAGAATACGTAGGTTATAAATATAATCAAAGTTGAATTAAGACCTACAAGGCGTCCGGCCTTAGGGTTAATTCCGACAGTCTGAATGTACATGCCTAAAGCTGTTTTTTTAAGAACAATCATTGTAAGAACTACAAAGATTGCCGCAATAAATACAGGAGTCGGCACTACAATGTGCGGGAAGAAGTTTCCAATCCATTTGAAAGATTCCATACGTACGTAAAGAATCTGACCGGAAACCATTTTTCCGTTTATTTCGCGTGCACTTATAAGCTGCGCAATTCCGCGGCCTGCCGTAAACAGAATCAAGGTTGCAACCATCGGCTGAATGTTTAAGTGTGCAACAAGAAATCCGTTAAAGGCTCCGCACAAAAGGCTTATTAAAAGACATGCAATAATTGCCACAAACATAGGAACGGCGTAAGATTCGTAGCTTGAACCTAAAAGGCGAACCACAACAGCTCCGGAAACTGCGGCAACCGCACCAACGGAAATATCCGTTCCGCGGGAAGCCGCAACAACAAGAGTCATTCCTACAGCAAGAATTACAAGTTCACTTGAACGGTTAATAATATCAATGATGTAACCGTAAAGAACACCGTTCTGTATGGAAATTTTAAAGAATGTCGGTGTAATTATTACGTTAATTACAAGCATTAAAATCAAGGCAGTTACTGGCAGCAGCAACTGGTTTTTGCGTAAAGACTGAATCTTATTTTCCATTGCTTTCCCCTCCTGCAACTGAGCTTTCTCCGCCGGCGATTGCAGCCATAACCTGCTCCTGCGTTAAATCATTGTTTACAAGTTCGCCAACCTTCTGTCCGTCGCGCAAAACGCACAGGCGGTTTACGGTACGAAGCATTTCATCAATTTCTGAACTGATGAATACGATTGTCATGCCTTCGCCTGCAAGTTTTACAACGAGCTTCTGGATTTCTGTTTTTGTTCCAACATCGATACCTCTTGTCGGTTCATCAAGAATCAAAAATTCAGGGTTTGTAATAAGCCAGCGGCCGATAATAACTTTCTGCTGATTTCCGCCTGAAAGCTGTTTTATTAAAGTTTCAGGCGACGGAGTTTTTATATTCAAAAGCTTGATGTATTTGTCTGCAAGTTCATTCTGCTTTGAAAGCGGTAAAAGCTTAAATACACCTGTTTTTGCCTGCAAAGCAATTATAAGATTTTCGCGTACAGACAAATCGGCAATTATACTTTCTGCCTTGCGGTCTTCAGGAAGATATGCCATACCGGCATGCATTGAATCAATCGGTTCAGTTGCCTTAAGCTGCTTTCCCTTAAAATACAATGCGCCGCCATCAGGCTTATCTGCACAGTACAAAGTCCGCACAAGTTCTGAACGGCCGGAGCCAAGCAAGCCGGTAAGTCCGACAACTTCGCCTTTTTTAATGGTAAGGTCGAACGGCTTGATTGTTCCGCTGTGAGTAAGTCCAACCGCCTTAATAATTTCAAGACGCTCGGAATCTTCTGAAGCAACAGCGGAATTACTTCTGATTGAGGCAAGTTCATCAAAGTCGTGGCCAAGCATTGTTGCAACAAGTTTTACACGCGGAAGTTCTGCAATAGGGAATTCGCCCTGCAACTCTCCGTTGCGCAAAACAGTAATTCTGTCGCAGACTGCATAAACCTGTTCAAGAAAGTGCGTAACAAATATAATTCCCTTTCCGTCTGCCTTTAACTGGCGCATAACGTTAAAAAGATTTTCTACTTCATGGTCATCAAGAGAACTTGTCGGTTCATCAAGAATCAAAACCTTACAGTTAAAATTAACTGCGCGTGCAATTGCAACCATCTGCTGGATTGCAACAGAATATTCTCCCAATGGTTTTGTAACATCTATATTATCAAGCCCGACCCACGCAAGGAGTTCAACGGCTTTTTTATTCATTTCTTTCCAATCAACACCCAAAATACCGCGCGGCTCGTAGCCGGCAAAAATATTTTCGGCGACAGACAGGTTCGTACAAAGATTTACTTCCTGGAACACTGTACTGATTCCGTTTTCCTGAGCTTCCTGCGTAGAACGGTTATTTATCATCTGACCTTCAAGAAAAATCTCTCCGGCTTCACGGGTATAAACACCGTTCAAAACCTTGATAAGAGTGCTTTTTCCTGCACCGTTTTCGCCCATCAAAGCATGGATCTCTCCTTTGCGAAGATTAAAATCCACATTTGTTAAAGCCTTTACACCGGGAAAACTAATTGAGATGTTTTTCATAGAAAGCAAAACATCGTTATCCATTTTTCTCTCCCATAAAAAGATAATGCCAAATCTTCAGATTTGGGATGACCTTTTTAAGCTGTTCCACAATACCTCTGTCGCAGACCGCAGACAGGCATGAGGTACAACATTTAATATGCAAGTTTCTATAAGGAAACTCGCGGATATAAAAAAAGCCGGAACAGGACATTTTACTGCCCGCCCCGGCTTTCCCAATTTTTTAAGGGATGTTATCCCTCATAGTAATTAGTATTTGCGGTTTGGCAATTCTTTAGCAGCGTTGTCCTGGTCAAATACACCTTCAACAACATACTGTTTTTTGTCAACCTTTTCGCCTTTTTCAAGTTTCTGGATAATTTCTGCAACACGTGGTCCGTGGAGTGGGTTACATTCAACTGCGCAGTTGATTTCTTTTGCAATCATTCTGTTGAATGCTTCGTGTACAGCGTCGAAAGAAATGATGATGATGTCTTTTCCTGGAACTTTACCAGCAGCTTTGATAGCGTCAATAGCACCGAATGCTTCGTTATCGTTTTCACAGAATACTACGTCGATATCGTCATAAGCTTTAAGGAATGATTCCATAACTTCCTGACCTTTAGCCTGTGTAAATTCACCAGTCTGTTTAGCAAGCAAGTGATATTTCGGGTTCTTTGCAAGACCTTCTGTAATACCCTGTGTACGTCCAACCTGAGCAGAAGCTCCGATTGTTCCCTGGATAAGTACAATGTTCAAATCTTCTTTATCGCGTCCAGCTTTCTTAACATAGCTGTTGAGCCATGCAACTGCATCCTGACCTTCTTTAAGGAAGTTTCCGCCAACCCATGCAACATAAAGGCTGTCATCAGAAAGTTTCATTTCGCGGTCAGAAAGAATTACAGGGATTCCTGCTTTTTTAGCTTCCTGAAGAACTGTTTCCCAACCTGTTTCAACTACAGGAGCAACAACGATGTAGTCAACATCCTGCTGAATGAAGTTACGGATTGCTTTAATCTGATTTTCCTGTTTCTGCTGAGCATCATCAAAAATCAATTTGTAGCCGTTAGCTTCTGTAAATGTACTCTTAAATGATTCTGTGTTAGCAGTACGCCAGTCAGATTCTGCACCTACCTGTGCATAACCAACAGTAATAAGCTTCTTTCCGCCTTTTGCAGATTTGTCGCTGTTACCACCAGCAAACACCATAGAACCAACCAATGCCAATGAAAGAACTGTACCTAAAATCTTTCTCATATCTTCCTCCTAATTTTAGCACCTTCTTTTAATTTTTCGGTGAGTTAACGTTAACGCAGTTTTGCGTTAACGTTAACTCACCGAATTATCCTTAGTGTAAAGCACTTTGGGCACTTGTCAAGAAAAATTTTTATTAAAATGTGAAAGAATAGAGTTTTTTTTCTTCTTTCTGCCAAAATAAAGCAAAACAAAGCAATTTTCCTGTTAAAATCACTTCCAAAATCACCGTAGACGACTTTTTAGAGATAACCTATAATCCGCTTATGTCTCTAAATTGTAATGAAATCAATCTGATTCTTGATGAACTTAATCTTAACGGCTCTTTCATACAGGAAGTTGTTCAGCCGGGCTATGATACTCTTGCGTTCAGCATTTATAAAAGCGGAGAAGCAAAAACCGTAATTATATGCACACGACCTAATGCATGCCGCATAAATTCCACAAATAAAAAAATTCCACGCAACGAAAAACCTTTAAGATTTATGGAATTTCTTCGCTCAAGAATCCGCGGTTCAAAAATTTTAAACTGCCGCCAGATTGGCTTTGAGCGGATTATAAAAATGGAATTAAGCCGCAATGCCCAGAATGAATACGGAAACAATATTCCGGATGTTTTTGAAGAATTTGACATGTTCATTCGTTTGTGGAGCAACGCTGGGAACGTAATTGTCTGTGACAAAAACGGAATGATTCTAGATTCTATGTACCGCAGACCACAGAAAGGAGAAATTACAGGCGGAAAATTTTCAGTTGAAGAAAAGATTTTAAGCGAAGAAGAGACAGCTGGTATTCTACAAAAATTCCCTATCCGGACTTTTGATGAACTGGCCGCCAATTATCATGCTGAAAAATCTGCTTCCAAAACTTCGGCTTTGCCAGATGGCCAGGCTAAAGTCAGTACAACTGCAAAACCGTTATCTTTTAATCAGAAAGTTGATCTATGGTACAGCGAATACGCTTCTTCTTTGTCTCGCGAAGCCCTGCTTGAACAGGCAGAAAAATGGTACAATGCCCGAAAAAGCCGTCAGGAGAATGCACTTGAAAGATTAATTGCAAAGCAAAAAGATTTCCAGAACTCTGCTAAGTTCAAGCATTACGGGGATTTAATTTTAGCATTCGGCTATAATCTACAGCAGTCGCAAAACTTCCTGGAATGCGTTGACTACGAAACGAACAGCCCGATCCGCATAAAAATTGACCCGAAAAAATCCGTGCAGGAAAACGCCGCAGATTATTATGAACGTTATAAAAAAGAATCCAGCGGAGCTTTAGAACTTGAAACTGAAATAGAACTTGCAAAAAATGCCCTCGCGGCTTTAGAAAAAGCATACGAGAGAATTAAAAATGAAAAAAATCCTATAAAAATAGAACAGCTTTTACGCAGGGATTCTAAACCAAAGCAGCAGGAAAAGAAAACTCATCCAGGGCTTGATTATACTATTGACGGCTGGTACATACTGGTCGGCCGAGATTCAAACGAAAATGACGACTTATTGCGCCATTATGTAAAAGGGCCTGATTTGTGGATGCATACGCGCGACTGCCCGGGTGGTTTTGTTTTTATAAAAGCCAGAGCAAACAAAACCGTGCCCTTAAAAATCCTGCTCTATGCGGGAAACCTTGCGGTTTATTATTCTAAGGCACGCAAAGCCGGTAAGGCAGATTTGTATTATACGCATGTAAAACATTTGCGCCGCGCCAAAAACGGTCCTAAAGGTCTTGTTTTACCAACCCAGGAAAAAAACCTGACGATTGAACTGGACAATGAAATTCTTCGCGATTTAGACCGCATAAAAGCCGAACAGAATTTCTAGATTGCCGCATCAACGAGACACATTTATCAGCAAATCAAATAATACGTCGAGTCAAAGCACGCTCATGCTTAAAGCCTTGACATCGCCATTTTGAGAGTTTGTAATAAACCCTCAATTAACTTTGTTACCATGTGTAACAAAAAAAATCCTTGTTACCTTGTGTAACAAAGCACGTGTTACCATGTGTAACAAGCAAATGTTACCTTGTGTAACATAACCATGTTACCAAGTGTAACCTGTACATGTTACCTTGTTTATCATTGGCAACTTTTACGCGATTTTGTTAATAATCTGTTTTCCTGAAACGCTTACAAACTGCAGGTCAAAATTCTTATCAAAGACAATAACATCGCTGTCGTAGCCGGGAACAAGAAGCCCCTTGTTTTTGTAGTGCATAATGCGCGCAGGATTTGCGCAGGCACATTTTATGGCATCACTTGGGGCAAAGCCAAAATCCACAAGATTTTTAACTCCGCGGATCATTGTTAAAGCCGAGCCTGCAATTACTCCATCTGCCTTTCTGTGGAAACAGCCGTCAACAAATTCAACGGCTTCGCCGTTTGCTACAAGATTATCGCCAAACTGTTCTGTCGGCGTTAAGGCATCTGTAATTAATACAATCTGATCAGGAGTTTTATCTTTCTGCAAAAGCTTGAATAAGTCTTTGTGAACGTGAACGCCGTCTGCAATAATTTCGCAGGTCATTTCTGCATGCGTTAAAACAGCTCCAACCGCACCCGGGTTTCGGTGATGCAGCTGGCTCATGGCGTTGAACATGTGCGTAGCATGGAAAATTCCTGCCTGCATGCCTTCCACCATATTTTTATAGGCTGCATCCGTATGTCCTGCCTGAAGTACAATTCCTTTCTGAAGACAATTTAAGGCAAGGCGGCGCATGTCTTTTATTTCCGGTGCAACAGTCATGTTTACTATATGACCTTCAGAAGCATCCCAAAGGCGTTCCATAAGGGCAAGGTCAACAGCCTTGACCGTTTCAGGGCGCTGAACTCCAAGCTTATTCGGAGAAATAAATGGACCTTCAAGATGAATACCCATTATATGAGCACCTTTTTCATGCCCCATAGCCTTTACGATTGCTTTTATAGTTTTTATCATTGATTCTTCAGAAGAAGGATACATTGTCGGATTAAATGCAGTTACGCCATATTCGGCAAGGTCTGCAGACATCTGTAAAATTCCTTCTGTTGTACATTCATCCGTTCCATGACCTTTAAAACCATGAATATGTGTGTCTATCATGCCTGGTGCAATGTATGCGCCATGCACGTCCAGCAATATATCCTCATCTGAAAACTTATGCTGCTTAAAGCGCTCTTCCGAAAAAACATCTTCAATTTTTCCGTCATTAATAAGAAGGGCACAATTGTCCATCTGCGAAAAACCATTCAAAAGAGTGCCGTTATGCAAGCATAATTTCATAATTCTATTGTTCCTCCGTCAATTAAGGCCGTACTGTCTTTTTCAAACAGTACCATTTTCTTTGTATTAAAGGAAATATTTACCTTTGTATCAACTTCAAAGTCTATGTCGCCGAATACTACGGAAGTTAAGATTGGAGCAGAACCAGTTTCTACATTCAGCTTTAATATTGTTTCCATACCGGAAGGTAAGGTTGAATAAACTTTTGCAGAAACGCTTTCTTTTCCTGAATCCGAAAGCTGAACAGCTTCCGGACGGATACCAACCATAACGGAATCCGGCTCAAGGCTTTGACCGTTTTTTAAGAATTTTACGTTCGGGCAGATAGATTTTAGATCCACGCCTGAAACAAAGTTTATAGTAGGACTTCCTACAAAGTCCGCTGTGAACATATTAGCGGGCTTATTATAAACTGTCAAAGGCGGTGCATACTGCTGCAAAACGCCGGTCTTCATTAAGCAGACTTTTGTAGAAAGAGTCATAGCCTCAAGCTGATCATGAGTTACATAAATAAATGTGGAATCAGTATTTTTATGAAGACGCTTTAATTCCGTGCGCATTTCCGTTCTAAGCTTTGCGTCAAGATTGGAAAGAGGTTCGTCCATAAAAAGCACTTTCGGACGGGTTGCAAGAGTTCTTGCAATTGCAACACGCTGCTGCTGGCCTCCGGAAAGTTCCGCCGGATAGCGCTCTCCGAATTCAGAAATTTTAAGCATTTCCAAAAGTTCTTTTGTTCGCGCTATAATATCCGCCTTGCTCCATTTTAAGTTTTCAAGACCGAAAGCAATATTCTGATTTACGGTCATGTGCGGCCACAAAGCATAATTCTGGAATAAGAAGCCAACATCGCGCTTATCCGGCGGAACGTTTATTCCGTCCTTCGCAGAAAAAACAACTTTGTCGTCAATTAAAATTCTTCCTTCTGTTGGAGTTTCAAGCCCCGCAATCATACGCAGGGTTGTTGTCTTGCCGCAGCCGGAAGGTCCAAGCAAAGTGATGAATGAGCGGTCATCAATGACCATATTAAGATTATCAACGGCTATAAATTTTTCAAACCGTTTTGTTACATTTTCAAGAATAATTTTTGGCATTTATCAGCCTCCTACACCTTTATCAATAGAAGCGCCTGTTATCTTGTTTACAATGAAGTTAATAAGAAGAACAAGTACAATAATCATAAGATTGATTGCGTTTCCGTACTGCGTATAACCTTTTTCGTTAAACTGCATAAGCATTGTTGTTAATACTTTATTCTGCGGAGTTACAAGAAGAGCAAACAGCGAAAGTTCCCTCATACAGGAAATAAACGGCAGAAGATAGCCTGAAAGGAATGTTGCTTTCTGAATCGGGAAAATAATGCGGCGCATGCGTTTTTCCCAGGAAACACCGACGATTGTTGCAGCTTCTTCAATTTCATTAGAAAGCTGAAGCATGGCATTTACGCCGGAA
>JAEEWW010000105.1 GCA_016287815.1 Treponema sp. | reverse complement strand
GTATTGTCCTGAAGTAAGTCCTGCTGCGCCGGCTCCAATTATTATGTAGTCAAAACTTTGTGAATCCATGTGTAAAATTATAACATATAAAGCCGGATTTAAGGAACTGGTAAAGGTGCACAGTGCGGCCTTAATGCATGGGCTTATCGTATATTAAGCTGGCGCAGGAAATTTTGACAAATCGTAAATTCATTGCTATATTATTACTATTAAGTCGGAAGCAGTTCCGGCTTTTCCTGTTTTTACCGGTCATAACAATCTTCTTCCTTTCTAGATGACCGATTCTCCCTAACTAGATTTATGATTCTGCTTAGCTAGATTTTCTGTACACTCTAGCTAGAGTATACTCCCTCTCAGCTAGGTGTTTGTATCCCAGTTATGGGCTTGTTAACATCCCTGTTACGGAGCTGTGCATGTCCCTGACACAGGCTATACAAGTCTCTAATCCTGGCTGTCTGTATGGTGGTTATTTGGTTCCAATGGGATTGGTTACTTTATAATTGTATAAACGGTGTTTCCCGTTCTGCTTGATATGAATCCATGGTTTATTGTTGTAATCCATGCAGATTCTTGAGTGGCTTCACTATTGCCAAAGCCACGACCTATAAGCCATGTTCTTATTTTGTCTTGTGACCAATCGTGCTTATCTTCATCATTTGGAAGCAATGGTGATATTTGAGACCAACCTTCAGAATTGAATTCTGCATGCATATACATTCCATCGTTTAAAGTTGTATTAAATGCAGATTGAAAGTCAGTATACGAATCTACACTTGTCCAAACTATATATGTTTCGTCAGAATCCCCACCTGCAGCATTACTACATCCTGTAAGTCCGATTGCTAAACAAAGTGCTGCACAAAGAATTATTAATAATTTTTTCATTTTATTCACCTTATAAGTAATCTTTTAGAGAATTATAAACCTCAAAAGTGAAATTTGTAAATAAAAATTAACCTGTTAATTCTTATATTTTAATTATTAGGAACTGTCGCGTTATTGGGTATTTCAGCCGGTAACCTATTATAAAATAATGGATGTTAAAAAGATTTTTGGAAACAATGTTCATGAGTATAGAAAGCTGAAAAAACTGTCACAGGAACAATTATCAGAAAAACTGGAAATTTCTATAAAACATCTAAGTAATATTGAAACTGGCAAAGTTTTTGCTTCGGCCGAATTAATCGAAACAATTGCGCTTGTATTAAATGTTTCCGTAGCGGCACTTTTTTACAGCGCAGAAGAAAAATCTTTTGATACAAGCGACTTTCAGCGTATAGAGCAAATAATAGAAGAAGAATCCGCTAAGGCGGTTTTAACAATTAAAAACAGGATTCATACAGAAAAATAACAGAATAAAAAAAACGCTGTCTGAACTGCTTATACAGTTTTCAAACAGCGCGCTATATAAGAACGAACCGCGGCTTTGCCATGACCGGCTCGGAAAAAAAGGACTTGCCAAAAAGCAAGTCCTTGAAAAGGCGTCAATCGGAATTGAACCGATGCATAGAGGTTTTGCAGACCTGTCCCTTACCACTTGGGTATGACGCCATGGTAAAACTGAATATATTGGAAAGAAGAGGTTTTGTCAACAGGGCGGATTGAAAACACATCTTATTTCTGATAAAATCACAAGTTATGGTAATTGCTTCTATAGATTTAAAGGACGGACAGGTTGTCCAGCTGAAAAACGGAAAAGAGCTTATGTTAAAGCGTGATGACGCTGACGCTCTTATTGCAGATTTTAACAAATATGGAGAAGTGGCTGTAATCGATTTGGATGCAGCCTTAGGACATACCGACGAAAAGGGAAATACCGTAAATACGCCGCTTTTAAAATCTTTGCTGCGCAAGGGAAATGTAAGAACTGGTGGCGGCGTGCGTTCCGTTAAACGTGCCAGAGAATTGATTTCTTTAGGCGCGGAAAAAGTAATTATCGGATCTTCTGCATGGAATGCAGATGCAAAATCAAGTGATGATATTCTTAACGTTCAGTTTCTTGAAGAACTGGCGGCTGCAATCGGTAAGCAGAGAATCATTATTTCTGTTGATGCGATAAACGGAAAAATCGCTGTAAAAGGCTGGACGGAAGCTCTTGATATTCCGCTGATTGAAGGTGCAAAAGCCGCTGAAAAATACTGTTCAGAACTGCTTTTTACATGCGTAGAAAAAGAAGGCTGCATGCAGGGCACAGACATGAAAGCTGTTGAAGCTCTGCGTAATGCCGTAAGCTGCCGCGTAGTTGCCGCAGGCGGTGTTTCTTCTGTTGAAGAAATTGAACAGCTTGAAAAAATGCACTGCGATGTTCAGCTTGGCATGGCCTTGTATACCGGCAAGGTTTCATTAAAAGATTCATTTATTGCCTGTCTTGACTGGAAAAAAACAAACGGAATGGTTCCTGTAATTGCCCAGGATGCTCACGGTGCAGTTTTAATGATGGGCTTTGCAAACAAAGAAGCTTTTGAAAAAACTTTTGCAACCGATAAACTTACTTTCTGGAGCAGAACCCGCAATGTACTTTGGACTAAAGGTGAACATTCAGGACACTATCTTGAAGTTGTAAAACTTCGTGCAGATTGTGACCGCGATACAATTCTTGCGACCGTTATTCCGCACGGTGGAGTCTGCCACACAGGAAGCTGGTCATGCTTTACTTCTGATCCGGATGAGCCTTCTACAATGGAAAGACTTTACGGAACAATTGCAGAGCGTTTTGCAAATCCGCGGCCGGGTTCTTACACGGCAACTTTAAACGACAAGCGCGTACGCGAAAAGGTTGAAGAAGAATCTGAAGAACTTTGCGAAGCAGAAGGAAAAGACGAAGTAATTTGGGAAGCTGCCGATTTGCTTTATTTTGTAAGCGTTTTGATGTACAAGGAAGGCGTTACATGGCAGGATGTTTATAACGAACTTGACAGGAGACACAAGGAAAAATGATAAAAATTCAAAAAGCCTGTGAAGTTGAAGAAGAATTTTTTACAGGAAGGGATTTTGGTCAGTCAATTGATACCGTAAAAAATGTTCTTTCTGACATAAAAGAGAATAAAGATGCTGCGCTTCATAAATATACAGCGCAGTTTGATGTTGCAGATCCGGCACAGTTTGAAATTCCTCAGGAAGAATTAAAAGCTGCTGCTGAAAAGCTTGAAAAAACAAATCCTGATTTATACAAGGCACTGATTTATTCACATGACCTTGCATTGGAATTTGCAAAAAAACAGCGGGAATCTTTTACTGATTTTGAAACAGAATTAAGGCCCGGTTTGTTTACGGGGCAGAAGACAATACCTGTAGAAAGGGCAGGGGCTTATGTTCCTGCAGGAAGATTCCCATTACTTTCTACTGTTATTATGACCTTAACGCCGGCCGCCGCCGCAGGCGTAAAAGAAGTCATTCTTTGTACGCCGCCACGCGTTCATCCTTACGATAAAAATGCCGCAGAGAAGGCGGGCACAGGAGTTCCTGGAAAAGCGTTTGCTGGCGGTAAACCGTATGCAGACGAAGGCATTATGGCAACAGCTTATATCTGCGGCGCAACAAGAGTATTTGCCTGCGGCGGCGCCCAGGCAATTGGCGCAATGGCATTCGGAACGCAGAGTATTCCAAAGGTAGATGTAATTGTTGGCCCTGGCAATAAATTTGTTGCAGAAGCCAAAAAACTTGTTTACGGAACGGTCGGCATAGATATGGTTGCAGGTCCTACAGAAGTTTTCATTATTGCTGATTCTTCTGCAAATCCTGCATGGGTTGCCGCGGATTTACTTGCACAGGCAGAGCACGACATTGTTGCGCAGCCCGTACTTGCAACACCGGATGAAAAACTTGCAAAAGCCGTTGCAGAAGAAATTGAAAAACAGCTTGCTGTTCTGCCGACAAAAGCAACTGCTGAGCAGAGCATTAAAAACTGCGGACGCATAATCATTACAGATTCTCTGGATCAGGCCGCAGATTTTGCAAACCGCAAGGCTCCAGAGCATCTGGAACTAGCCATGGAAAGCGGCATTGAACGTGGTAAAATAGAAAAACTTGTTCACAATTATGGTTCACTGTTTATCGGGCACAATGCGGCCGAAGTCTTTGGCGACTATGCGGCAGGATTAAATCATACTTTGCCGACTTCTGGTTCTGCCAGATTTACAGGCGGCTTGAGCGTGCGCTGTTTTTTAAAAACAGTTACAACTTTGCGTGCTAAATCCGGCTCTAAGGGTGCAGTTGCAAGTGCAACGGCTTCCGGCTTTTTAGGTGATGCAGAAGGACTTGCCGCTCATGCACGGGCTGCGCGAATCAGACTGTCTTAGCGGACTTTAGGAGATTTTATGCTTAAAATATATAAACTTGGAGAAGACGTTCTGCGGCAGGTTGCAAAACCTGTAGAAGAAGTTACAGAAAAACATAAAAAACTTGCCGAAGAAATGTTTGAAACTATGGAAGCCGCAGACGGAGTTGGGCTTGCTGCTCCTCAGGTCGGGCTTTCAATAAGAATGTTTGTTGTTATTGCTGATGATGATGTAAGGCGTGTTTTTATAAATCCGCAGATAATTGCAACTTCTCAGGAACTTTCACCTTACGAAGAAGGCTGTTTAAGTATTCCTGAAGTTTACGAATCTATTATGCGTCCTAAAACCGTTAAGGTTCAGGCACTGGATGAAAACGGCAAGCCTTTTACGCTTGAAGCAGACGGTCTTTTAGCCCGTGTAATTCAGCATGAATATGACCATCTTGAAGGTCACATGTTTATTGACCGCGGCGATAAAGACTTTGCAGAAAAGACAGCTGAAAAATTTGCAAGACGTCAGGAACGTTCTGCAAAAAAACAGGCTGAAAAAGAAGCCAAGGCAAGGCGGATTGCGGCAAAAATCGCCGCAAAACAGGCTAAACAGGCGGCTAAGGCAGGAAAATAGTGCTTAAAGTTTTATATGCAGGAAGCCCTGAAGCAGCGGCAAAAACTTTAGAAATCCTTTTGAATCGCACAATGCCGGGCGAAAACACAAAGCTCCTTAATGATGAAATAAAAATTGTCGGTGTGCTTACAAATCCGCCTGCAATGCAGGGGCGTCATCACGATTTAATTCCGACACCGGTTCAGGTTGTTGCAGAAAAATCAGGTATTCCTGTTTTTACGCCGGAACATCTTGATTCTGCATGCCGCGAAAAAATTCTTCCGCTTGGTGCAGATATTCTTGTATGCTTTGCCTATGGTCACATTTTTGGTCCGAAGTTTTTAAGCATGTTCAAGTTTGGCGGAATTAACCTGCATCCTTCGCTTTTGCCAAAATATCGTGGCTGTACTCCGGTTCCTGCGGCAATCTTAAACCGCGACAGTAAAACCGGTATAAGCATTCAGAAAATCGTTCAGGATATGGACTGTGGAAATCTTCTTGTTCAAAAAGAAATTGAACTTGATTTTACAGAAACCGCCGATTCTCTGCTTGAAAAATCTGCTATTCTTGGGGCTCGGGAATTTGCCGAGCTTTTGAATGACATAGAAAAAAATCAATCTATCATGGAAGGTGTGCCGCAAACAGGAGAAGTTTCTTATTCTGAGCTGATTAAAAAAGAAGACGGAAAAATCGACTGGTCAAAAAGTGCGCTTGCAATAGATGCCAAGATTCGAGCCTATACTCCAGATCCTGGAACATTTACCTCGGACGGAAAATTGAACTTAAAAATTATTAAAGCAAAACCTGCGGAAAATCCGGTCACTGCTTGTGCAGATGGAACTGCGAGTTCTAAAGCGGTTCCAGGAATGGTTCTTGCTTTTGATAAAAAGAATGGCATTTATATTGCATGTGGAGAAGGTCAGCTTATAGTAACTGAGTTACAGTGGCAGGGTAAAAAAGCCATGAACTACAAGGATTTTATGAACGGCAGCCGAAATTTTATTGGTACGGTTCTGCAATAATAAAGGTGATTATATGAATGAAAATGAAAAAAACGAAAGCTTTAATGGATTTACGGAAAATGCAAATACTGTAACAGATAAAGTTCCGGCAGAAAAATCTGTAAAGAATAAGATTCGCTTTAGCCCGGAAACGATCAAGCAGTTTTTTATAACACTTGTTCATACGGACTATAATAAATTCCGTTTAAATGCAGAAGAAGAACTTGTGATTTTGCAGAAGAACGTAAAAACAATGGTAGCCATATTTTTATCTGCATTTATTCTTATGCTGGCAGTTGCATGCGCAGTATTTTTTACTGTTGTTCAGGGGCAGGAAAAGGTTATGGTTCCTGATGTTACCGGCAAACAGCTTACAGAAGCTTTGATTGAAATGCAGGAAAAGGAATTGTATCCGAAAATCCAGCTGCGCTATTCAGATTCAACTTCTGATGCCGGAAAAATCCTTGAACAGAATCCATCCAGCGGCGCTATTGTAAAAGCAGGCCGCCGTATTTCACTTGTTGTAAGCCGTGGAGCAATTATTGATCATGTTGAAGACTATGTAGGTCAGAAACTTGATGATGTAAAAATGCAGCTTCAGACTTTGTTTGCCGGTTCTGCAAATCCGCTTATTATTTTAGCCGAACCTGTTTATAAAGCAGATGTGGCAGAGCCTGGTACAATCCTTGAACAGACACCTGCGCCGGATACAATAATTACTGAACCTGTAAGCCTTTCTTTAATTGTTAGCCGTGGTCCGCAGTTTGATAATACACGTGTTCCAAAACTTACAGGACGAAATATAGAATCTATGCTTAGCTTTATGCCTTCAAGTAAAATTGTTTATGATTTTACAAGCCACACAGCAGAAGGCAAGCAGAAAATCGGAACCATCACTGCACAGCAGAGTTTTGATGAAGAGTTCATTTCAAATTATACACGCATGTCAGTTGATTTTGCTTTCCCTGAAGGCAATACAGATGAAGAAGGAAATATATACGGAATTTTCACGGATTCCATTACAAATTATCCTTATCCGGTTCCTATGCGCATCGATGTTATTTCGCCGGAAGGAGAAACTTCAACATTGATTTCATTTAATCATCCGGGCGGAGAATTTTCTGTTCCGTACAAAGTGCAGAAAGGTTCTGTTCTTATTCTTTATGTAGTAGATAAAGAACATAAACGTATCAACGTTGACTGATTTTTGCGCTGTTTCAATTTTGAAAAATTAGTGCTGTTTAAATCACTTATCGTACTATCATGCAGGTCTTATTCAAAGTAAAAAATTGAACGAGTCGGCATGACGGTACATACTTTTTAAACAGGCTTATTTTGTGGTAAATATTTTAAATTTAGGAAGGAAAAAGTATGGAAAGTAAAGAAAGAAATTCTTTTACCGGTTCCCTCGGGTTTGTTCTTGCTGCGGCAGGAAGTGCTGTTGGTTTAGGAAACATCTGGCGTTTCCCTTATTGTGCCGCTAAAGACGGTGGCGGTTTATTTTTATTCATCTATTTGATTTTCGCCCTAACATTCGGCTTTACGCTGCTTGTTACAGAAGTCGCCCTTGGAAGAAAAACAAAGCAGGGGCCGCTTACTGCATATAAAATTATTAATCCAAAATGGCGCTGGCTTGGTATTCTGGCTTTTGGTGTTCCATTTATTATTTATCCGTATTACTGCGTAATTGGCGGCTGGGTAATGAAATACATGGTAACCTACATTATTGGAAGGGGAAATGTAGCCGTACAGGACGGATTTTTTGGCGCATTCATTACAGGTAACTGGCAGCCGATTGTTTATACACTTTTTTTTTCCGGCGCATGTTTTTACATTGTTTATAAAGGTGTAGAAGACGGCATTGAAAAATATTCAAAAATCCTTATGCCGGTTCTTGCAATAATCGTAGTATTCATTTCAATATATGCTCTTTTCCTTAAAGCTACGGATGCTTCAGGGGTTACAAGAACAGGTTTGCAGGGAGCAAAAATCTATATTATTCCTGATTTTTCAGGGCTTACCGTAAAAGGTATTCTTCGTATTTGTCTTGATGCAATCGGTCAGCTTTTCTATTCGCTCAGTATTGCCATGGGAATTATGATTGCTTACGGTTCTTACATGAAAAAAAACGTTGACCTTAAAAAATCTGTAAATCAGATTATTGCATTTGACACAGGAATTGCTGTTCTTGCAGGACTTATGATTATTCCGACTGTATTTGTTTTTTCCGGTACAGAAGGACTTAAAGCCGCAGGTCCTAGCCTTATTTTTATTGCCCTGCCAAAGATTTTTAATTCTCTTGGATTATTCGGTCATATTCTTGGTGCACTTTTCTTTGTAATGGTTTTATTTGCTGCCCTTACATCAGCAGTTTCTATTCTTGAAGCAATTACAGCAAGTCTTATAGATAAATACGGCTGGTCACGCAAAAAATCAGTTATTATTATGAGTGTTGCAACTTTTGCCGTTTCTCTGGTTG
>JAEEWW010000104.1 GCA_016287815.1 Treponema sp. | reverse complement strand
TTTTCAAGTTTCTGGCGGGACTCGCTTGAAAGTGACGGAATGGCTCCGTAGTCAAAATCAACAGGAATTTTTGCGTTTTCCATTTTGTGCATTTTTTCTACGCGCTTGTCCTGTTTTTCTATATAGTACTTGTATTTAAAGTTAATCTGCGCTGCTTCCCATGCTTTTTCAGGATAGCCTGGGTTTTCCATCTTTGGCTTTTTCAAAAGCTGGGCAACAATTTCATCTTCAAGAGCGTACTTGGCGTTCATTTTGTCCAGCTGTGTCTGTGTTTTTAAGCCGATATCAAAACCGTACTGGCACAAACGTTTGTCTGCTGTATCGTAGCGCAGTTTAAGGCGGTATTCGGCGCGTGCGGTAAACATTCTGTACGGCTCTTTTGTTCCCAAAGTTACAAGGTCATCAATTAAAACACCGATATAGGCTTCATCGCGATGCAAAATAAGCGGTTGCCATTCAGGAATGGCATGAAAGTTTGTAAAGCCTGCTTCTTTCTGTGCTTTTTCAACAGTTGCGTTTAATGCGGCTGTCTGCCTGGCTGATATTTCGTCAAACTTTGCAAGTTCTTCCGGCGTAAAGCGGCTTTTCATGCTAAGACAGCCGTCTTCCATTGAACATGGTACTCCGCCCATTTCTTCGTTTGAAATACACAATGGTCCGCAAAAGTCCTTGTGCTTTCTTGCATACAAACCTGCATTGATTCCTGCAACAAGTCCCTGACCGGCAGCTTCTTCATAGCCAGAAGTTCCGTTAATCTGTCCTGCATTGAATAAACCTGCAACGCGTTTTGTTTCAAGTGAAGGATACAGCTGTGTCGGTTCAACATAGTCGTATTCAACAGCATATCCCGGGCGGGCTACAACGGCTTTTTCAAAACCTGTCATTGTGCGCAAAAACTCATCCTGAACGCTTTCCGGCAAAGAAGACGAAAGTCCGTTTAAATAAATTTCATCTGTTTCAAGTCCTTCCGGTTCAACAAAAATCTGGTGGCGTTCGCGTTCTGCAAAGCGCATAACCTTGTCTTCGATAGAAGGGCAGTAGCGCGGGCCAATACCGGAAATCTTTCCGCTGTACAAAGGAGAGCGCCCGATATTTTTGCGGATAATATCGTGAGTTTTTTCGTTTGTATAAACCATGTGGCACGGAACCATAGGCCGGTCTATCTTTTCATCATCAAAAGAAAAAGGCAGAACTTCTTCGTCCGAAGGCTGAATTTCAAGCTTAGAAAAATCAACAGTGTGGCGCAGGATTCTTGGCGGAGTTCCGGTTTTAAGTCGGCCTGTCGTAAAGCCAAGCCTGTGCAAGGACTGTGTAAGCCCGAAAGCGCCCGTTTCGCCCAAACGTCCGCACGGAGCATCGTAGTCGCCTATAAAAATGCGGCCGCCCAAAAAAGTTCCTGTTGTCAAAACAACGGCGCGCACAGGAATAATTCTTCCGCGCTCTGTTACAATTCCTGTAACTTTCTGCCGCATTCCGCTTTTTGCAGCTTCGCTTATTCCTGTAGACTGGAATTCACCGGGGCGGAACTCGCCGGGGATTGTACCTTTTTCTGCTGTTGTGTCTGAATTAGGCGGAAGTTTTGTATCAGATGCAACGGTTAAAATATCTGTAACCGTATCCATTAAAGTTGAAAGGTTTTCTGTTGTTTCTACGGTTTTACGTGCAATCTGCGAGTAAGTAATTTTATCTGCCTGAGAACGCGGTGCCTGAACGGCAGGACCGCGGCGCCTGTTAAGTAATCTGAACTGAATCATTGATTTATCAATGATTTTTCCCATTTCTCCGCCTAAGGCATCAATTTCGCAAACGATATTGCCTTTGGCAATTCCACCGATAGAAGGATTGCAGGACATTCTGCCTATTGAGTCAATTGTTTGAGTGATAAGTACGGTTTTAAGTCCCATTCGTGCGCAGGCAAGAGATGCTTCAATTCCTGCGTGGCCGCCGCCGACTACGGCAACGTCAAAATAATCATAAAAACCAGCCATGTTAGCGCGATTATAGTGTAATTGTGATTTTTTATCAAATATTGCTCAAAATGCTGTAACTTTTTGTTGACGGTTTGTTTAATTGGTCATTAGATTTAATTGTGTACAATTTAACGTTGTTTTCTACAAGTTTTTGCAAAACTCGACATTTGGGCTAGTTAGAAATATAAGTTAATTGTATCAAATTTCTCTTTTATACGGCTAACTCTCTGTATTATATAGAAAGAAAAGATTATAATTAAGGATAAAGGAATAAGATGAAACAATATAATATTACAGGAATGAGCTGCGCTGCATGTTCAGCTCGGGTAGAAAAAGCGGTTTCAAAAGTAAGCGGCGTAGAAAGCTGTTCGGTAAGCTTACTGACTAATTCAATGGGAATTGAAGGCAGTGCAAGTGATGAGGCTGTTATTCAGGCTGTTATAGAAGCAGGATACGGCGCAAGCGTAAAATCATCAAAAGGTGACGGGGCGTCGGGTTCAGAAGTTTCTGCTTCAACAGGTGATGATTCTTTAAAAGACAGGGAAACTCCTGTTCTTGTAAAACGGCTTGTTTATTCAGTTTTATTTCTGATTCCTCTTATGTATGTATCTATGGGACATATGATGTGGGGATGGCCGCTTCCTAAGTTCTTTGACGGAAACCATGTAGCAATGGGGTTGGTTCAGCTTTTACTTTCTGCAATCATCATGGTAATAAATCAGAAATTCTTTATAAGCGGTTTTAAATCCCTTTTGCATCGTGCGCCAAACATGGATACGCTTGTTGCCCTTGGTTCGGCTTCGTCATTCGTTTACAGTGTTTGGGCTCTTTTTGTCATGTCAGGGGCTGTTGTTGCAGGCGATAAAGATTCTGTCATGCGCTATATGCATGAATTTTATTTTGAAACGGCAGCAATGATTCTTACTTTGATTACGGTTGGTAAGATGCTTGAAGCACGTTCAAAAGGCCGCACAACTGATGCGTTAAAAGGCCTTATGAAGCTTGCCCCAAAGACAGCGGTAATTATTGAAAACGGCAAAGAAAAAACTGTTCCTGTTGAACAGGTTAAAAAAGGCGATATTTTTGTTGTCCGCCCGGGAGAAAATATTCCTGTAGACGGTATAGTAATTGAAGGTGTTAGTGCTGTAAATGAATCAGCTCTTACAGGCGAAAGCATTCCTGTGGATAAAAAAGCAGGAGACAAGGTTTCGGCAGCTACTGTAAATCAGTCAGGCTTTATAAAATGTGAAGCAACTCGTGTTGGCGAAGATACAACGCTTTCCCAGATTATCCAGATGGTAAGTGATGCAGCGGCAACAAAGGCTCCGATTGCAAAGGTTGCAGATAAGGTTTCAGGTATTTTTGTGCCGGCTGTTATTTCAATTGCTGTTGTAACTTTTGCTGTCTGGTCGATTTTGGGTGCAGATGCAGGAACTGCCCTTACGCGTGCTGTAGCCGTTCTTGTTATAAGCTGCCCGTGTGCGCTTGGGCTTGCAACTCCTGTTGCAATTATGGTTGGAAACGGAAAGGGGGCAAAAAACGGAATCCTGTTCAAAACTGCTGTCTCTCTTGAACAGGCTGGAAAAATCAACATTGTTGCCCTTGATAAGACAGGAACGATTACAGCCGGCGAACCTCGCGTTACAGATATAATAACAGCTGAAGGTGTAACAGAAGATGAACTTTTACGCTCTGCCTTTGCGCTTGAAAAAAAGAGTGAGCATCCTCTGGCAAAAGCTGTTATTCAATATGCGGAAGATAAAAATCTTGCAGATGGAGAAGTAACAGATTTTGAAGCTTTACCAGGAAACGGACTTACGGCAAAAATTGACGGGAAAATCCTTGCTGGCGGAAACCTTGCTTTTATTGAAGGTAAAACAGGTGTAAGTTCAGACTTAAAGCAGCAGGCTGCATCTTTATCAGAAAACGGAAAAACTCCGCTTTTCTTTGCGCTTGGTGATAAACTTTTAGGTATTATCGCGGTTGCGGATACAATAAAAGAGGACAGCCCAAATGCTGTGCGTGAATTACAGGATATGGGAATCCGCGTTGTAATGCTTACCGGCGATAATGAAAAAACCGCAAAAGCAATAGGAAAGCAGGCAGGTGTTGATGAAGTAATTGCAGGGGTTTTGCCTGGCGAAAAAGAAAGTGTTATTCGTTCGCTAAAAGAAAAAAATGGCGAAAGCTATAATGTATGCATGGTTGGTGACGGAATAAACGACGCGCCGGCTCTTACCCGTGCTGACATTGGCATTGCAATTGGAGCCGGAACGGATGTTGCAATCGATGCGGCAGACATTGTTCTTATGAAAAGCCGGCTTTCTGATGTTCCGGCCGCAATCAGATTGAGCCGTGCAACATTACGCAATATTCACCAGAATTTGTTCTGGGCGTTCTTTTATAATGTAATTGGTATTCCGCTTGCGGCCGGGGTATTTACATCCCTGCTTGGCTGGAAACTTAATCCGATGTTCGGGGCAGCAGCAATGAGCCTTTCAAGCTTCTGCGTTGTTACAAATGCCCTGCGTCTGAATTTTTTTAATATGCATAAGGAGTCAAAACCAAAAATGGAAAAAACAGTTCAAATCAACGGAATGATGTGCAGCCACTGCGAAATGCACGTAAAAAAAGCTCTTGAAGCTTTGGATGGTGTAGAAAGTGTAACTGCAAGCCACGAACAGAAAAAGGCAGTTATAACGCTCAAAGCCGGTGCAAGTCTTGATTCTTCGGCAGTAAAAGCTGCTGTAGAAGAAGCCGGTTACGAATTTGTAAAGATTAACTAAGAATCTTTATAAGAAGCAAGGCAGTCTTTCATAAACTCAATAAATTTCCGGCTGTCAATGTCGGTACATACTAAAGTGTTTGTGCGCTCTGTCTTGTCTTCTGCGGTCGGGTAATTATTTTCAGAGTTTAGTAATCCGCCGCGTTTATCCACAACTGTCATGCCGGTTGTAAATTTTCCCTGAGTTTCTATGCGCACATTCATCGGTACTGTTTTATAAAATTCAGGATGGGCAATATAGCCAATGGTTGTGGGGTCATGCATCGGAATGCCTTTGTGTCCCATCTTTGTGTGGATTCCGTCCAGGAAATTCAAAATATCAACGGCAAAAGCGGCAACTTTTCCGGGAATCGCAGCAAATTCTTTTATATGTTCCTTTGTAATTAAAACCTTTTCTGTAATATCAAGACCGCACATTACAATCGGAACACCGGAATCAAAAACTAAATCCGCAGCTTCCGGGTCTGCAAGCATGTTGAATTCAGCCGTTGAAGTAACGTTTCCGTGGTCAATTCCGCCGCCCATAAGAACGATTTTTTCAATATTTTCTTTTACTTCAGGATGAGCAGTGAACAAAAGGGCAATATTGGTTAAAGGTCCTGTGCAGACTAAAGTTGTGCCCGGATGGCTTTTAAGCGTTTTATGAATTAATTCAACAGCATTGCATTTTTCAGTTTCAAAAACGGGGTCGGGTAGAATTACGCTGCCTAATCCGCTTGTTCCGTGAAAAGCGCTGGCATTTCTTGGTTCGCGAAGCAAAGGTTTTACCGCTCCTGCGGCAACCGGTGTTTTATCCTTTCCGATAAAGCTTAAGATTTTTCTTGCGTTCAGGCTTGTTTTTTCAACACCCTGATTTCCACATACGGTTGTTACGGCAAGAACTTTTATTTTTGGGCAGGCAAAAGCCGTTAAAAGCATAAGGGCATCGTCTGTGCCAGGATCACAATCAATAATTACAGAAACTTTAGACATATTGGATTAATTATAAACCGAGAACCCCATTAAAGAAAAGAGAAAAAATTACAAAAAACAGCTCCCAGTCGAGCCTGAGGATTTCAAAACCGCGCGATATCGCGCTACACGCTGTTTCAAGCAAACCGCCGCTTCCCTCACGCTGTTTTTAACAGGAAGCAGGGAGATTCCTTGATTTTTTTCCCGTTGCTGGGACCCGCAGAGCAGTTTTTTTTACGCACGCACCATGAAAGGCATTCTGTTTTGTTTAATTATCAACAAATTCTCCCTCCAAAGTTTCATGTTTTTCGTTTTCGCAACAATAAATAAGGTAAGACATCTTTTTATTCGCTGGAGGACGACTCTATGGATTCAATTTACAGAACAAAAACTGTTGATGAACTTACCTTTACGGACAACGGAATGTTTCAGGAGGTTCTTCGTGACCCTGAAATCTGCGCTGAACTTGTTGAGCGGCTTCTGCATATTCGAGTCGGGCACATTGAATACCCGGAACTTGAAAAAACTATTGCTCCGTATTACACGACAAAAGGTGTTCGGCTTGATGTTTATCTTAAAGACGAAGATAAAATTATCGATGTTGAAATTCAGTCCTATCCGCAGGAAGCACTTGGAAAGCGCACACGCTATTACCAGAGCATGATAGACATCGATGCTTTGATGAAAGGACAGGATTATTCGGAACTGAAAGACAGCTACATTCTTTTTATCTGTAAATATGACCCGTTCAAAGACGAAAATGGAAAACATTTCTCCTTACCCTGCTACACTTTTTCGAATATCTGCCACGAAAATCCGCATGTAAATTTGAATGACAAATCTCTCAAGGTAATCTATAATACAAATCTAAAATATTACTGTATTTTTTGAAACAACTATGCAATCACGATGTTTTAAGTTGAATATTTATTGCAACTTAAAACTCGCAGGAATCTATAAAAAATCATAATCGTGATTTTTTATAGATTCCGTAATGCAAGTGCTTACAAGGCTGAAAAAGATGAGAGGATTCGTAACTTTCTGCAATTTATTCATACAAACGAACCCGGCAAAGATGAATTTTCAAACAGGCTTTCAGCACTTGTGGAAAAAGTCAAAAATATTGACAGATTCAGGAGTGACTATACCGCTATGAATTTACATGACAGAGATATAACACGAGCTGCAAAGAAGGAAGGAATTATAGAAGGTGAACAGCGAAAAGCCATTGAAACTGCTGAAAATTTTCTAAAAATGAATCTTCTTACACATGAACAAATATCACAAGGCACTGGTCTTCCACTCGAACAGATAAAAGCTCTTGCGGCAAAAACTTCACATATAACGTGCACTTAAGCCAGCACAAGTGTGATTTTGCCGCACTCATGGCACATTTCCGGCACCGCGCATTGCTGCTTACATTTTAATCGCCGCTGCAATGAACTGTTATTGCGGCTTGTTGTGCTCCTGTATAGTTACCTAACCATGTATCTTTTTTAGCATCCCATTGAGAGCGAGTTCCAAGATAGTTAATTGTCGTAATATTTTGACAGCCGTAAATAACAGGGTGATTACCCAGGTCTGCCGGTAAGGTTACTGTTGTAAGTGTTGGAATCTCAGCAATTACAGCTGAGCCTGTAAATCTTCCTTTTGTTACAACAAGTTCTGTAAAATTCCAGCCTGCGAAGATTCTGTTCTGATAAATAACGCTGTCATTATTTGGCAAGGTATAACTTGTAATACCAGAACATCCTTCAAATGCAGAATTTCCTAGCAAAGTAACAGAATCAGGAATGTGAATGCTTGTAAGCCCTGCACAATAATAAAAAGCATTTGCTCCAATACTTGTAATGCCAGACGGGAAATCTACGCCGGTAAGTCTTGCACAATTTTTAAATGCGTTATCAGGAATTTCTGTAAGACTTGTCTGGCTTAAATCAAGATAAACATTTACATTTGACGGCAAATCTAAGATTTCAGCGGCTATTGCTTGTAATTCACTTGCAGAAACACTTCCATAAATTGTAACTGAACCGGAGGATGCTAAATTATGAATTGTTTCAGCTGCTGAAGAGGCAGGAATTCCAGAAGCAAGTTTACCTTCCTCACTGATACCCCATTCGCCTGTTGAGTCGGATGGCACTACCGCAAACTTACCAGCCTCTGCTTCAAGCGTTGTTGTCGGGTCTGGTGATGAAGCTAAGGTGAGCAGACTTGTGCCGGCTGTGTAGCTTTGCGGCTGGATTGCTGCCACAATACCGTCTGTACAAGCAGAAGGCGGAGTAAGCTGACCTGCAATGTTAACAGTCATTCCGTCAGTAAGGTAAAGGTCATTTTTACCGGCACCTGTTTCGCTGTCTGTGCCATAAGGGATGTATGCACTGCCTTTCATATTGAATGAACATCCGTTCATAGCATAGATTGCGCCACCTTTGCCACTGTCAGCAGTGTTATTGCTTATTGTGCCGCCGTATATGTTTAAATTTGCAGAATCTGATGAAGACTTGTTTAAGTATATACCTCCGCCGCCATAAGAAGAGCCTGCTGCCGTATTATAGCTTATTGAACCGCCATTTATAGTTACATTTCCTTTTTCAGTAATATAAAGGCCTGCTCCATAATTAGCTTTATTATGTTCAATGCTTCCGCCAGTCATAATAAAAGTAGAA
>JAEEWW010000103.1 GCA_016287815.1 Treponema sp. | reverse complement strand
GAATAATGAAATAATTACATTATCAAAATTGATTTTGAAACTTGAAGATTCAATTGGTGTAGATTTCGGCACTTTAAGAAAATAGATTTTAAGTTGAATAATGGAGAATACATTATGAGTAAAAATAAAAAGATAATTCCATTTTTTGTGGGACTTGCAGTTATTGCCGTATCTGCATTGATTCTTGTTTTTGCATATAAAACTAAAACCACGGCCGCCGCGGCCGGAAAAGGCGGCAGGGGAGGCCGCGGCGGCGGTAATTCCACGGTGTCTGTACGAACAATGAAAACGGAAGTTACGACTTTGCATGGCTATGTTTTAACAAACGGCGAAGTTGAAAGCCAGAATTCTGTTTCTGCATTCCCTGATATGGGCGGTAAGGTTATGGATACAAGCGTAATGCTTGGTTCAGCTGTAAAAAAAGGTCAGATAATTGCGTATATTGACCCGAGTGAACCTGGAACATCTTATCGTTCAAGTCCTGTTTATGCGCCGATCAGCGGTTCAATCATTTCTACTCCGCTTAAAAACGGAACAAAAGTAACTACAAGTAATGCAATTGCTATAATAGGCGATATAAAAAATCTTCAGGTTACGGCAAATGTGCCGGAACGTTATGTTTCTGTATTAAAAGTCGGCTTAAAGGCAAATGTAAGTGTAGAAGCGTATCCGGGTGTGGTTTTTCCGGCAACGGTAAGCAGGGTTAGTCCTGTAGTTGATTCTGCAAGCAGAACAAAGGAAATTATCCTGCACTTTGATGAATTTGACGAACGCATAAATGCCGGTATGTTTGCAAAAGTAACTCTTTATACGGAAGATTATGAAGGCTTTATTGTAATGCCGACTGATGCTGTTGTTCAAAATGGAGACGAGTTTTTTACTTACGTTGTAAAAGAAGATTCAACTGTTTCTAAAAGAAAAATTACGCTTGGACATACAGTAGACAGTTCTGTTCAGATTTTAGACGGTGTAAAACCCGGAGAAATAATTGTAATTCAGGGACAGACTTCTCTGGCAGACGGTTCAAAAGTAAAGGATATCAGCGGAAATGTGGCTGAGCCAAAAGACGCGCCGCAGAAATCTTCAGGGCAGAAATCTGCCAGTGCGCCGGGTAACGGTAGCTCTGGAAAACCTGCAAAAGCTCAGTAAAAGGATGAAAAAAATGAGTATTTCTAAATCTACACTTGAACATCCTGTATTAACGCTGATTGTATTTACGCTTTTGGGAATTATGGGCATATTCTCTTTAAAAAATGTTGCAGTTTCCCTTATGCCGGATGTTGACTCTCCGTATATTACTGTAAGAACAAGTTATCCTAATGCTGGTCCTGAATCAGTTGAAAAAAGCGTTACAAAGCTTCTTGAAGGACAGCTTGTTTCTGTAAGCGGGCTTAAAAAAATAACTTCAACTTCAAGCGAAGGTTCTTCTTCCGTTTCACTTGAATTTAACTATGGAACAAATCTTGAAAGCGCAACAAACGATGTTCGCGATAAAATTAGCCGCGTTACAAGAAGTTTGCCGGATGATGCAGGATCGCCTTCTATCTTTAAAATGGATGCTGATTCCATGCCGATTATGCGCATAGCAGTCCGCGGAAACCGTTCCAACGACGATTTAAAACTTATTGCAGAAGATCAGGTTATTGATTTACTTGAACAGACGGACGGTGTTGCAGAAGCTTCTGTAAGCGGCGGCCGCTCAAAAATCCTTAGGGTAGACATTTCGCAGAACAGGCTTTTAGCCTACGGCCTTACAATGGCAACGGTTTCCGCGGCGTTAAGTAAACAAAACCTTGAACTTGGCGGCGGTAAAATCAGCGAAGGCGTAACAGATTATACAATCCGCACAACAGGAGAGTTTTCCAGCGTAGAGCAGGTTCGCGATGCAATCATTACAAAAACCAACGGCTACGTAGTCCGTCTTGGAGATTTGGGTGATGTTTATTTAGGCTATAAAGATAAAACCAGTGAAGTTTTTATTAACGGAGAGCCGGGTATTTATGTTTCAATTACAAAGCAATCAGGAAAAAACACTGTAACAGTTGCAAATGCTACAAAGCAGAAAATCAAACAGATTCAGGAACTTTTGCCGGGGGATATTACGCTTGATATAATTTCCGACAGTTCAACTTCAATTAACGATACAATCAACACTCTTCTTGAAAGCTGTTATGAAGGTTTGATTCTTGCGGTAATAATTCTGTTTTTATTCTTAAAGAATATAAAATCAACTATTATAATTGCAATTTCTATCCCGCTTTCTATTATTATTACAATTCTCTGCATGAATTTTGCAGGAATTACACTCAACATGATGACTTTGACCGGCCTTATTCTTGGCGTTGGAATGATTGTTGATGCTTCAATCGTAATGATAGAAAACATTTACGTTTACCGAACCCGCGGTGCAAAACCAAAAGTTGCGGCCGTTCTTGGTTCTTCTGAAATGATTATGTCCGTAGTTTCCGGAAACTTAACTACAATCTGCGTATTTTTACCGTTCCTGTTTTTCTTAAAAGATCTTGGAATGATGGGACAGATGTTCAAGGGCATTATTTTTACGGTTGTAATTGCGCTTGTTTCTTCGCTTTTTGTTGCGGTTTTCTTAGTTCCTGTTTTGGCCGGAAAATTCCTGCCTTTAACAAACAGAAAAGAAAAACCTGTAAAATTCAAGCCTTTAAAGAAGTTTTACGAACTTGTAGAACTTCCTATGACGGGCTTAACTAAATTATATCGGAGGGCGCTGACTTCTGCTCTTTCACACAGATTTTTAACATGCGTAATCTGTCTTTCTGTTTTGATTTGTGCCTTAGGTCTTATTCCTACAATGCGAATCAACATGATGAATAACGGTTCTGATTCAAGCGTTACGCTTAACCTTACGCTTCCAAACGGTACGATTCTTTCTGAAACACAGGCGATTTTAAAAGATTATGAACGTATCGTTCAGGAAGAAATTAAAGGCTATAAAAACATAATCACAACGATTGGTTCAAGAAGTACAAACCGCGGTTCAATTCAGATTCAGCTGCCTAACCTTGCAGAACAGATTGATGATTCTGCAACGATTCAGGCTAAGCTTAGAAAGCATTTTGCAGATTATCCCGGTGCGCGCTTTACGTTCAGTCAGGGATTCCGCGGACAGATGACTGGCGCGGACTTTCAGATAAAAGTTCATTCTGATGACCTTGATGCGGCACTTGAAGTTGCTGCTCAAATCCGCGAAGTTATGGAAAGTGTTCGGGATGTTGGCGAAGTAAGCATAGATACAGAAGAAGGTTTGCCTGAAGTTCAGATTGAAATTGACAGGCAGCGTGCCTATGCGTTTGGAGTTGACGTTCAGACTGTTGCAAAAGAAATTAACTATGCAATAAACGGCGTAACTTCTACAACATACCGGCAGGACGGAAAGGAATACAGTACAGTCCTTATGTACCAGAAGTCAGACAGAAAATCTGTTTCTGACCTTGAACAGATTTACGTAAAGGGAAGCGCCGGCATGGTAAGCGTTGCTAACTTTGCAAAGGTTGTAAAAGGACTTGGACCTGTTTCTATCCGCCGCGAAAACCAGAGCCGTGTTGTAAAACTTACTGCCGATAACAACGGCAGCCGCAATGCCAACGAAGTAGAGCAGGATATAAAAGACGGAATTGCAAATACCTTTATTATTCCGGACGGAGTTACGGTTACTTACGAAGGTGCCTGGAAAAACACAAGCGAACAGGGCAAAACCTACGGCTTGATTGCCCTGATGGCTGTACTTCTTGTATTTGGCGTAATGGCCGGAACATACGAAAGTTTTAAGGCTCCGTTCATAAACCTTATGACGATTCCGTTCCTTGTAATTGGCGTTGTATTTATTTATAAGATTTCGGGGCAGGCGTTCAGTATGACAAGTGCCGTAGGCCTTATCATGCTTGTAGGAATTGTTGTAAACAACGGTATTATTCTTGTTGACTACACAAATCTTTTGCTTGACCGCGGCATGAAGATGAAAGAAGCGTGTCTTGAAGCAGGCGTAAGCCGTCTGCGCCCGGTTTTAATGACAACGCTTACTACGATTCTGGGAATGCTTCCTATGTGTTTTGCAACAAGCGGAAGTGCGGCGATGGTTCAGCCTATTGGCGTAGCTGTTGTCGGCGGACTTACAAGTTCCACTTTTGTAACGCTGTTTTTTATTCCGGTAGTTTACAGTCTTCTTATGAAAGAAAAGAAGCATGAAAAGTCGCGCATAGAAATATTTTTGACCGAGTAGATTTTTTGAGGCTATTATGACCAGATGTGAAATTATATCGAACCAGTCGGTGCAGGATGAGCTTATACAGTTACTTGAAGAGCACTTGCCTGATGTTCTTTACACTATAGTTCCGGTTGTTTTAGGACGCGGAAAGAAAAACTATAAACTAGGCTCTTCAACCTGGCCTGAAACTAATTTTATTTTAATTGCCTATGTTGAAGATTCCCAGGTACATGTGGTAAAGGCAATCATAAAGGCGCTTAAAGAAAAATTTGACGGCGAAGGCATAAAACTGTTTTGCGTTAAAGCCGAAGATTTGTAGCTTGTACTGTCATGGGGAATGGGGCTGTCTAAAAAGTTCTGTCATGCCGGATTCGTAACGAAGTTTCTAGCGCTTGTTCCGGCATCTCCTTATAGCTTTCAAATGCCTCGTTTAGTTCAGAAAACAGGATATTTTGAACAAAAAATGCCGTTGTTTTATGCAAATTCCTCACTTATCATAATTTCATAGTGCAGTTGGTTGTGCACTGTCTTAAAGTTCAAATAATTTATTTGGAGGAATTATGAAAAAAGTTGTAGGATTTGTTTCTGCAATGTTGGTTGCTGCTTCTCTTTTTGCAGGCGGTAAATCAGACGTAAAGGGCTCTGGCTCTCTGGTTGTTTATGGTTCTTGTGAAGAAGAATATCTTTCTGCTGTATGTGCAAAATTCCAGGAAGTAACTGGAATTCAGACAAGCTATCAGCGTCTTTCTACAGGTGAAGTTCTTACAAAGATTGGTGAAGAAAACGGAACTCCATCTGGAGATGTTTGGTTTGGCGGTACAACAGACCCATATAACGAAGCTGCTGCAAAAGGCCTTCTCCTTCCATACAAGGCAAAGAATGCAAAACACCTTGTAGGTTCTCAGTATAAAGATGAATTTGATAACTGGCACGGTATCTACCGCGGAATTCTTGGCTTCTTCTGGAATACAGAAGAAATGAAACGCCTTGGACTTAAGCCGCCGAAGGATTGGGATGATTTAACAAAACCTGAATACAAGGGACTTATTTCTTTTGCTAACCCGAATACTGCCGGAACAGGAAAACTTATCGTAAATACACTGGTTCAGATGAAAGGACATGACAAGGCTATGGAATACTTCAAAGCTCTTGATAAGAACATCTGCCAGTACACAAAATCTGGTTCAGGTCCTTCAAAACTTGTTCCGAAGGGAGAAGTTGTAATCGGTATCGGATTCCTTCACGATGTAGTTTATCAGATTGTTGATAACGGTTATGACAACCTTGGTATGTGTGCTCCGGCTTCTGGAACATCTTATGAAATCGGTGCAACAGCAATTTTCAAGGGCTGCAAGAACGAAGAAAATGCTAAGAAATTCATTGAATTCGCTCTTTCTCCAGAATGTGTAAATATGGCACAGGACAACGGTTCTTACCAGTTCCTCGTAATTGACAATGCAAAGCCGGTTAAAGCTGCTGTAGATGCTGGTCTTGATAAGATTCAGACTATCAAATATGACTTTAACGATGCTAAAATCATGGGACCAAAATATTACGCAGACTTCTTCAACGTAATCGCTGCTGATGACCGCGTAAAAACAAAGTAATTAAAATAAAAATCTGCATCGCGCGAAGCTTCCTGAAAGGTGCGCTTCGCGCGATGCATGGCACCTTCGAACTTAGGATGCGGTTTGTTTTTACCTCCTTTGACGGCCGCATCCTTTTTTCTCTAGTTTTCAACTTTATTTACAAGGATTAAAAATGGCTTCTTCACAGTCTAAAAATCTGGATAGAAAAAAGCTTTTAGCTGACCCGATTCTTGTGGCCGCTATTATCGGTATTTTTTTATTCCTTCTATTATTTATTGTTTATCCGCTTTCAATTCTTCTTGTTGATAGCGTTTATGTAGACCAGAAAGTAACATTCTCTGTTTTCTTCAGGGTTTTTGGAATGCCCCAGTTCAGGGCGGCAATTAAAAACACTCTGATTTTGGGTGCAGTTTCTGGTGTATTTGCTACTCTTATTGGTTTTCTTTTTGCTTATGTTGATATGTATGTTGATGTAGGAAACCGTGGAGTAAAAGGGCTTTTTGCTGCGGTTTCAGTTCTTCCTGTTGTTTCACCGCCATTCGTACTTTCACTTTCGTGTATTTTACTTTTTGGCCGCACAGGAATTATTACACGAAACCTTTTGAATTTGAGCACTACGGCCTTGTACGGTCTTCCGGGTATTGCGCTGGTTCAGACTTTAACGTTCTTCCCGGTATGTTACCTTATGTTAAAAGGCCTTTTAAAGAATATTGATCCTTCTCTTGAAGAAGCTGCCAGAAACATGGGAGCAAGCCGCTGGAAGGTATTTACTTCTGTAACTTTCCCGTTAATGCTTCCGGGTATCGGAAATGCCTTCTTAGTTACATTTATTGAATCAGTTGCAGACTTTGCAAACCCGATGATTATCGGCGGTAACTACGATACTCTGGCAACTTCAATTTATTTGCAGCTGACCGGTGCCTACGATAAAAGCGGTGCAACGGCAATGTCTGTTGTATTACTGACTGTTTCCATGGGCCTGTTCATCCTTGAACGTTACTGGCTTGAACGCAAATCTGTTGCAACCTTAACTGGTAAAGCAAGCCGTGAACGTACTCCGATTACAGATAAGAGCGTACGCTATCCGTTAGTAACTTTCTGTGTAGTTGTTTCAATCTTTGTAATGGTTCTGTATGTTCTTGTTTTCTTCGGCTCATTGTTCAAGCTTTGGGGAAGAAACTACAGCCTTTCACTTAAATGGTATGTTTATGTATTCAAGAACAAAGGCTACCGCGTATTCCTTGATTCAATCTACCTTTCTTTGATTGCATCTCCTGTAACGGCCATTTTCTCAATGATTATTGCTTACCTGGTTGTAAAACGCAATTTTGCAGGAAAAGGCTTTATGGAATTCGTTGCAATGCTTGCAATGGCTGTTCCTGGAACCGTTCTTGGTGTAGGCTTTATCCGCGGTTACAACAGCGGACTTTTCCATTCCGGTGCCTTGCAGGGCTTGTACGGAACGGCGGCAATTCTTGTAATTGTATTTATCGTTCGTTCTCTTCCGATTGGAACACGAAGCGGTATTGCAGCCTTGCGTCAGATTGATAAATCTATAGAAGAATCTGCTTACGACTTAGGCGCAGACAGCGGTAAGGTTTTTGCAACCGTTACTTTGCCGCTTATTAAAGATTCATTCTTTAGCGGACTTGTAACAACATTTGTACGCTCAATTACAGCAATTTCTGCCGTAATCCTGCTTGTAACACCTAAGTATCTTATGATTACGGTTCGTATTAACGAGCATGCAGAAAAGGGTAATTATGGAATTGCATGTGCCTATGCAACAATTCTTATCTTAATTACATACACTGCAATCAGTTTGATGAATTTCTTTACAAGAAAATTCGGTACTTCAAAGCCGACAAACGTCGCATAATAGAAGTTTTAGGAGAAGAAAAATGAAAAAAGAACCAAAAGGCGTAAGACTTAATAATATTTCTAAGATTTACAAAGATTATAAAACAGGCAAGGATTTTGCTGCTGTAGATAATGTTTCTCTGGACATTAAACCAGGTTCATTTGTAACTTTACTTGGTCCTTCCGGCTGCGGAAAGACAACAACACTTCGTATGATTGCAGGTTTTGAAAGCCCGAGCATCGGCGAAATCTATCTTGGCGATCAGGCAATAAACGAACTTACTCCAAACAAGCGCGATACAGCCATGGTTTTCCAAAGTTATGCACTTCTTCCGCACTACAATGTTTTTGACAACGTTGCTTACGGTCTTAAAATCCGCAAAGTGCCGAAGGATGAAATCTACACACGCGTAATGGAAATGCTTAAACTTGTTGAACTTGAAGGCCTTGAAAGCCGTATGTCAAACCAGCTTTCTGGCGGACAGCAGCAGCGCGTTGCCCTTGCACGTGCGCTTGTTGTAGAACCTGGCGTTTTGCTTTTTGATGAACCGCTTTCTAACCTTGATGCAAAGCTTCGTGTTGCAATGCGCACGGAAATCCGCAAGATTCAGCAGGCAGTTGGAATTACCGCTGTTTACGTAACCCACGACCAGAGCGAAGCTATGGCAATTTCTGACCAGATTATCATTATGAATAAAGGAAAAATTGCCCAGATGGGAACTCCACGCGAAGTATACT
>JAEEWW010000102.1 GCA_016287815.1 Treponema sp. | reverse complement strand
CTTTTCTTAATTGTTCTGTTTGCTGCACTATTTTTCGTCTCTTATAAAGAAAAAATTGATGTCGCTGAATGGCAAGTGCTGTCAGCAGAAAACTCATCGTCAGATAGAAATTCAGAAGGTGAACAGCCTGTAATACCAGATTCTGTAAATCTTGAAATTCCACTCTGCAGCCAAAAAAATACAAACAACAGAAATGCTGGCACACACGCCGAAAGCCACGAAATACACGAACATACAGGCTACACACTCTGCTACCGCGAAGAATATGAACAGGCAGAATGGGTTGCATACTGTTTTACCCGCGATGAGCTTACCAAAAATGCAAGCCGATCAAATAACTTTCATGCTGACCCAAGCATTTCAACAGGCTCAGCAACTCCTGAAGATTATACAAAATCAGGCTACGACCGCGGACATTTAGCACCTGCCGCAGACCTTTCCTGGAGCGAACAGGCCATGGACGATTCATTTTATATGAGCAACATGAGTCCGCAAACTCCGTCTTTTAACCGCGGAATCTGGAAAAAACTTGAAGAGCAGGTTCGCCTGTGGGTTGAAAAATTCGGAACGGTTTACGTAGTTTCTGGTCCGGTGTTGGAAAAAAGTGCTTCAGAATACAAAGCAATCGGAAAAAATCAGGTTTCAGTTCCTGAATATTATTACAAGGCTCTGCTTGCCCGCACGGAAGACGGAACATTTACGGCAATCGGTTTTATTCTGCCGAATGAAAAACGCACGGAAAGTTTTTATGACTTTGCCGTAACAATAGACGAAGTTGAAAAACGCACAAACTTAGATTTCTTTTCGACATTGCCGGATAATATAGAAAATGCCGTGGAATGCAAATTTTCCCTTTCCGACTGGAAGTAGAGCATTGATTTTACATCCTGTAAAACACTTTATCATCCTAGTAATTTTCAAGCTGGGTTAAAAGTGCATCAAGTTTTGCGCCGTATTGTTTATCCATTGCCCAGGTTCCGGCTAAGCCAAAAACATCAGGGGCTTTTCCGCGCGGATTTACATACTTGTAGCGCTTATCAATTAAAGTATTATTCAATTTAACATTTGCAGGCGTTCCGTAAGCATGAAGATGCTGAATATGCGCACGAACTCCAAGCTGTTCAGTTGCAAAACGTTCCCCCGGGTGGGCGGCATCCATTGCGCCAAGTCCGCAGTAATTATGCATATCAGGTGTTACAAGGTTTCCGAAGCGCAAAAATCCTGTTTCAAGGCACATCTGAATAAAAGCTACGTCAGAATTTATTCCTTCCGCATCGCCTTCTGCAACATAAAAAGAAGCAAGGCGCAAAACCATGTTTTTATCTGCATCAGGTCTTTTCTCCATAAAAAAAGAAGCCAGCTGTTCCGCAGATTTCGTACCGTAACCTGCAATGCTTCTGGAAACATGTCCGCCAATTTCCATTGAAGCACAGGAAAAAAATAATATAGACAATAAAAAAAGTGCCGCCGTAAAAGCCGCAAATCGCATAAAATTTAAATTACTGATTTTCATAGTTTTATTATCGGCATTCTGCAATGCGAGGTACAATAATTATACTGTGCGTAACGCATGAAAAACATGCAGATTATTTGTTTTCTTTTCAATTAATATAGTATGAAGCAAAAACCAAATATCCGTGAATTGACACTTCAAAAAGGTCTTTCTTACCCCAGCGACGAAGAGCTTATAATGCTTATTTTAGGCAGAGGACAAAAAGGAATACCTGTTCAAATTCTTGCAGAAAAAATCATTCAGACTTTAAAGACTTCTGAGCTGCCAGACCTGGTTGAAAACTTAAGTAAAATAAAAGGAGTTGGAAAAAGCCGCGCCCTTGCAGTCGCGGCCGCTCTGGAACTTGGCAGAAGAAAAACAAGACATTTAAAAGCCCTTATTACAAGACCAACTGATATAATTCCATTTATAAAGCATTATTCTATTGAAGAAAAAGAACATTTTATCTGCATTACGTTAAGCGGCGCACACGAAATAATTCAGATTCATGTAACTTCAATCGGAACAATAAACAGAACGCTTGTTCATCCGCGGGAAATATTTTCCATGGCAATAAAAGAAAATGCTGCGGCAATAATTGTCTGCCACAATCATCCGTCTGGCAAAATTGAACCTTCGGCAGAAGATATAAAATCAACTGAAATTTTATATGAAGCTTCAAGACTGCTTGGAATTTCGCTTTTGGATCATATCATAATAGGCGGGGATTCATATTATAGTTTTTCCGAGCATAACATGATGCCGGATGTTGCCGAATGAACATAACAAAAGTATAATTTGAGCGTGAATACAAAATTTATTTGTGTGATTTTAGCTTTTCAACTGTTGTTATTTAACGCAACCGGTGAATCTCAGCTAAAATCCACAGCTACACAGGATTATTTTTCTCCATCCCAAATTGAAAAGCTGCTTCCGGATTCAACTTCTGATTTATCAGACGGAACACAAATTGTAATCCGTACAGACAGAAAAAAGGCAAAGGTTTATATCAACGGAGAATTTTCAGGACTTACGCCGCTTACAATAAAAAATCTTATTGAAGGAACATACAACATAAAACTTGCTTTAGGAGAAACAGAAAAATTCTACGAACTTGAAGTTAAGAAAAACTTAAAACAGAATTTTTATGTCGAATTGTTTCCAAAGAATAATAACGCAACGCCGCAATCCGATAAAACCACAAAATACAAAATTCAGCACGGCCCGCTGGCTGAATAAAACAGTGTAAAATCAATTCAGCTGAATAAACGTGAAGCAGGTGTTGTCGAAGGCTTTATCAAATTAGAAAAACTGAACTGCCTTGAAAAAAGTCTTCTTAAATCTGTCCGCAAAAGTTCATTTCCTATAAAAACTGCCCTGGATTCTTCCTGCTCTTCGCAGCCTGAAATCTGATAAATGCCGTCTACAAGGTCAAATTTCAGCCATTGGCCGGCACACGGCAAAAATCCTTTTGCCCGGTAGATTTTTCCAAATACACCAAAACAAATCATTTCCAAAAGTGAAATCAAGTGAACAGGACCTGGAAGCTCTACCTGAGTTAATGAAAGGCTTTCAAATGAATCTTCTGATTCAGTTTTTACTACTTCAATTTTTTTCCCGGAAAGAGAGGTTGTAAGCAGCGAATTCCACCAGGATTTTTCCATTTTAGAATAATGCTTCGCTACGACTTTTTTTTGAGAGGCCAGTTTATTTATAATATTTAAAGTTTCTTTCTGTTCTGATTCATCAAAATTATCCTGCTTTGAAATAATTATCTGTCCTGCATTTTCAATCTGGTCTAAAAAGATTTCTCCGTATTTTTTTGAAAGAGAAAGTATGTTGTTTCCGTCTACAATAACTACAGGCTGAAGCAGAGAAATTTTTTCATACTGAATCTGCCTGATATTTTCAATTATAGAAGAAAGTTTTGCGACTCCGGTCGGTTCAACAATAAGAAATTCCGGGTCTATAGTATTGGCAATTGTAAGTATTGATGTTGCAAAATCCTGCTTGCCGGAGCAGCAGATACAGTTTTCCGTAAGTTCCCAGACATTAAGATTTTTATCCGCAGAAAGCAAGGCTTTATCTATATCAACCTGCGCGTATTCATTTTCAAAAATGCAGAAATCTTTACCGGTCTGGCGAGAAAGTTCTTTTATAAATGTTGTTTTTCCGGCTCCTAAAAAACCGGAAATAATCAAAATTTTCATATAAATTAATTATAACAAATAAAAAAATTATTAAATTTCAAAAGAAAGGCGAAACATCATAAAAATGCTTCGCCCTTCTATATTAAGCTATGCTATTTCCTAGTCTGAAAGTTTTACTACCGGTTTAATCAAATCAGCAGGTTTATCTCTCATAAGGAACAATGCTTCTTCAATATGATCCCAGCCATTAAATACGTGTGTGCTTAATGGAGCAAGGTTAAGTCTTCCTGAAGTTACCAGAGAAGAAAGTTTTTCCATTCTGAGTCTTCCGCCAGGCATAAGACCACCGCGGATATCTTTGTGACCCATACCAACACCCCATTCAACACGAGGAATTGTTACATAATCACCTGAACCAAGATAGTTTACGTTTCCGATTTTTCCGCCCGGTTTAAGAGCTTTTACAGCAGCTTCAAAGGTTTTGCAGTTACCACCGGCAATACAAACCCTGTCAACGCCCTTACCGTTTGTCATCTGCATAATCTGTTCTTCAATAGGACCGTCTTTGTAAGAAATAAAATCAGTAGCTCCGTATCCTTTAGCAGCTTTTTTACAAACATCGCGTGTACCAACACAAATAATGCGTGAAGCACCACGAAGAGCAGCACCGGCAACAGACATAAGACCTACAGGTCCAATACCAATCTGCAATACTGTATCACCAAACTGAACGTCAGCAAGTTCTACGGCGTGGAATCCGGTTGGAACCATATCAGAAAGCATACATGCA
The DNA here is from genome assembly GCA_016287815.1 of Treponema sp. GTDB lineage: Bacteria > Spirochaetota > Spirochaetia > Treponematales > Treponemataceae > Treponema_D. The sequence goes on along the minus strand of JAEEWW010000102.1, from coordinate 3,996 downwards.
TCTACAGTGTTGATCTCTTTTGGCAGCAAAGCAAGGTTTCCATCTGCGTCATTTACATGGAAATATTCAGAGAATACACCGTCTTTGAAGTTAGAAAATTTCCAGCCGGCAAGCATTCCGTTTGAATGCATTGAATAGCCAGCCTGAGCTTCCAGAGAATTCCAGTCCGGAGTAATTGCAGGAACAAGAACTCTGTCGCCTGGCTTGAAGTCCTTTACTTCAGAACCAACTTCTACAACTTCAGCGCAGCCTTCATGACCAAGGATCATGTTATGTCTGTCACCAATTGCACCTTCCCAAACTGTGTGTACATCAGATGTACAGATAGCAAGAGCAAGTGGCTTACAGATAGCATCATTTGGACCACATTTTGGCCGATCTTTTTCAATCCAGCCAGAAGAACCGATCTTTAACATTGCATAACCTTTCATTTGGTTATTCCTCCTAAATTTGATCTGAACATAGTATAACATTGGTTTTTAAAAACCTGCAAACAAATTCGTACAACAAATAACATTTTTATGTTCGATTTTGAATTATCTTGAATCAAACTGAAAGCATGATCTCAGACGAGTCACGCAGGAAACTACGGTGTGGCGATGTCATGCCGAACCTGATTCTGTATCTCCCGGCAGGTTTTATCAAAGCTTTTAGGAGATGCTGACTTTCGTCAGCATGACAGCAACCTGCGCGGCAATGTGGTACTGCCATATAATTTTTCTTGCTTTGCGCCTGATAAATCATTATATTTTTTTGTATGAGATTGTACGCGCGTCATCATATAATAAGCTCTGCCCTTACAGGAGCAGCAATTGTTTTAGCACTTCTACTTTTAGGAACAGCCACAGGAAATATTTCAATTTCACTCAAATCTAATGCAAGCGAAGAAATTGCGGCAGCAGAAGATTCCAGCCAGGCAGCGGAAATTTCAGATGAAAAAACATCCGCTGTTAAAAAGACGGCACAATCTGAACAGGATTCTGCTGTAGTAAATGGAACAAAGACTTTTACAGAGAATACAAATGTAGCAGCTTCTTCTATAAATACAAATTCTTCTATTAATAACAGTGTAAACAGCAATCCGGCAGGCTACACTCAGGATGAAATTCAAAATATCTCTGTTTATGAAAAATGTAACGAAGCTGTTGTAAACATCAACACGCAGGTTATGGGCATGAACTGGTTCTTAGAGCCGATTGTTCAGTCAGGCGGATCAGGTTCCGGTTCAATCATAGACAAACGCGGTTACGTTATTACAAACGTTCACGTAATTGAAAACGCTACAAGAATCTATATTTCGCTTTACGACGGAACTCAGTACGAAGGAACTGTTGTCGGTCAGGATTCTGACAGCGACATTGCAGTTTTAAAATTTACTCCGCCGGAAGGTACAATATTAAAAACAATTTCTTTCGGTGATTCAAAATCCCTTAAGGTCGGGCAGAAAGTTATTGCAATCGGAAATCCGTTCGGTCTTGAACGAACAATGACAACAGGAATTGTTTCTGGTCTTGGACGACCGATTCAGAATTCAAACAATACGATTATCCGCGACATGATACAGACTGATACTGCTATAAACCCGGGAAATTCCGGTGGTCCGTTGCTGAATACAAAAGGCCAGATGATTGGAATCAACACAATGATTTATTCATCTTCCGGAAATTCGGCAGGTGTCGGTTTTGCAGTTCCTTCAGAAACAGCACGACGCGTTGCAAATGAACTGATTCAAAACGGCAAAGTAAACCGCGGAACAATTCAGGCAAAGATGTATCAGCTTAATTCACTTATTGCGCGCTATGCAAACCTTGATATTTCTACAGGACTTTTAGTTTCTGAAGTTATCCCGGGCGGTAATGCAGAGCTGGCAGGCATTAAAGGCGGAACTGAAGCTGTACGCTATGGAAACCGTTCTATTATTTATTTGGGCGGCGACATTATCGTAGGAATAGACGGAGTTGGCGTTGCTACAATAGCAGATTATTATTCCCTGCTTGAAAGCAAACGACCCGGCAATACTATTACGGTAAGGATCCATAGAAACGGAAAGGATATGGACGTAAAAATTAAACTTGCCGAAAAATAGGCGACTAACGGCAAAGCAGATTCAGAATTTGGCGGTAAAATTAAGGCAAGGCAGAAACGTCAAATAAACAAAAGGCGGTAAAAATGCGAAAATTCCATGTAGTATCACCTTATGAACCTTCAGGAGACCAGCCGCAGGCTATAAGCAGACTTGCCGAAGGTTTTCTGCGCGGCGACCGGTATCAGACTTTAAAAGGCGTTACGGGCAGCGGAAAAACCTATACAATGGCAAAAATCATTGAAGCCGTTCAGCGCCCTACACTGATAATCAGCCACAACAAAACACTTTCCGCCCAGCTTTACAGGGAATTCAAAGGATTTTTTCCGGATAACGCAGTTGAATATTTTGTTTCCTATTACGATTATTATCAGCCGGAAGCATATGTGCCGGCACGTGACCTTTATATAGAAAAAGATGCTTCGATTAATGCAGAAATTGACCGTCTGCGCCTTTCTGCAACCTATAGCCTTATGGAACGGCGCGATGTAATTGTTGTTGCAACCGTTTCCTGTATTTACGGTTTGGGCATGCCGGATTTATACAAGGAAATGCGAATCCATCTGGAAAAAGGTCAGAGTCTGGACACACAGAAATTTGCGCGCGACCTTGTTTCCCTGCAATATTCAAGAAATGATGCAATTCTGGACCGTGGAAATTTCAGGATTCGCGGCGATGTGCTTGAAGTTTATCCTGCCTACATGGAAACAGACGAAGCCTACAGAATTGAGCTTGACTGGGAAGAAATTACAAAAATTTCGCGATTTAACGTAATTACAGGCGAAACCGTAGAAAATCTTGACGAAACCGTTTTTTATCCTGCAAAACACTTCGTTGTTCCGCATGATATGCTCCTTCAGGCAACTGAACGTATTCAGGCGGAAATGGAAGAAGCCGTGGAGCGTTTTACGATTCAGGGAAAACTTCTTGAAGCCGAGCGTTTAAAAACGCGTACAACCTACGACATAGAAATGATGAAAGAAATGGGCTACTGCTCGGGCATTGAAAACTATTCAGCGCCGATTGCAAACCGAAAAAGCGGACAGCCGCCTGCAACCTTGCTCCATTATTTTCCTGATGATTTTTTGTGCCTTATTGATGAAGCGCACGTTACAGTTCCGCAGATTGGCGCAATGTATGAAGGCGACAGGAGCCGCAAGCAGAATTTAATTGATTTTGGATTCCGTTTACCGAGTGCGCTTGATAACCGTCCTTTAAAATTTGAAGAATTCAGCAAGAAACTGAATCAGGTAATTTATGTAACGGCAACTCCGCGCAAGCAGGAAGTTGAACAGAGCACACAGATAGTCGAACAGATAATCCGTCCGACAGGGCTTCTGGACCCGGAAATTGAAGTCCGCCCGAGTGAAGGACAGATGGAAGACATTTACCGCGAAGTTAAAGAGCGCATTGCAAAAAATGAACGCTCGCTGATTTTGACGCTTACAAAAAAAATGGCCGAAGATTTGACGAATTATCTTACAGAGCTTGGGCTTAAGGTAAAATATATTCACAGCGAAGTTGAAACATTTGAACGCGTTGAAATTCTTAAAGGTCTGCGTGCCGGTGAATTTGATGTTCTTATAGGCATTAACCTGCTTCGCGAAGGAATTGATTTACCGGAAGTTACTTTTATAGCGATTCTTGACGCCGATAAAATCGGCTTTTTGCGCAGTTCTACAAGTTTGATTCAGATTATAGGACGAGCCGCACGCAATGCAGAAGGCAAAGTTGTAATGTATGCAGATCGCATGAGCGATGCAATGAAAGAAGCAATTGACGAAACCCGCCACCGCCGTTCGATACAGGAAGCATATAATAAAGAACACGGAATTACGCCTAAGACAATTAAAAAAGCAGTTGAAGATATTCTTGTACGTCAGGAACAGGACTGCAAAGAAGAAGTTGAAATT
>JAEEWW010000101.1 GCA_016287815.1 Treponema sp. | reverse complement strand
CAGACGAATAGCTGAAGGTCCCATATCGGAACCGTGTCTGCTTGCTCCAAAATCGAGGGGCATTTCCAAAATGTGAACGTTCATAAGGAAATGGTAGAAAAAAAAAGTATGAAGGTCAAGGGCAAATACTATTTCAGCAGATTACCAAGTTCTTCTTCCCAATTGTGACTCCACTTTACATTTTCCATAAACACTATAGAAGTCAAACCCTGAACACTTGCCCAGATTCTTATAATTTCAAGTTCTTTTTCATAATCTGAAAGCCCTGGCTTTTTCTGTGCAAAATAAATGGTGCATAAATCCTTAAGGATATTAAAAGGCTTAAAATTACCGGTAGCAGATTTATCGTTAGAGCTGGCATCTGCGTTATTAAAGTCCAGACTCAGATGTATATATCCGCGAGAAAACAAAAATGTAAAATATTCAGGATTTTTGATAAAAAAGCGAACATAAGCATTTCCTAAAGCAAGGATTTTCTTTTCAATATCTTTTTCATCATCTTCAACATCTTCCGAAACAGATGCAACAGCTTTTTCCAAATACTCAGTAAAATTATCTGTTACATATTCTTTTATGGCATTTATCATATCTTCTTTACTTTTAAAATGTGCATAAGGAGCCGCCATGCTGACACCACATTTTTCTGCCAGTTTCCGTAAGGATAATGCTTCTTCTCCACCGGCATTTATCATTTTAATACCTTCTTCAATAAGTGCGTTTCTTAAATCTCCGTGATGATATTTTTGCTTATTTTCTGACATGTTCTGACATAGCCTCTAATACAAGTTCGTTTTCTTCCCAAAGTGGTGAATGTGCGGAATTATAAAAAGTATAAAATGATTTTTCGGGAGCTTCAAGTTTTTCGTATAATTCCTTAGAAAGGGTGATTGGTGTTGTATAATCATAATAACCACTCAAAAAACAAACAGGTATTACAGCCGGAATATCAGAATCAACTGAATAATCACTGTAAGGTGTTTTCCCAAGAAGAGTTTTTCCACGCCAGAAGTTTATTTTTTCCTTTACCGTATAACACTTGCAGCCCATCTGCTTGAAAAAAATATCTGTTACATCTGAGCGCATTTCGCGTGTAGTTCCACAGCCAGCTATTAAAAGGATTTTTTCCCAATCCTTCCCGATAGTTGAAGGTTTCTTTACGCTAAACTCACCATCATCAGAAATATTTATAAGCTTGTTCATTTTTCTAAGTGCTTTATTATCTCCATTCTGTTCAAATAAAGCCTTCATAAAATAATAACCTTCTTCATAGCGGCGTACACTATCCTTGCCCAAATAAACCTGCCCCATTCCAAAATAACAATAAAAATCTTCTGAATTAGTTTGCGCCAGATAGATGCCAAGATTTGAACCGCTTGAATGCCCCATAAGATATATTTTTTCTTTATTAAACTCTTTCTTCAGATATTCTGCTACAGCGTGAGCATCGTAAGCCAGCCTTTCAACTGTAATTTCATCCGGATCAATATCAGAATCATAAGAAAGTCCTTCACCATAATAATCCCAATAGCAGACTGTAAAATAATCTGCAATTTTATTTGGGTATACATCGGAATATGCTTCATTCAACCAGACTTCCGGTACTCCAGGTCCACCAGAAATAAACAATAACACCGGATTTTTTTCATCAGTCATAGTTATGAACATTCCGTTTACATTATCATTTATTTGAACACCGATTTTCTTTGTATCGTCCAGTCCCTTTGCATCTTCACTTCCAATTGCAATAGGATTTCCGCATCCTGTCATAAAAACTCCTAAAAATACCATCAAGCCGGTTATTATTTTAACACTGATTCTTTTCATTTTCATCTCCTGTTTCTAGAATAACTTAACAGTGTTAAGTTACATTATGTAATATACCTTCTAATCTTAACGCTGTCAAGTTTAAAACTCTTTTCGGGAGTTTTCTCCTATTTTTTGTAAATACCTGACAGAAACTTACAAAAAAAGCAAAAAATGATGTAAACTGAAAGAATGGAAAGCAGAAGGTTTTGGAAGACTAACAGTTTAATAGTTCCGTTTTTTTATATCATTTTTAGCTTCATTTTTTGTCCGCAGGTTTTTGGTGCTACACAATTACAACAAAATAAGACCATTATTCTAGTTCCCCATACAGATGAAGATGCGCGCGAACTGTTTGCAAAAAATAAACCAAAAGACAAAAATCTTTCCATAAAAGAAAATACAAATCCAAAAAGTATAGACAATTATTTCTGGCGGACAGACAGCCTTGGCAACACTTATTACATTGTTTCAGATAATTACACAGGAAAGTACTTTATTCTGCGTCTTAATCATCAGACAAAAGAATATGCACTTTTTGATTCAGAAACAGTTGCTGTTGAAAAGCAGGATTCAGCAAAATCATATTCGTGTAAAATACAGCATTTTGATGTGAGCAGCGACGGGCGTTTTATTTTTATGGAGCTTTTTTATGCTGATAAAATTAACCAGATTGTGTGCGTTGAAACTGGGTACAGCAATGGCGGAAACAGCTCTGGCGGTGCTTTGCAAAAAACAATTCTGTTGAATCAGAAACCTGTAGGCTGGAATGTAAGTTCGCTGGTTTATAGTTCTGCAAGTGGAAAATTGTATTACAATACTTATCCTCAACAGCAGATGATTAACGGGTACCCGGTTTATTATGATATTGGCCTTTATGTTTTTTCCAAAAAGGATGGTAAGTTTATTGCAGACAATTATGAGAGGGCTTTTAATCTTCCGCAATGGATAATTCTTGATGCATATAAGGCTTTTATTGAAAAAGGTTCGACGGGACAAAGTTTGATTGCACAAGGTTCGTCTAGGCGTGAACCGGATTACAAAGGATTTTTAGACTGGATTCTTTATTTTGCAGATAAGGTTGATTGTGATTTTTTTATTAAGGCTGATGACGGGCATATTCTAACTGGAGTAGATGCATTAAAATATTCGCTTGAAAAAAAGAAGTTTGGTTTCACCGGTAAATATCTGGAAGATTCTGTCTGTAAAATTGAAAACGGCAAAATTACCAGTAATACGGCTTTTTCCATAATAAACAATAATGCAATGTTTGTTGAGCCTAACGAACAGAGAGTTTCTCCTGTCTGGCTGGCGCGTAATGATGATGGAATCTGGTTTTTTATGGAAGAGGCTGTAACTTATAAGGATGCAGCCGGAAAAACACAATGGAAAAACGGCTGGTATAATCCTGTACTTGTTGAAGACAATGAAGGAAACAGTGTGCTTGCACGATATAATCCGTTGGGTAAAAAAATTAAAGCTACTGATGATGATACGATTGCTACAATCAAAATTAATTCCGGTAAGCTTATTTACAAAAACTACGAAGATGACAAATATTTTTTATATGCAGATTCTGAAAACATTGAATGCAAAAGCCTGGTTGATGCTGTTGCAAAAGCGAAAAAGTTTGTTGAAGAAAAAGTGGGGCAGCAAGAGTTAGTGGAGTTAGTTATTTCTAACAGTGCTGAAGATTCTGTCACACAAACAGAAACAGAATTGAAAATGAATGATGAATTGGATGTACAGACTGATAATTTAAGTCCTCAAACAGAATCAAGCAACTTAGATTTAGTTGTGTTAGATAAACCTAACGTTACATCAGATTCCGTTCCACCGACAGAATCATCGCAAAATAAAAATCAGCTTTTTATCATAATCTTTTTTGTGGTGATTTTTTTATGCATTGTTGAACTTGCAATTATCTTCATCATTCTTTCGAAAAAGTTTAATCAGCATCTTTCAAAAAAAGATAAAAAATTTATTTTCAAGATTCAGGAAGATGAACGGTCTAAGCTCAGCCGCGACATTCATGATTCAGTTGTGCAGAACATCCGTGCCATCAGACTTGATACAGAGATGCTGAACGTGGTGCCTGAAAGCGAAACAAAAAAGCAGCGCGTTATAGAAGAAATGACAAACGTCATCAGCCTGCTTCGAAACATCTGTTACAACTTCAGGCCGGCGGAGCTTTCTGTTCAAACTGAAAACACAGAGCTTATTTCTATAATCGATACTCTCTGTCAGCAGTTTATTGCCCGTACTAAGATTCCGTGCCACATTCAGATTCAAAAAGATTTTGTTCCGCCAAAAATGGATACTGAAAAATCTACGAATATTGTGCGGGTTATTCAGGAAGCCCTGGCTAACATTGAAAAACATTCGTATGCCACTAACGTGCAGGTTGTTATTCAGAGCGAAGGTGAAGATACTAAAACCCTTGTGATTTTTATAATTGATGACGGAATTGGCTGCGAAGTGAGTAAGCTTGGAAAGAGTAAAATGAACTTTGGTATCCGCAACATGCGCGATAGAATTGCAGCGGCCGGTGGTGAGATTGAGTTCTTTAGTGTGCCGGATGAAGGATTGAGTGTTCAGTTGCGGATACCTTATTAGAGCAGGAAAAAAATGAAAAACACTTTATTTATTGTAGATGACCATTCGATGCTCAAAAACGGATTGAAAAATTACCTTGAAACAAATACCGATTATGTTGTAACAGGAACTTTTGCGGACGGTACGGAATGTCTGGCAGAGCTGCAAAAACGGTTGCTTAAAAAGGCTGCCGGAATTGAAGACCCTGCGAATATAATACCCGATATGATTATTGTTGATATCCAGCTTGCAAATGAAGAATCGGGGTTTGTTCTTGTTCAGGAACTAAAGAGTAAATGTCCGCAGATTAAGATTGTGATGTATTCAATGTTCGATACCTGGGGATTTGTTCTGCAGGCTAAAGATTTAGGTGTGCAGGGATATATTTCTAAGGTTGCAAGTGATGAAGAGCTTGTGCGATGCCTGAACATTGTACGTGATGGTGGTACTTATTATGAGAAAAAATCTGAATCTATTCAGAAGGAACTGGAATCTATTCTGCCAGTATTGAAGAAACAGGAAAAAATTGTTTTTGAGCTTGTACTACAGGGTAAATCAAACAAACAGATTTGCGACCAGCTTTTTATTTCGCTTCACACTGTAGAAAATTACATAAGCTATCTTATAAAGCTTGCCGGCTGCAAAAACCGCGAACAACTGATTGAAAAATACAGGTAGCAAAACAGCGTTTCAGAAACTTTACAAAATTGGGAGTTTTCTCCCAACAGGTTTTTCAAAACGGACTTATAATTTTATGTAGATTCTTAAAAAGATTTACCAAGGAGTTTACATGAAACTAACAAACTTAAAAGTTACTGCAATTGCAGTTACCAGTCTTATTGTTTTTGGATTTGCAGGATGTCAACAAAATGCAAATAAAAATGAACCTGTGGCTAACAATGCAAAAAGCACAGATTTGATTAAGTTCAATATCACAGAAAACACAAAATATCTTGCTACACAATTTGCAGCTGGTACCCTGGAATCAAACAAAACTAAAAAAACTAATTCCGGTAAAATAAACAATGAGGATACATTACTTTCTGTTGTTATAGGCGAATCAAATGAACTGAAAGAAGAAAAAGTAATTGAAATCCCTAAGGAAAAATACCAGCTGGCAGCTTCGTGCGAAACACAACCGGTGCTTGAAGTTTATAAATGTCCGTACCCAAAGGTTGAAGAAGAAGCAAAAGGTATTTATATAGTTTTTAATGATAAAATTGACTCATGGGAATACACCGATGGTACAAAAGCTCCAAATGTTGGTCAAATCATTTACGTAAAACCAGATGGAACAAATGTTGATATTTTTAATGATAAAGGTAATGTAAACAAACGTGCAGCAACCTGGTTAAAAGAAAATGGTGGAGATAATTATATCCAGTTTGACATGAACGGAAACATTTTTATTCTTGCAAAAGACTACAATGAAAACAAGTTTATAATTTATCGCTATAATCCTTTAAACGATAAAATTACAAAGTATACACCAGACATTCCAAATCTATTTGATATTACATCCTTTACTGTACGAAAAGACGGCTCCTGGATTTTTATGACAACTAATGTAGATAATACATACAATAACGTTTATGCAATGGATGTTAATGGTTCAAAAACTGTGCCCTTGTTTGAATCTAGCAATTTAAAAAGAAAGAGCTCCGAAAACCAGGAATTCCTTCAAGTTGTAGTGTCTGTTGTTGGAATAAGTCCTACTTCTAACATTGCCTATTGGTTTGTTAATGAGTTTGATAATGGTGGATTAAAATCAGGTTTATATGCAGTAGAACCAAAAGATAATGGTGCTTCATATTATGAAAAGGATGTCCAGCGTTATTACAGTCCATGGGATTCTTATTTATTTGAGCAATTCGCAAGATTTGTTTTTGGACTGGATTCTGAAGGAAATAAAAAAGCTATCCTCGATAACGATTCGCCAAAAGATTATACAGGTCTTCTTGCCTACATGAAGAGTCTTTGTTATTGCAATGATGAAATTGAGTTCAATCTAAGCTGGTTCAAAGATAAAACTGAACTCGAAATTATCGACTGGGAAGGTAAAGCAGCGAAAAAGGATTATTCAATGCTCTATAAAGAAGATGTAAATAAAGAACCTTTAAAAAATGAAGAAGCACTTAAATATCTTTGTGAAACAAAAACTGCTAATTGGGATGGTTCGGAATCAAATCTTTATTGGACATTTGTTGAGTTTATAAAGGATTATTGGATTAAGGATGCCGGCAGAGGTGCTGGAGAAGTTTATAAACTAGGTTATGCCCAAAACCGATTTCCATTTGAATTAGTTTTATTCAAAAAAGGAACAACTGAATCTGCATTTACTGTTGCCAGTTCCGACCATGAAAAATATTTAAAAAGTGATTATGCCGGCAGTGATAAAGGAATTATCCTGTTTAATGATGAAGGTATTTGGATACATTATGATGTTTGGAATCCTGATTCAACAAACAACACTGATGTTTATACACATGCATCAATCTTTAATCTTACAGACAGCAAAGGAAACTTTACCCTTACCTCTCCAGGTGATTTGAATGATTACCAATTCTACCATTCTTACACAGGAATTACGCGAGATAAAACTGACCCTTGGTATAAAAAACCTTTTGCAACAAACATAAACGGTTTTGCTGCAATCAGTAAGGACCAGAAAACAATTTATTACCACTCCGGCAGCGTGGCAAAAGACCTTCTTGAAAAAGACAGCAACAAGGCTTCTATTGGAACAATTTATTCGTTCAGTCTGGATGATGAAAAGCTTGTTTACAATGCTGTAAAAACAAACGGCGGTTATATGATGGTAAGTATTGATCTTGCAACTGGTGAAGCAACAAAGCTCCCGATTGAAAAACAGCTGGAAAGCATGCTGAGCTTATAAAAAAAGATTGCCGGATCAAGTCCGGCAATGACATTAAAGTTTCGTCTGCAATGACAATTGAGTCTGCAATGACAATTGGGGCTGCTAATCTTCCTCAGGGAACATGCTTTCGATTTCTTTTTTGTAAATATCATTGATGCGGAAGCGCATGATTTCCTGTTTTGCGGAAAGCTCAACGCCAACTTCAAAATCTTTGGTAATTAAAACAAACTTGTTGATTCGTTCGAACATCTTAAAGCCGGTCTTTGAGTTTACAAGATTACTGATTTCGGTTTCAAAAAGCTTGTGAACAACTTCAGACTGCAGGAAGTTTTCGTATGTATCGTACTGAATACCGTTTTCTTCTGCATAAGTTTTTACTTCATCACTGTTTACCAGAATTAAAGCACCAAGATAGCGTTTGTCCTGACCAACAACAACTGCAGCCTTTATATAGCGGGATTCAGCAAGCTTCATTTCAATTGGCAACGGTTCCAGATTTTCTCCACCACGCAAAACAATAGTATCTTTAATTCTGCCCTTAATCTGCAGCTCATCGTGAATTGTAAAAATAGCTAAGTCGCCAGTATCAAGCCATCCATCAACTGTCATAACTTTTGCAGTCATTTCTGGATTTTTGTAGTAGCCCTTCATTACAGTGTCGCCCTTAATCTGCAAAACACCTTCCTTACAGCGGCCAAGCACAAAGCCATCCTGAGGGTCAACAATTCTGGCTTTTACACCACGGATTGGCGAACCAATTGTTCTAAAAACAGGAGCTGCAACCGGACGTACAGAAACAATTGGAGCAGTTTCGGTCAAGCCATAGCCTTCTACAACCTTTACACCAATTGCCCAGAAGAACTCATCAATCTTCGGAGGAAAAGCTCCACCGCCGGCAACACCAACACGGAAATCCGTACCAAGCATTGCCTTAATCTTTCTGAACACCAAAAGATTTCCAAGCCCATAAATCGGCCACAACAAAATCCAAGGAATAAAGAACAAAATCCACCAGAGCGGCGTAAAATAACTTGTAAAGCAGGCATTCTGATTAAACATTTTTCGTGTCATGCGCTTTTGAATAACAGCAACGCCCACAAAGAAATTAAACATTTTATTTACAATACCACCAGTTTTGCGCATCTTTTTAGTAATGCCATCGTAAACAGCTTCAAAAACACGCGGAACAGCAGGAAGAACC
>JAEEWW010000100.1 GCA_016287815.1 Treponema sp. | reverse complement strand
CTGCTGCAGACTTTGCCCATTCGCTGTCTATAAGGTTTACGCCGCCTTCTCCCTGAATACATTCAATCATTAAAGCGGCGGTTGTATCGTCAAACGCTGTTTTAATGGCTTCAAAGTCATTTGCCTTGATTGTCTTAAATCCTTCAACGTACGGGGCAAAGCATGCAGGATGGAATTTATCTTGACCGGTTGCGGTAAGCGTTGCCATTGTTCTTCCGTGGAATGAGCTTTCAAGCGTATAGATTACGCGGCGTTTTTCGCCTCCGTTTAAATAACCCCATTTACGCGCAAGCTTGATTGCAGCTTCGTTCGCTTCAGCGCCGGAGTTTCCAAAGTAGCCTTTTTCAAAGCCTGTAACTTCAAGCAGACGCTTTGCAAATTTTAAGCCGACATCGCTGAAATAGTAATTTGAAATATGAATCTGTTTTGCAGCCTGTTTCTGAATAGCCTTTACAAGCGGCTTGTAATTGTGGCCGAGACTGTTTACGCCGATTCCGGAAAGAAAGTCGATGAATTCTTTTCCGTTTTCGTCCCAAAGAGTAGAACCTTTTCCTTTTACAAAAACTGTATCAAAGCTTCCGTAATTATTTACTATAAGTTTTTCCATTGTTTGATCCTTTTTTAGTCGGGATTAGTGGAACCCTTAATCAGGGTTCTTGGTAATCCTAGTCGGGGTTAGTGGAACCCCTAATCTGGGTTTCCGGTAAAAATCATTGTTCCAACACCGCGCTGGCTGAACATTTCCAGAAGCAGCGAATGAGGAACCCGTCCGTCTATAATATGTGTTCGCGGAACTCCGCCTTTCAAGGCAATCATGCAGCATTCAACCTTTGGAATCATTCCGCCGGCTACAATTCCGCTTTCAATTAACTGCGGAACACTCTGCATAGGAATGCGCTGAATGAGCGAATTAATGTCATTTACGTCTTTTAAAACGCCCGGAACATTTGTAAGCTGAACAAATTTTTCTGCTTTCAAGGCAACTGCAATTTTTGCGGCTGCGGTGTCTGCATTTATGTTGTAACAGCTTGAATCTCCATCTTCGCCAAGTGCAACGGTAGAAATTACAGGAATTACATTTGTCTGCAAAAGTGATTTTATTATTTCAGGATTAACTTCCGTTACTTCGCCGACATAACCGTAATCAATTCCGTCTTTATCTATTTTTTTTGCACGTAACAGGCCTGAGTCAATTCCGCTCAGGCCTACTGCATTTCCTCCTTCTTTTAATAGAAGCCCAACAATGTCTTTGTTCAGTTTTCCTGTAAGAACCATCTGAACAACTTCCATTGTTTCACCGTCTGTATAGCGCAAACCGTTGATGAATTTGCTTTCCTTGCCGATTTTGTCGAGCATTTTGTTGATTTCAGGTCCGCCGCCGTGTACAAGTACAACGTGAATACCGATTGTATTCAAAAGAACAATGTCCTTCATTACGTCGATTTTAAGTTCTTCGTTGAGCATTGCGTTTCCGCCGTATTTAACGACAACAACTTTGCCGACCCATTGCTTAAAATACGGCATGGCCTGAATAAGTACGTCTGACCACTGCTCGTTATCCAAAAGTCTTCCGCGGGAATCCGTAGAAACTGCTATTTTTGATTCGTTTTCTTCCATTGTATAATTTCCTTAATTTTTTTTCCTCGCCGTGCATGTTGCCCGTGCGCAGTAAATGCCGGTGTGTGCTACTATGTTCTGTAGTCTCCATTAATTTTTACGTAGTCGTAGGTTAAATCACAGCCCCAGGCTTTTGCTTCAGCTTTTCCGTCTTCAAGCGTAACTAAAATCTGTACGGATTCTGCCGTAAGGATTTTTTTTGCCTTTTCTTCGTCAAAGTTCAGCGGAACGCCGTGCTTGAAAACCTGAATTGAATCAAATTCGCCTGCCGGTAATTCAGGAAGCCCGTCTTTTATAGAACCGTCTTCGCTTCCAAAAATATTGTCCTTTCCTGGCGTAAAGTAACGCATGGCATCCGGGCGGCTTACAAAGTAAACGTCAGTTTTTTCCGGTGTAAAATCAGCGCCGGAATAACCCATTGCACAAAGAATTCGGCCCCAGTTTGCGTCTTTGCCGAACATTGCGGCTTTTACAAGGTTTGAACCGATTACTTCTTTTGCAAGAATGCGTGCATTTTCAACTGTTGAAGCGCCTTTTACGTAACATTCAACAAGACGGGAAGCGCCTTCGCCGTCTGCGGCAATTTTCTTTGCCATTACGGTGTTTAATACATTGAGTGCGTTCAAGAATGCGTCAAAATCATTGCCTTCTTTAGTAATTTCTGAATTGCCCGCCATTCCGTTTGCAAGAATTGTCAATGTATCGTTTGTACTTGTGTCGCCGTCAACAGAAACGCAATTGTAAGTTCCTGCAACGCTTTCGCGCAAAGCTTTTTCAAGCATTTTAGAATTGATTGCGCAGTCGGTTGTAATAAAGCAGAGCATTGTGCCTAAGTTAATGTGAATCATTCCGCTGCCTTTGCACATTGCACCGATTGTTACGGTTTTTCCGCCGATTTCAGTCTGAACGGCACATTCTTTAAAATGTGTGTCGGTTGTCATAATTGCAATGCGGGCTTCTTCGTGACCTTTTTTAGAAAGTCCTGCTTTTAATTCAGAAATTTTAGCTTCAATTTTTTCTACAGGAAGCTGCTGCCCGATAACTCCCGTTGAACATACGATTACATCATCGCTGGAAATTCCTAATTCAGCGGCGGCAAGTTCTGCCATTTTCTGTGCAACTTTTGCGCCCTGTTCGCCGGTGCAGGCATTTGCGTTTCCGCTGTTTGCAATGGCCGCCTGAGCGCGTCCGTTTGCAATATTTTTCATGGTAAGTTTAACGCTTTCGGCTTTTACGCGGTTCTGGGTAAATACTCCGGCAACTGTACATGGTTTTTCTGAAAAAATAAGAGCCGTGTCATTGGTTTTTCGGCTTGCCTTTATGTGGCAGAGAATACCATTGGCGGTAAATCCCTGCGCTGCGGTAACTCCGCCTTCAACAAAACGAGTATCAAAATGCATAACTATACACTCCGATTAAATATTTATGCATCAGAGTATAACATTATTGCAGGGTTTGTACAAGTTTATACAGTATATGAAACGTCTGCTCCTTAAAAAAACTGCTGCTTAGTCTACTTACACATCGAACGGAATGTTTTTTTTACGCTGCGGTTAAACTTTTCTGTTGTAACTTTAAGCTCTTTCAAAAAATCATTGCTCTGCGCAGAACCAAGAACGTTTTCCATTTCCTGACTGCTTCGGTATACCATGCGGCGGAAATAGTCGGTAAAATCTTTTTGTCTTGAAGACAGCGATGAATTGTACATTTCATCCGATACAATAGTTACGTCGCCTACGATGTCCTTGAAGATTTCCGGAGTAAAGGCTTTTATCGGACGTGAATAGAGCTGTTCCAGAAGATATACTGAATACCGTGCTTTGTAATTTTCGTATTCTGTCTGGCATTTATCGTAGAATGCGTGAACTTCCTGCCAGGTTTGTATTTTGCGTGATTTTATGTCTGCAAATAGTTCCTGAATTTTCTGTTTAGGGATAATCTGTCCGCCAATGTTGTCCCATTCGGTGTATAGAGGAATTTTTGAAATATCTGCAAGGCATTTTTCAGTTAATTCGGCAATTGTGTTTCGTTCGCAATATTCAATAAGTGTGCGGGCAGCAAAGTATTTTACGACCTTGCGGTATTCTTTGTAGGCTTTTACAGGTTTGTAGATAATTGCACCGTATTTTTTCTGCGCCGTCATGTCGGTTAAGGTAAAGCGCGCTTCCGGATGCGTGTGCAGGTAATTTTTTGCCGCCTGCAAAGTTTTTTCCGGCGTTGCAAGCATTTCCTCAGGGATTTCGTGAAGTCCTGCAAGATAATTTCCGCTTAATTCAATTAAGTGATTTAAGGCTGCAAGGATTTCCTGCATTGTATCAGGTGCAAGAGGATCTGTTTCTATGTGCTGGATTTTGTTTACGCGCTTGTCGCGCTTTTTAAACTTGCTGTTGTTTCGCGCGATTGCAAACATGTTATACAAAAACCAGAATGCTGGAATTATATGAATCGGCTGGTCTGGACTTTCTGCAGCAATGAGCGAAAACGGATAGGTTATGTGAAGTTCATGCTGGTAAGAGCCTTTTGCAGCAAGTACGAACGAAGCGAATTTTGAATTGTGCTTGAAGTCTGAACATAATCCCGGCCAGAATCCGCGGCCTGCAAAGATTTCTCCGTCAGGGCTCCGCGAGTTGTGGTTGCTTCCGATTGTTGCGCCGGAGGCAATGTTAGACTGCCCCATGATTGTTGATGCAATAAGGAATGAAGAATTGTGGTGCTGTTCATGGAACGGGAAAATCAGGTTATTTAATAATTCGCAGCATGAAACAGTTGAATTATCGCCTAATACGGTGTTTAAAACGCGTACGCCGTATTTCAGCTGACAGTTTCTTCCGATTACGAAGCGTACAGCCACAGCCTGATAGAAAGCACGGCTGCCGTAGCCCATAATTCCGTTTACCATTTCTACGCCTTCGCCAATCTGCGAAACTTCTTTTTCACTTGAAAGAACCGTTATGTTTTTCAGTTTAAATGCACCTTTTATGTATGCATGGCTTCCGATTTTTACGTCTTTTAACAGCGTTGTGTTTTTTATAACAACATCGTCGTCTATGATTCCACAGGTGTCGCGTTTTTTTGTATTTCCATATTCGGTCATTTCAAAAAAGCGCTGCAAAAGTTCTTTGTCTTCGCGGTAATGCGACCAGATATAAGCGTCTGACGGCAGCATTGATTCAAAGGCAAGAACTGCACGACCGTCGTTTTCGTTTGCAACTCCAATCCAGATGCGGTCGCTTTCATTTTCTCCTTCTTTGAGGATTCCGTTGCCGTATTTACAGTGGAGCGTACAGTCCATTTCCTGAATGTTAAAAAGTATTACGCGGTTTCCGATGTGATAGTTGTTAAGATATTTTACGTTGCGGATTGCACAGTCATCACCGATTACACAGTTTTTTATGAACGAATCGTAAAGGCCGCAGTCAAGTTCAAGGTCGTGATAGTTGAGTTTTGCAAGGCGGATTTTGCCGAGTACAACAAAGCCTGAAAATTCGCAGCCGCGGACTAAATATGGATTGAACGAATCGTATTGAACGATAGTAGCGCTGGCACCGTCATCGCCTGAAGATGAAGATTTATTTCGATTGCCACAATACTCGGCGCTATTTGCAGCACAATCAGCTTTGTCAACAAAAATGTTAGCGAAGTTACTGCCATCCGAACAGATATTTCCGTTACTTTTCAATATTGCGATTTCTTCTTCAGTTAATTTTCTTTTTGAATTTATAAAAGAAGAAAAACGTTCTGAAAGTTCCTTCGCAAGTTGTCCTTTATACTTTTTTTCATTAATAATTGTTAATTCTGCCATAAAACACCTTTTTACTTTTTTTATTCTTTCCTGTTATTTTCTATTCCTTTCGCAGATATGCGGAAGAAACCGGGAATTCAAAATATGTATCGGGATAAGGTTCGTCTTTGAGGGTAAAGTGCCACCATTCGCAATCCAATGGAACAAAACCGTTACGCACCATTGCTTTTTGCAGGAACATACGGTTTTCAAACTGTTCATCGGTAATTCCTTTTCCTTTATAGGATGGATAAGATTTTTCGCTGAAAAGGTCGAAGGGGCTTCCCATGTCAACTTCTTTTCCGCTCTGCATGTCAAGTAAGGTCAAATCAACTGTGCTGCCGCGGCTGTGGCTTGAACGGGCGGCAATAAAGCCCAGCTTGAACAAATCCTGTTTTTCTACTTCAGGATAAAAATACGGCTTCATGCGGATATCCGTATCTTCTATTGCCCAGAATTTAAACTGATTTACGGCGCACACAGGTCTGTAAGCGTCAAAAATCTTCAGACGGTAGCCTTTTACCATCATTTCATTACTTACAGATTTCAGGGCGCGTGCGGCTTCTTTTGTAAGAAGAGCGCATGGTTCTTCATAGCCGTCAATCCGCTCGCCTACAAAATTATAGGTAGAATAATATCTGATTTCCTGTACGATGTGCGGAATAAAATCTGCAAGAACAACGAATCCTGAACTGTCCATGGGAAGTTTTTCAGCCATCAGTTTCTCCAAATATAAGCTGGATAAAAGTCAATGAGCAAACCGGCTGCAGCTTTCAGAAGTAAATCTATCTGCAAAGTGACTTTTTAGCTATGATTTTATAGATATTTTCGTGACAGTTCAATATTTGGATCTGTATATTGCAGGGCTTCCGCATTATAACCAAATATTGCAAGAATTTTGGGTACGGAAGCAAAAGGCAATGCCCATGCACAACAGAACCGGAAAAAGAATAGGAAGAGTATGTTTTCAAACCAACGGTACCGGTTCTCTTGTTGCATGTGGCGTTGACTTTTGCAAAAGTACACAAAATTATATTCAAAAAATCGTTATAATGCGGAAGCCCTGCTGCATATTGCATTATTGTTAAAAATCATAGTTACAGAATCTTGTGCATCTGCTAAAATAAAACAGGATATTATGTTAAAAAAATTGAATCGATTTATATATGTTTTTTTATCCGCAGTTTACCTGACTTTTTCATTTACTGCTCAGGCGCAGAACATTAAAACTCAGATTGCGCTTCCTCAGAAATTTAAAGAATACACACTTGAAAATTCAATGAAAGTCTTTGTGCTTGAAGATTTTTCAAACGCTCCTGTAAGAATTGAACTTGCAGTTCATGCTGGCTTTTCTGCACAAACCCCAAAGACCGCCGGTTTTTTTCCATTATATACAAATCTTTTTGCAAAAGCCGCAGTAACAAGTCATATATTAACAACACAATCGGTTTTGCCACAAGATTTAGCAGATTCAGATTTTTCCTGGTTTCTTAAAAATCTGCAAAGTGAATGCAACGCTGATTCTTCGCGCTATATAATTACGGTTTCACCACAGCAGGTTGAACAGACACTTGCCCTTTTTTCAGCAGGGATTTTTCTTCCCATAATTACGGACAAAGACTTAACCGATGAATTTTCGGCGTTAAAAACACAGGTAATTCAAAACGTTTTCAGTACAGCAGGCTTTATAAACAGCAGCATTGATTCGCGGGTTTTTGCAAGTGAGCCATGGAAGCAGGATTCAGGCATTTATCCTGCAATTTTTACAAATACTCCGGTTGAAGAAGCCCGTACGATTCTTACTTCAATCGGCAGAAATTATTATGCGCCGCAGAACTGCGCAATTTTTATTTCAGGCGGAATTTCAAGTGACACGGCGCTGAATCTTGCACGCAGGCATTTTCAAAAAATGGCAGTAAGCGCAGCAGGTATTCTTTCTGATAGCATGGAAAAAACTGCTGCCGGAACTCATCGAAAATTCGTTCTGCATGATCCGCTTTTTACAAATGAAATGAGCCAGATTGTAATTCAGTATACAAATCTTTCGATGCAGCAGGCAGATATCGCCGCCGCAATTCTAGATAATTACAATTCAAATTTAAAAAATACGCTTGCAGGAACAGCGGAACTTTCTATAAGGGATAAAGAATACATAAATGTAGCTTCTGCTCACAAAAATGGAAGTTCAAGACTTATATTTCAATCACTGCTGGAAAAAAACAAAAAAAACACACCCTGCACTCAGGCAGAAATTTTTCTTCAGACAGTAAAAAAATCCGTAGATGAGCTTAACGCTTCAAATGCGGCGGACGCAAAAAACAAACTTATCAGCCAGTTCAAAACAAGATTTAAAAACTCTTCAGCGTTTATGGAACTTCTTTCGCAATTTTGGGCAATTACAAATGTAAGTGAAATGCACACTGAAAATACTTCGCAGGAACTTATTTTACAGCCGGAAATAATTTTACAAACGGATGAAAACTCGATTGCTGATTCTTTTAGGACAGAAGAACCTTTTGTTTTTGTACTTGTCAACAGCGACATTTACAGAAAAAATGCAAAAGCCTTTAAAAAAGCAGGTTATGAAGAAGTCAATACAAAAAACGGTTCGTGGTATTCACAGAAATTATACGAACAGGTAAAAAACAGTTTTGCATCAGCGGGAAGCAAAAACAGCAGCGACATAAAAGACGATACGGAAGACAGTGAACAGCCTGACATAATAGCAAAAAGCACGGTTGCGTTTTCAGCTGAAAATGAAAATCAATTTTCAAGTTTCCGCCTTTCAAATGAAATCCCGGTAATAATAAAGCGAAGCGAAAATTCTGCAACTGCCGTAATTTCTCTTGCAATTTCAGGCGGAAAACTTTCAACTGCGCGCAAAAACACAGGACTTTCTGAAATAATGATAAACGCGCTTGCAAGAAATATTCAAAAATACATTTACATGGCAGAAATTGAAAAACAAATTGCAGGCGAGCCGGAAGTTCTTGCAGAGTCAAATCTTGCAGGCGGAATAATTACCGTAGAATGTCTGGCAGAAGATGTTCACGCCTGTTTATCCTGCATTTCAAATGCAATAATTTACGGTTCGATAAAACCTGCCGAAGCGGACGGTTTAATTTACGACAGACGCTCGCAGCATAGGATTCAGCGGGCAAGCCCTGAATACCAGCTGTTTTGCGAAGGCGTAAGACAGCTTTACAAAGATACGGATTATCCTTTTGCTTTTACGCTTCAGGAAGAAATTCTTGCCGAAACAAGCTACATGGAAATTCTTGCTTCCTATCCAAGTCTTTTGAATGCCGCAAAATACAGTCTTGTTCTTGCAGGAAATATTCCGCAGAACGGTCTTAAAGATTTACTTGAAGAATGTTTTGGAGTCCTTGTAAATCAGACAAAAAATGAATTCCGCCTTTATTATAATTTCCCGAAGCCGGATTTTAGTTTTGGTGAGCGTGAACTAAAAGTTCAGATTGAACACAAATTTGCAATTGACAC
>JAEEWW010000099.1 GCA_016287815.1 Treponema sp. | reverse complement strand
GTAGCTGTAATCAACGTTGGTGCTGATACAGAAACCGAAATGAAGGAAAAGAAATTCCGCATTGAAGATACAATCGCTGCAACTCGCGCTGCTTTGGAAGAAGGTATTGTTTCTGGTGGTGGTCTTGCACTTATTCAGGCTGCAAAAGCTTTGGAAAAAGTTCCGGAAGATCTTACAGAAGACGAAAAAGTTGGATTCAAACTTGTTCGCCGTGCTTTGGAAGAACCAATGCGCCAGATTGCAGACAATGCAGGTCTTGACGGTGCTGTAATTGTTGACCGCGCTAAGAATGAAAAGAAGGGTGTAGGATTTAACGCTTACACTGGTGAATGGGTAAACATGGTTGAAGCTGGTATCATCGACCCTGCTAAGGTTACATGCTCAGCTTTACGCAACGCAGCTTCTATTGCAGGTACAATGCTTACAACAGAATGTGCTGTTACAGATATTCCTGAACCTCCGGCTCCTGCTCCGGCAGCTCCAGCTGGCGGCATGGGTGGAATGTATTAATCGATTTTACCTCCGTGTAAAATCGATTAAGAACAGAATGTGCAATGCACATTCTGTCTTCAGCCTGCCATCCGTGGCAGGCTTGTTTGTTTTAAACGACTTCCATGTCAGTTTTTATCAGCAAGAATTGCAAAGCAATTCTTGCATTAGGGCGGCATCCTTGCCGCCCTTATTTTTATAGTTTTCATCCGTGCAAAACTTATCAGACAGAAATGCGAAAACTCATTTCTGTCATTCGGCGCGACCTCGTGTCGCGCCTTTTTTATATGTTTATTCCCAAATATTGGCACCCATGTAAAGAAACAAAAACTATTACATAGAGCTCTATTCTTACACTTATCTATCAATATTTGTGTTTAAGGTAAATTTACCTTATCCGCTAGGTCGATTGACCTAATGCATTAGTTAAGCTTACCTAGTCCGCTAGGTCAATTTATCTATTACATTGGCTAAGTTTACCTACTCCATTAGGTAAACTTAACTAGACCCTTAGCTAAACTTAGCTAATTCCATAGTCGAATTGGTATTGATATCTCTTACTTCCTATAATCCACTAAATCGAACATTTCGAAAATTTCAAAGTCGGAAGGATTTGCTGTCCAAAGTTCTGTAACGCCTGCTTCTGCAAAAGCGGCTGCCATGTGTGTGTCCTGTATTCTTTTTCGTTCCAGTTTGTACATATTAGTCCAAAGCAGTGCACGTTTTAGAGAATTTTCTGTAGGATAGATTATTTTTATGCGCTCCTGGTCTAGCCAGAACCATGTGCGTTCAATTGCCTGTTCCATTGTAAGTGGAGAATTAAATCTTTTTGAATCTGTAATTACATGCTGAAATTCCAGAAAAGTCTGATTAAAAACTGCCAGTATAGAATGCTTTTCTTCGCACCATTTTTCAAACAGTTTTACAGCACTTTCGTGCCGTGGAGAATCCGTTATTTCCAGATCAATTAAAAAAGTTGTATCAATGCCGGTCAAAATGAAATTCCTGCGAAATGTTGGCTCTTTGTTAAATTAAAACGCACTTCCGAGCATTTCGTCCTGAAAGTCTTTGGAAATCCAGTCTTTAGCGTTTGGTTTTAATCCGCCGAGCGATACAGGCTGCCATGAATCTAATGTCTTTTTTGTTCTTCCGTGGTTTTGCAGATATTCATCCATCGCATCGCGAACCAGCTCAGCTGTCTTGCGGTTTTGAGCCTTTGCCATCTGCTGAAACATGAGATATTTTAATTCCTGAAAATAAACCGTTACCGGCTTCATTTTTAATGCAACTGCCATGAATTAAACATACATATGTAATATATGTATGTCAAGTTTATTCTTGTTAAAATCCTTACTTTCAACTTATTACATTTTTATATAAAATAAAGTCATGAAGTTGTTTTTAGTAATAACCTTTTTATTTTTTGCAGGAAGCATTATCGGCTGGGGAATCGAGCTTGTATTCCGCCGTTTTTTTTCAAAAAATAATCCTGAGCGAAAATGGATAAATCCTGGTTTTCTTACAGGACCTTATCTTCCTCTTTATGGATTCAGCCTTGTAATTTTGTTTTTACTTTCTTTTATTGATGTAAGCTTCATACAGAACGAGCTTTTACAAAGAATAGTTTTGTTCGCATTAATGGCTCTTTGCATTACAGGTTTTGAATATATCGCCGGAATGATTTTTATCGTCGGCATGAAAATCCGCCTCTGGGATTATTCAAAAAACTGGGGAAACATTAAAGGAATTATCTGTCCGCAATTTACGTTTTACTGGTGGCTTTTAAGTGCCATTTACTATTTTCTGATTCATCCGCGCATTCTGGAATGGCTTTACTGGTTTACAAATCACATTGAATTCAGCTTTGTAGTAGGATTTTTCTACGGAGTTTTTTCTATAGATTTGAGCTATTCTTTACAGATTATGGCAAGGCTCCGCCGCTTTGCCCGTGAAAATGAAGTTATAATTCACCTGGCAGAAATTCAGCGCAATATACGCCTTAAGAACGAAGAGAACAAGGAAAAACTTCATTTCTGGCTTACAATGAAGTGCGAAAAGTTACCTTTGCATGAAATCGTAAAACAGATTATGCAAAGAAAAGAAGAAAAGATTATTCATTTTTAATTACGCCTTAATTACACAGAAGCTTCTGCCATGTAATTTCTGTAAAATCGTTTATAATGATATCCGCGTAGGGAGCGATGGAAGATGCGCTGTTTGTTGTTGCAAGCCCAACGACTATTGCACCTGCGCTTCTGCCTGATTTCATTCCGTTAAAAGAATCTTCAAAGACAAAGCAGTTTTTTGCGTCCGTATTGCAGACTTCAGCTCCAAGTAAGTATGGTTCAGGGAAAGGTTTGCTGCGCTTAAAGTTTTCTGCCGTAAGGATGTGGTCAAAAAGCTGTGTAAATTCCGGATGATTCACATAGACGCTTTCCATCTTTTTTGTATTGGAACTTGTAACAAGGCTTGTTGGAACGTCATTTTCTTTTAAAGATTGTAAAAAATCCTTTGCTCCCGGAATATATTCCATCTGCATTGATGCTTCAAATTTTTTAAGGCGGGAAGTAATTTCCTTCTGTTCCTTTTCCTTTCCGCTGAAAAGTGTTGCATAAATATGTTCAAGTGTATTGCCTTTTATTTTTTGACAAAGATTTTCATCTCCAAGGAATTCCTGGCAGATTCCTCCCCAGAACTTTGTATACTGTGCTTCTGTATCAAGAATTACGCCGTCTAAATCAAAAAGACAGGCACGTTTTTCATTATGCTGCATTTTATTTCCCAATTTGTTCCTTATTGTAAAAATCTGTTTTTTATAAGCTTTGAATTTATCTTATGAAAATTACAAGTCCGATTTTTGGAGTAATTTCTAGATTATGCAAATTACCTGAATCATTGTAATACACTGTTGTATATTGCCCTGAAGTTGACTCTCGTTTTGAGCCGCCTGCAAAATCGTAGCATACATTTATTCCGGTAAAAGTCCAGATATAATCTGTAAGACGGTATTCTCCATGAACGAACGAAGCAAGACCGAACATGTTTGAACTGGTTTCTATGTCTGTTACCTTGTTGTAGTCAAGTTTATAATGAAGACCAAAGCCAAAAGGAACATACCAGTTACTGTTTTCAAAGGCTAAAAAATAGGTACCGGCCTGAAAGTCGCAGCTCCAGATTTTCTGATAGTCAGAATGTTTTGAATCTAGTTTTGTACCCGAACGATTTTCTTTTATAGTGCGCGGCTGTTCAAATCCGAACTGGGCAAAGAAACCGAATGGAAGTCCTGAAGGTTTGATTCTTCCCTGAATTTCGCCGCCAATACCTGATGTTCTTATTGTTTTTGAGGTGTTGTTCCAGTCATTTTTTTCAAAATTGAAAGGAAAGGTAAGCGAGGCCGAAGCTGCAAATTCCTGATAGTCTTTAAAACTTGCAGCTGTTATTGCAGAAGGGCATACAGTTTCTGCAAAAAAAAGAATGGCCGACAGTGTGAGTGTCAAAAAATATTTTGTGTGGTTCATAGAGTCCTCATTTTTTAGCAACGATTACCATTGTCCGTGCATTCTGGTCATAAGGTGAAAGATCAAAGTTCCCGAAAACTTCTGCGGATGAAAATCCTGCTTTTATCATCATTTGCCTTAAATCTGCGGCCGAATAAAGCCGCTGGACAAATTCGTGCTCAAACCGTTTGCCGGTTTTATTGTCGATTAAAATCCATCTTGACCGCAGTCCTTCCCATGCACCTTCTACCGTAAATTCCGTAAGGACGGTCTGTCCTTCGCGTTCAAACCATTCGCCTTCGGTAAAGTACATGATTGCTGTTTCCCGGCTTGTACATTCCATGATGAAAGTTCCGCCTTCTTTAAGCGAAGCGGCAATATTCTGTAAAATCAAAAAATCTTCTTCTATTGTATCGCAGTAACCGAATGAAGTGTAAATGTTGCATGCGGCATCGAATTTTTTACCGCCGTTGATTTTTTTCTGTTTTATATAATCTTCTGTAAAATTTCGTAAGTCAGCTTTTATAAGATTAAGTTTAACGCCTTCATCTTCTGCGGTTTCTGCTGCTGCATCAAGTTCATCCTGAATGATGTCTACGCCTGTAACATTAGGGCCAAGGACGGCAAGTTCTACGGCGATTCTTCCTGGTCCGCATCCGGCATCAAGAATGGAAGAGCCTTCTTTTAAGTCTGCAATTTTTACGATTCGCCTGGCAATATTCGGTGCTTCTGCCCAGCGCTGGCTGTCAAACATAATCGGACCGAAATTCAGCCAGAATTCAGGATTTTCAAACCACTGTTTTTTTTGTACTGCCTTGCTCATAAATACAGTATAAAGCCAGCTGATATTTTGGGCAACCTTGTCATGGTATGTTTGTATTAAACCGTTGTAAAAGTTTGATTTTGCAATGTACACAGGATGTTTTTAAGGTTAATTATATTTTTTTCTTGCGTTTTGCAAAATTGATTTTATAATGATTATTTATGAAAGGGTTTGTGTGTTTATGAATGTTTAAACCTACCTTTTTTGAATGTTTATGCAAACCTGCGTTGCAGGGAAAAATATGCTGCTGTTTTTCAAAAAGAAAAATAGTTTTGTAAAAAGTTGGAAAAGCTTCGGCTTTTCAGGGGGATTTGTGAAAACAAATAACATTTTTAAGGTTGATGGCAGATTCTACTATGGCTGGATCATGCTTATCTGTGGTTTCTTGTCTATGTTTATCTGTTATGTAATCAAGGTAAACTGTAGTCCGTTATTTATTACGCCAATCTGCAAAGAATTCGGCATCAACAGAACTATGTATGCGCAGGTTAATACCTGTTTAACCGTAGCGATGATGATTTCATCTTTGTTTATTGGAAAGGTTTATAAAAAGATTCCTGTAAAATTTGCTTTGACAGGTTGTGTTGCAATTGCTGCTTTGTGCTATGTAGGAATGTCATTTTCTCATAACATTGTTCAGCTTTATATTCTTGCAATTATTCAGGGTATCGGCTGGTCAGGAGCTACAAATCTTCCTGTAACAATTATGGTAAGCAGCTGGTTCGGACCAAAGATTAAAGGTACTGCAATGTCCATTGGTATGCTTGGCAGCGGTGCAGGTGCTTTGGTTTGGATTCGTGTTATTGAAAAAGTAATTGAAGCTCATGGCTGGAGAACAGGTTATCTTGCAATGGCCGGCTGTCTTGCAATTATGATTCCGGTTGCATTGATTTTTGTTGTAAGTATGCCGATTGATAAAGGTTTTGAAACCCGTGTCGGTGATCCAACTCCTGAAGAAAATGCAAATGCAGTTCCTGCTCAGAAGCAGGGTATTACAGGCGGACAGGCACTTAAAACAGCACGCTGGTGGTGTCAGTGGTTTGCCGGTATGATTACAATGATTGGTGCTTCTGCATTCTCTTATGAATTCAAAAATTACTTTAACATTGTTCTTGGCGATAAAGCAAAGGCAACTGCCCTTTATGCAGGTGCCCTTGGAACATTGATTTTAGGAAAATTCCTTCTTGGCGCACTTTCTGATGTGCTTAAGATTAAGAGAACAGCCGTTATTGCTCCATTGTTCTACTGCGGCGTATTCCTTTGTATGGCATTCTCCAGCACAGGAAATGCGCTTTTCCCGAAACTTCTTGTTCCGTTATACATGCTTGGCGGTGCGCTGCCATCTGTAATTCCGTTCCTTATTACAGCACACAACTTTGGTGATAAAGAATACGGTGTTATGTCCGGCTGGATGAATATGGCTGGAAACGTTGGTCAGATTCTTGGACCAACAATCGTTTCTATTATTCTTGATATGTCAAAGAGCATTTATGGCGAAGGACAGCAGGTTCTTGCTTATGCATTGTTCTGGAAGCTTGCTGCAATCCTTATGGTTGTAGTTGCAGTTCTTTACATGCTTTCAAGCAGAGTAAGCAAAAAACAGATTCAGGCAATGGGATATACACCTGCAGAGTAATAAATAGTTGTAATAATTGGAGGAAATTAAATGATAAATTATTTTGACCTTAAAGGAAAATGTGCAATTGTAACAGGAGCTTCTTCCGGTCTTGGAAAACAGTTTGCACTTTGTCTTGCTGAACAGGGAGCAAATGTTGCTATTGCTGCCCGCCGCGTTGAACGCCTTGAAGAAGTAAAGAAGGAAGTTGAAAAATTCGGCGTAAAATGCGTTGTTTGTCCTTGTGACGTTACAAACACAGCTCAGATCGCAGAAGCTGTAGAAAAAACTGTAAAAGAATTCGGTAGAATAGATATTCTTATCAACAATGCTGCCGGCGGTTTTGCAACTCCGGTTGTTGAATGTGATGACCAGACCTGGCAGAACGTAATCAATACAAATGTCAACGGTGTATTCTATTTTGCACGCGAAGTTGGAAAGGTTATGCTCAAACAGAAATACGGAAAGATTATAAACGTTGGTTCTTTCCACTGTCAGGTAACAATGAACGGAGTTCCTCGTTCAGGCTATTCAACTGCAAAAGGTGCTGTTTATATGATGACAAAGGCTCTTGCTGCTGAATGGGCAAAATCTGGAATTACAGTAAATACATTAGGACCGGGATATTTTGAAAGTGAAATGTCTGCAAAGGTTGCAAATCAGGCTTATGAAGACGGAATTAAAAATAACTGTCCTATGGGACGCCGCGGAAAACCTGGTGAACTTAACGGTGCAATGCTGTTCCTTGCTTCAGATGCTTCAAGCTATGTAACAGGTCAGCTTCTTCTGGTTGACGGTGGCTGGACAATCGTCTGATGTAACTGATTTTAAGCTGCTGAATGCTTCAGTTTTGGATTTGGTTTATGACATCTGGCTTCCGGCAGCTTAAGTTTTTTAATTTGCTATTTTGGAGCTGTCAGTACTCCGGCAGCTCCTTTTTTATGGACTTTCAATGACTTCCGGTATTATTGCTTTAATCGTTCTTGGAATTTGTGTTTTTCTTTTTATAACGAAGATTTTTTCTGCTTCTGTAGTAGGATGCATGGGCTGTCTGCTGATGGTTTTGCTAAAAGTCTGTACGTTAAATCAGGCTTTTTCAGGTTTTTCAAGCAGCATACTTTTCCTTATGGTCAGTTCTATGATTGTTGGAATAGCAATGTTTAAAACCGGCTGTGCCCAGATGATTGGAAGTCTTGCCATAAAATGGTCGCATGGTGATGAAAAAATTTTTCTTATAGCTGTCTGCCTTATTTCAGGAATTCTTGCAATGTTCCTTGCAAATACGGCACTTTTAGCAGCTTTTTTTCCTATAATTGACAGCGTATGTATGAATTCTTCAAACAGAATGAAACAGCGCAATATCATTTTACCGGCTGCCTGCGCCGTAATGTTCGGCGGAAGTTCAACTCTTGTAGGCTGTACACCGCAGCTTACCGCAAACGGTCTTTTACATAAAATTTCAGGAATTGAAATGGGAATGTGGACTTTAACAGGTCCGGGGCTTGCTTTATTTGCGCTTTTTATGATTTATCTGGTATTCTTTGGTTATAAACGCGGTGAAAAAATCTGGGGAAAACGCACCTTTACAGATTTAGGCATCAGCGAAGAAAAAAAGAAGAATGCCCTTAGAATTGATTTTGACAGAAAAAAAGTCGTAATCATGTTTGTAATTATGACTTTGATGATAATTTCTTATATAACGGCATTTATTCCAATTGCCGTTACGGCCATGTGTGCGGCTTTGCTTTGCGTACTTTTTAAGCTTTGCTCTGCAAAAGATATTTACGAAGATTTAAATTGGGAAACAATTGTTTTTCTTGGCAGCTGTCTTGGACTTGCAGAAGCCCTTACCGTTTCTGATTCAGCACATGTTATCGGGAATTTTGTTTCAGCCCTTATGGGCAATTCTCACAATCCGTTTGCTGTTTTTGCACTTCTCGTGTTTTTATCGCTTTTTATAAGTCAGTTCATTACAAATTCTACAGCTATAATTATTGTGTTGCCGCTTGCTCTTTCTTTATGTACCAGTTACGGCTTTAATCCAATGCCGTTTTGTGTTGGCGTAACGCTTGCTGCCAGTGTTGCCTGCTGTACACCGCTTGCGGCGGCACAGATTACAATGACCCAGATTGCAGGGTATGAATTTTCAGATTATGTTCGGTATGCATGGCCATTTTCTGTAATTTCATACATAGGAATTTTGCTGGTTGTTCCTCTGTTTTATCCTTTTTAGGAAAAACTTGTGAGGTGCTTTCAGCTTTTTTTTAGTTGATTGACAACAATACTACTTTCGTTTATTTTCTAAAGATAAAACAAAAAGCAGGTTTTGGGTTTTGGTTGGGAAATAATTTTTAAGAAACCTGTTTGTAGGAATTATATGATACCGGCGCAAAGACAACAGCAAATATTAGCAATGATTCGCAGTAACGGCCACGTTCAGGTAAGTTCGCTTTCAAAATCTTTTGGCGTAAGTGAACT
>JAEEWW010000098.1 GCA_016287815.1 Treponema sp. | reverse complement strand
GTGCCGATTCCGCAGTCTACAACAGAACCGTTTAAGATTCTGTCCAATACGGCTGCATTGACTTTTTTCCAGACACTGACAATTTTTTCTTCAGTCATGTCAGTTATGACACCTGTTACAATAAGGTCTTTTGCAATGTCTTCCATGTTCAGCTTGCTGCGGAACATAGTTTTTGCATGATATTTAACCTTACCGATTTCTTTTTCCCTCATTTTTGAAGGGTACAAGCTGATAGGAAGCCTGCTTGATTTATAGGCTTTCTGTTCTTCTGTCATTGTGATTACATTCATTTCTTTTCTCCTTTTCTTTTGTTGTCTTTATCTTCCATATTTGAAAAAATCTGCTTTCCCGTACGGTTAGCGATTATTCCAAAAACCAGTGAACACCAGACTGCTCCTGAAATTATTCCGCCTTTTAGGAACAGGCATCCTACTGCAAATGAAAGCCCCTTAAAGCTGATAAGTTTTGCAGCAAGATAAATAATTCTTTTTAAGACCAGAATCAGAAGCTGCCTGAACGTTGCCTGAACAATGTTTATACCCATTCATCCTCCTTTAACTGTCTTCTGACGCACATGAACTGGCAGTACATTGTTTCAAGTTCATCAAGAGTGCGCGGTGTACCGCCTAACTCTTCGATGCTTGATTCGTTCAAAAACAGCCCGTTGCCTATGTAGCCTGCAATATGAACGGCTCTGCCTTCGCGGTTCAAAAAGAACACTGCCTGAATTCCGTCTTCGCTTTCTGCTGCAAGCGTAAAGTAAAGCCGGAACAAGTCATCAGCCGTGACACGAATTTTCGTGCCTAAAAGTGCATTAAGAGCCGCGCAAACTGTGCCGGAGCAGTCGCTGGCTTCCGTAGTTTCTTCACCCCATGCATATGGAGTGCCTGTGAACTCTGCAAGCAAAAGCTGAAAACTTTCTTCTTTGCCGCAGCCCTGTTCTTCAAGAAGCCTTGCATAATTGGCAAGGTTTCTTTCTGCTTCTTTTGAGAAATCTTCCATGATTTCTACCTCCATCATTAAGATATTTCAAAAGATACGAACAGAAAGATTGATAAAAACTAGTAGTTTCATTAGTTTTTTAAGATTGAGTTGGAGAGAATAGAGTTTTTTTTATTGGTAAAATAAGAGGATATTAAGGAATAGGTCTTGCAAGTATATTCATTTTGTGTACGCGAATAAAAGCCAGTATAATAAAACGTCGAGCATAGCTCTCCTCGACGCAACGGTGGGGTGCCTACACCGCTTCGGGCAAACCGTTGCTTCTTACCGGTCTGAATAAAATGGTATTTTATCAAACCAACACGCGAGGTAAGCATGCGCAATAGACACGCTTTTATGAGAGTACACAAAATGAGTATATTTAACTTTTCAGATTTTTTCTTATCCTTGTTGGGCAATTTGCAGCCTGTAATATTCACCTTTTTTATCCATTAACTCTTTATGCGTTCCCTGTTCAGTAATTCCGTGGTCTGTAACAACTGCAATTTTATCCGCATTCTTTATTGTCGAAAGTCTGTGTGCTATTACAAGTGTGGTACGACCTTTTGAAAGTTCATCGAATGAGTGCTGTATCTTAAGTTCTGTTGCCGTATCGAGAGCCGAAGTTGCTTCGTCTAAAATAAGAATTGGCGGATTTTTTAAGAAACAACGCGCAATAGAAACGCGCTGCTTTTGACCGCCGCTGAGCTTTATGCCACGCTCGCCGACAATTGTATCATATCCGTTCGGCATCTGCATTATATCTTCGTGGATTTCTGCGCGGCGTGCAGCGTCCTGAATTTCTTTGTCAGAAGCGCCAGGTTTTCCATATGCTATGTTTTCCCGGATTGTGCCTGCAAACAGAAAAACGTCCTGCTGCACTATCCCGATTTGCGCCCTTAATGCCTGTTTCTTTATCTTCCGTATATCAATTCCGTCAAGGCAGATTTCTCCGCCTGTTATTTCATAGAAACGCGGAATAAGGTTACAGATTGTAGATTTTCCGCCGCCGCTTGAACCAACCAGTGCAAATTTTTCACCGGCATGGATTTCTAAATTTACATCCTTTAGAACAGGAAAATCCTTTGTGTAGGAA
Source organism: Treponema sp. (assembly GCA_016287815.1). Lineage (GTDB taxonomy): Bacteria > Spirochaetota > Spirochaetia > Treponematales > Treponemataceae > Treponema_D. The sequence goes on along the minus strand of JAEEWW010000098.1, from coordinate 6,857 downwards.
AAAGAAACATTTTTGAATGAAATATTTCCGCGTGAAGAAAGAATTTCCACTGCATCGCTTGCATCTTCTTTTTCTGGAACAGTACGCATCAATTCTAAGAATCGCTGAAATCCTGCCATGCCGGTTGCAAATTGTTCTACAAAATTGGTAAGTTTTTTTATAGGCGATGTAAACGTGGCTATAAACAGGTTTGCTGCAATAAGGTCTGGAAGGTTCATTTTTCCTTTCATTATAAGAATCCCTCCGGCGGCAAGAACCATTAAAGAAAGCAGGTTATTGCACAATTCGATATTGGAATGAAAAAGAGCCATAAAGCGGAAACGAACCTGCTTTGCCTTGCTGTATGCAACGTTGGACTTTGCAAACCTTCTGCGCTCAAATTCTTCGTTGGTAAAGCCTTTTGTAACCCTTATACCTGAAATACTTGATTCAAGGTTAGCATTAATTTCTGCTGTTGTTTCTTTTACCTTTATCGAAGTAAGTGAAAATTTCCTGCGGGATGAAATTACGATAAAAATCATAATTGGAAGCGAAACAATAACAATAAGCGCCAGTTCCCAGCGGATTTTTAAAAGAAGTACAAACGAACCGAGCAGTGTAAGGATTGCTATTGAAAAATCTTCCGGTCCGTGATGAGCAAGTTCTGTAATTTCAAAAAGGTCTGTGGTTGCCCGCGACATAATTTTACCGGTCCTATGTGAATCGTAGAAACTGAAAGGAAGGTTTTCCAGATGATCAAAAACATCTTTCCTCATATCCTGTTCTACAAGGTTTCCGAATACGTGTCCCCAGTAAGATACGAACCAGTTGCAAATCCAGCGTAAACCAAAACCGCCCAGCAGTATTGCAACAAGAATTAAAAAAGTTTTTATTTCTCGTGAAGGTATAAGCGTCATTAGAGCGTATCTTGAAAACATTGGAAAAGCCACGTCAATTGTAGCAATAAAAAAAGCGCAAAGCATGTCTGCTGCAAAAAGAGCAAAGTGCGGCCTGTAATAAGAAAGAAAAATACGTAATGGGCGTTTTGAAAAATCCATGCTACCAGTTTATTAGAATATTTTAAATTCAACAACAGGGGGTGTCCGTCTTGCGTATTCGCGAATCGCCACTGTGATTCAACTTTTGGGCTACTGTATTAATTTATAAAAAAATTCATATTTAAAGGTTTTCAAATTTGCATTTATGGCTTAAAATAGAATTAATATGGATGTAAAAATAATAAATCCGTTTTTAACGGCTTCAGCATATGTTTTTAATTCCATGTTTGGAATAACAGCTACTCCAGGAACTCCGTATTTGATGACAAAGGTTACAGGCGGACATTCATGGGAAATTTCTGGGATTTTGGGATTAACTGGAGAATTTGACGGAATAATCGCATTAAGACTTCACAAAGTTCTAGCTAAAAAAATGCTTGACCGCTCTGGCATTTATTTTACGGATGAACAGCAGCGTGAAGATTTGGAAAGCGGAATGATTGCAGAAGTTGCCAACGTAATTTCCGGTAACGCGGTTTCTGCAATTAGGGATTATGCTCTTGATATAGCTCCGCCTGTTGTTGTTTACGGTAAAGACCACATAATTTCGTGGCCGAAAAACTATCCGATTATAGGAATTCCGTATACAACGCCTGCAGGTCCTTTTGAAGTTGACGTTTGCTTTAGGGAAAAGAGCTTTTAAAAATCTGCCATTTTGCGGCGTTTCACGGATTGTAATTTTTGAATATTGCTGTTGCGTCCAGATAATCCTGATAATCTACTCGTGATTTGTATTCTTCTATAAAACCCGGGTAGATAATTTCGCCGGAAACAAGAACGCGTACGGCACGGAATTTCCTGATAGGATTTTTAGGATTTTCCGGCTGCGCATTAATAATTTTATAGTACGCATTGTACGTTGCAAGATAAGAATCCTTAAATTTTTCTTCATTATCCGATAAGCTGTTTATGACAGGTATAAAAATACTTGCATACGCATTGATTAAATCCGGGTCTGGATTTTCCTGCGAGTTTTCAGCATAGATAATTGGCCATGCGTGGCGGTTTTTAAACTCTTTTTCTGAAATTTTATAGTAACAGCTTCCGGCAGGAACATTGAAAAGCCTTCTGTGAGTCTGCTCGTTTTCCTGCACTTTGTTTTCTGCAGGCTGTTCAACGCTTTCAGAAACTTCAGGACTTTCTTCTTTTTCTGCAGATAAATCTGCAGCAGGGGATACTTCACTGACTTCCTGTTCGGTCGGAGAAGGTTCATTTTCTGGAAGTTTTTCTTCTTTAACAGGAGCTTCTGAAGTATTTGAACAGCCTAAAAACTTTATCAGCAAAAATAAACATGCCGCAAGTAAAAGAGCTCCCATGCCTATTAAAATGGCTGTCTTTTTTTTGTCTGAGTTTTTATCATCGGAGTTTTCAGTATCGTTTGCAAAAATATCTGTATTTTTTAACGGCGGCACAGCATTCGCACTGGTATTTTGCGTTACAACTGGAGCTGTCAATGCTTCTGAATGTTTTTCCGGTTCAATATTAGACTGAATTGTTTTTTCGGCTACAAAGAAATTCTTGCTCTCTTCATTTTTAAAAAAGGGAAGTGTAATTGCCTTTGCCTTTAAGTGTGCGTATTTTGCATTAAGCCTCTGCGCAAGCGAACGGCATGGCGTAAAACGGATTTTCCAGTGTGCAGGAATTATAATCTGTTCATTTGTTCGCGGATTTCTGCCTGTGGTCTGTTCTACACGTATTTTTTTGAATGTTCCGAATTTATGGATTATAAAGGACGGATGATTTTTCAGATAGTTTTTTATTAAACTGAAAAATGCGAATGAGAATTTCTTAGCAGTATTTACATCAATTCCTGTTTTTTTGTTTATTCGTTCAGCAAGAATTGAAGGCGTTATGATTTCACTCATTTATTTCCTTCTTAAAAACTGACGAAAGTTTGAACTTAAGCCGGATCTTTTTGGGATATCTCATTTTTTGATTTTTTGCAGGATTAAAACCGATTCTTTCTTTTGTGCATACGGTTTTGAACGAACCAAAGCCTTTTTGTGAATACGTGTTGCCTTCTTCCAGAACGCAGGTAATTTCTTCAAGAAAAGCATTCATCGTTGCCTTAGTTTCTTTTTGAGTAATTCCTAAATTTTTTGAAAGTTCAGAACACAATTCCTGCTTTGTCATGCCTGAAATTATATCATGTTTTTTATTTGTTTTCCACTTTAATTTAAAAACGAAGCCGGCGCATTGACCTCGAACCGTGCAATGCGCCGCAACAACTCGCTCAATTAACCGCGTCGCATCAGGCTTATGGCCATGATGTGACGCGGCTTCGGCTATTCGCTATGCTGGGAAATGGGCAGTAACAAATTATAAACTATGACAATTACGGTCCTGAAGGCGGACTATAAATGGAGTCTATACTTCTTGTAACATCACCATATATAGTACCAGATGATTCATTATATATTCCAACTCCCGGTATGTTGCTTGGAGAATTATCTGATAAGGTATAATTGCCATACAAATTTATTGTCGCTCCATTTGTATTATATATACCTCCTCCGCTATTTGCTGAGTTGCCTGTTATGTCTCCATAAAAATCAACAATTCCTTTATTATAAATTCCACCACCAGAGTAATTTGCTGTATTTGATGTAATAGAACCATAAACTTTAAGAGTTCCCCAAAATATTATGACTCCTGCTCCATTTTCTGCTGTATTTGACGTTACAACTGAATCACTATCAATAATTACTATTGTATTACTATTGTTGTGTGCAGAGTTATTTAAATAAATTCCACCGCCATTTGTACCAGTTCCACCGTCATTTGTACCAGTTCCACCGGTTATTTTCAGTTTATTAATTTCAAAAGTTCCTGGCGCTGTAATTTTTAATACAGATCCAGACTGATTTCCGTTCAAGCCGCAACTGCCGTTAATTCCCTGTAGGGTTAATTTACTGCCAGTAAAAGTTGTAGAAGAAATTACTTCATGGCATACTACTTCATCAAGAACATAAACAGTCCATTCTGCACTTGAGCCCAAGCCGGCATTAGTTATATGCTCTAATGCTTTTCCTAGGGTTAAATACGGCTTTACAGCAGTTCCGTCGCCTGCTGTATCACTTCCGGTGCTTGCTATACAAAGTTCATTTTTATCAAGTTCCGTTTCATCGTATAAATCTGCACAGGAAGTAAAAACAGCACTTACTGCAAGGAGCAGAAAAACAAATACAGCACAAAAATTATTAAGTTTTTTCATTTTCTACTCCCCTTAGTCTTTCTTTTCCAGATAGAATTCTACACGCCGGTTACGCCATGCTTCATCTTTTGTTTTAGCAATCATCTTTTCTGAACCGCGTCCAACAGGAATAAGTCTTTCTGCCTTTATGCCGCGCTGTACAAGTTCTTCCTTTACAGTTTCTGCACGAGCCTGCGAAAGCGGCAGAAGTTCCTTTATGTGTTCTGCTTCTGTTCCTGAAACATTGTTTGCATGTCCTTCAATGGTAATTGTATAGTCTTCATACTGTTTAAGAAGACGTGCAACCGTATCAAACAAATCGTTGTTATGCTTAATCTTTTCTTCATCAAGGTTATCAAACTTGGCTGAATTCGGCCCGAACTGAATTGAAGAAAGGGTAAAGCTTAAAATACCGTCTTCTTCTTTTAGCATAACGTCTGTTTCAATAATACCCGGCATGTAACCGTCGGCACCGTCGTTTGCCTTTACATACCATACATACTGATATTCACAGCCGCTTTCTACAAGTTCGCCTTTAGAACCAGTTCCGTTCCAGGTGTAATCTTTAGGAAGTTCGCCTTTTCCTTTTTCCGTATAGAAGATTTTTCTTCCAGGATCGTAAATACGGAGTTCCCAGCTTGCAATGCCTCCATGTTCATCAGCATCGCTTTCAACGTCAAAGATAATAATGTCGTCAACATCATCTCCGTTTGGAGAGAAAAGATCCAGATTTGTTTTTGCAAAGACAGAAAGTGAACCGCCGCCTTCTGTGTTAACAATTGGTTCTCTGTTCTTTCGTTTAGGCATGAGGTGTAAAAATCTTACGCCTATAGAAACTTTACCGGAAAAGATATGTCCGTCTTCTTCGGGCCTGAAAATTTCGTTGTAGGCAATAACAGGAACAATGTCAAAGCCCTTATATTTAAAAAGATTTACAAAATCAAGTGCAATTCCGCCTTCTACAAGGTAAGAAAAAGCGGATTCTTCTTTTTTCTGATCAAGGATTTTCCGGCTTTTTGTCCGATACCCTTCGGATTTGAAGTAATTTCCGTATCCTGCAACATTCGGGCGGATTGCAAGCCAGGTCGGCATAAAGCTTAGAATGTCCTTGTCAAAATCAAAGCCCATTTCAAGGCCAAGCTTTATATCGCTCATTTTTTCTACAAGTTCGCCTGTTTTTGTGAATGAGTATCCGCCAATAAGTCCTGTAGAAAATTTACCAAAGTAAAAACCGCCTTCAAGTTCACCTCCAAAACCATAATCAAATGCTTTTGAGTCATAGTCATTAAGATTGTAGTGAACAGGAGTTATAAAATCTCCGTGTAGACCGCCAAATAGTCTGGGTTCTGAAAAAACCGGCAGAACAAAGATGGAGTAATACAATAAAATTGTAAATAATGTTATTCTGTGCTTCATTGATTTGTATTATAACGTGGTAATTTCAAAAACCAAAAAATACCGGGGCTTTTTGTTTTTGTGCAGGAGAGGCCCAAAAAATCAGCATAAAAATAATGTGTCATTGTCGGGCGAGAGACGACAATCTATTCAGTACGCTCTTTTGTACAGACAGGCGACAAAATTGACTTTATAGCCTATAATATTAAAAGGATATGCGAAAGTTTGCGTTTTTGTTTATTTTACTATTTGCCATTTTTTCAGCTTTTTCTCAAACAACATATTCAACGATAACTAGTTCATCACCCTTGCCATGGGGGGAGGAATCTTCATGGGAAGATATAGACGGTAATGGAACAGGTGATATTCCTGTTATTTCCGGTGCTAATGCTGTAGGCGACGTTACAATCAACTTAAATGCACCGGTGGAATGTTCTGATCCGCTTACGTTTAATGATTCAGGCAGCAAAACAATTACTATAAATACAAATGGAAATAATTTTTCAAGTTCTGCGGCCTGGATTTTTGTTGCTGTAACTGGCAGCGGAGTTTCTAAAAATGCAAATGTTTCTGTAACGGGCGGTGGAACAGTTTCTGTTGATACTTTGGATTTTCCTGAATCTGGCAGTCATTCCCTTACTGTTGATTCAGGAAGCACTTTTAGAATTGAAAAAAAATTCTATGGCAATGCAAATTCTACCATAATGACTTTTACAGGAAGCGGGACCCTTTATATACCGGCTTCCGGTGCTGATTTAAATTTTGGAAATTCTGGAATACTTTACGATTCTTCACTTGAAGTTCTTCCTGTAGGAGATCCTTCTTATTATAAAATTTCTTCGGACGGTTCTTCCATCCATTCTGCAAATGGAATAGGGATAACTTTTACTGTTGACAGGACCGGGGATTCTGGTGCAACTAGTGCCGTGCCTTTTACCTACACGGCAGTTTCAGAAGGTTCCGCTTCTCTTTCAGACTTTACTTTTTTGGGTGCAGAACTTTCTTCTACTGGAAGCCTTACTGTTACAGGCAACGACTTAACAAGACATTTAAGATATGCGCCTTCAGATCCTTCTAAAACTCTTGTCGCCGGTGACGGAGTAACGCTGACTTTTAGCACGCCTGACCTTTCAATGATTCTTGCACAAATCAGCTGGGTAGAAGAAGAACCGCATTGGATTGGAATAACTTCAACAGACTGGAACACGGCTACTAACTGGAGTAACGGGGCT
>JAEEWW010000097.1 GCA_016287815.1 Treponema sp. | reverse complement strand
ACTTTCCTGGAGTTGATTCATAAAGATTATCTATTGCTTCAAGCTGCTGTTCAGAACTGCCTTTTAAAGCATTTTCATAAAGATTTTTGTTGCTGTCGATGTTCTCTTTTTCTGATTCGATTAAAGAAATAAAATCTTCCGGCTTTATAATTGAACTGTCGCATGGCAATTCATAAATAACATATCCTTCTTTTGAAAGAAGAAGAACCGAAGGAATTGTTTCTATAGAATAAACTGTAGCAAACTTCATGTCGCGCTCATACTTTTCGCGCAGCTTATCCACAGCCTTCTGCTGATTTGCAGGAACTTCATTCTCTGGATATGCACTTTCGTATCGTGCTTCAGAAAAATCAAGATTTACGCATATAAATGATTTTTTAGCATATTCTTTAAATGCTTCTGTCTTTAATACATTACTCAGAAATTCAGCGCTGTTATCATCTGTTGAATCAGAAATTGTAACAGTAAAAAGAATATCCATGTTTTTTGACTGAGCAACATTAAGTGCTGTATCAAAATCATCATAAATGCCGAATTTATCCGGCTTTGCCTGACAGGAAGTAAAAATTGAAGCGGCAATAATAACAGAGGCAATAGTGCAAAAAATATGTTTTTTCATAAAAAATCCTTATTACGTTATGACGGGTTACGGCAACGTCTTAACAAAAGTAGCGGACACCTGCGGCAAAAATATTTTCGCAAGAATTGTCACATTCGTTTGTAAGCGGATTTAACGCAACGTTTTTGATTAAATCAACTGAAGAACCGTTTGCATCCAGCCCGATTGTACGTTCGCTGTGGCCCATTTTTCCTAAGATATGTCCGTTCGGACTTATAATACCTTCAATTGCATACAAAGAACCGTTCGGGTTATCAGGCTCAGAAACAGAAGGCATTCCGTTTTCGTCAACATACTGGCTGAAAATCTGTCCGTTTTCAAACAGCTGCTTTGCCTGTTCTTCACTTATTACAATGCGGCCTTCGCCGTGCGAAATTGCAATAAGGTGATTGCGGTCATCAATTACAGAAGGATCAAGTGCCCATGGAGTTGCAGCAGAAACAAGTCTTGTGCGAACCATACGCGAAATATGACGGCCGATTGTATTAAACGTTAAAGTCGGCATATCTTCAGTCATATCCATAATCTTTCCGTAAGGAAGAAGACCTGTTTTTATAAGTGCCTGGAATCCGTTACAGATACCAAGAATAAGTCCGTCGCGTTTTTCAAGCAATTCCATTACGCCGTCTGCTATGCGGTTTTCACGCAGAACATTTGCAATGAATTTTGCTGAACCGTCCGGTTCATCGCCGGCAGAAAATCCGCCTGAAAGAGCAAGAATCTGTGTATCTGCAAGTTCTTTCTGGAACTCTTTTAATGAATCCTGAAGGGCTTCTTTTGTATTGTTGCGTAAAACAAGAATCTTAGTTTCTGCTCCGGCAATATTGAAAGCACGAGCCATATCCATTTCGCAGTTTGTTCCCGGGAATACAGGTAAAAGAACTTTTGGTTTTGCCCCGGCTGCACCCGCTCCACAGGCATTCGGCTTGAAAACCGGATTTTTGCGGATTTCTGAAACCGAAGAATGAATCTTCTTTGCAAAATCCGGCAGAGGTTTCTGTTCTGCTTTTCCTGAAACCTGCGGGAAAACGCCTGCAAGTTTTGATTCCCATGCTTTTTCAGCCTTTTCAAGGGAAATAACAGCGTCAATTTTTCCCTGTGCACCTAAATCAACTTTTACTGCAATCTCCTTTGCAGCAAGAGTTTTTCCGAGCTTTGTAACCGTGCCGGAAGCAAAACCTTCTGCTTTTTCAAGAGCAGAATCGGTTTCTACAATAATTGAACCATACACCGGTGTGAACAAATCGTTTACAGTAGCCTGTGCATTCTGCAAAGCTTTGCGTGTCGGACTTACAGGAATTGAATCAATTTCACAGCCGATACGGTTACCCATAGCCATTTTTGTAACGGCTTCTGCAATACCGCCTGCACCAACAGGATACATAGCATTGATTTTTCCGGCTTTATTCAATTCATAAAGTGCGTCTGCATTTTTCTTGAAAACATCCCAGTCTGGTGCAAGAGCCTTAGAATACGGAACACTTACAAGGTAAACCGATGAGCCTGATTTTTTGAATGAACCGCTTGTAACGTTCTTTGCTTCATCGTGGGTTACGGCAAAAGAAACAAGTGTATGCGGAACATTAAGCTGTTCAAAGCTGCCGCTCATACTGTCTTTTCCACCGATACTTGCAGTTCCCATAGCTTTCTGTGCTTCAAGCGAACCAAGCAAAGCGGCTGCAGGATGTCCCCATGTTTTTTCATCTATTGCGCGGCCAAAGAACTCCTGGAAAGAAAGACGCGATGTATCTGCCTTACCGCCCATACATGTAATTTTTGCAACAGAAGCAAGAACGGCTGTCTGAGCTCCATGCCATGGACTCCACTGCCCTACGCGCGGATCAAAACCATAAGCCATGAGGCTTACAGTAGAAGTTTCGCGTGGCGAAACAACAGGAATCTTTGCAGCCATACCGGCTTCCGGCGTTGACTGATATTTTCCGCCATAAGGGAATAAAACGCTTGCAGAACCAATTGAACCGTCAAAGCGTTCGCCCAAACCGCGCTGAGAACAGCAGGCAAGGTCAGAAATGTTTGCAAGCCAGGCTTCTTCCAAGGTTTTTGCATCAGGCGCTTTTGCAGCACTGGCATTTTTTTCAAGCAGCGCAGCAACAGAATCCAGAGGCAAAGCCAGAGGAGACTTTTCCGGGCTTTCAGGACTTTCTATAAAGGCTTTAGATTCATGCTTTGCGCCGGCGGCGTCAAGGAATTCGCGCGAAATGTCTACTATTGTTTTACCGCGCCATTTCATTACAAGACGGTTTGTATCTGTAACGGTTGCAACTGTTACGGCATTCAGGTTTTCTTTTGCCGCTTCTGCAATAAAGCGCTCAACATCGGCTTTTCTTACAACAACTGCCATACGTTCCTGACTTTCAGAAATTGCAAGTTCTGTTCCGTTAAGACCTTCGTATTTTTTTGGAACACAATCAAGATTAATATCAAGACCAGGAGCCAGTTCACCTACGGCAACAGAAACGCCGCCGGCGCCAAAGTCATTGCAGCGGCGAATCATCAGGCTAACTTCTTTATTGCGGAACAAACGCTGAATTTTGCGCTCTTCAACAGCATTACCTTTCTGAACTTCTGCCGCAGCTTCTGTTACAGATTTTTTTGTATGAACTTTAGATGAACCTGTAGCTCCACCAATACCGTCGCGGCCTGTACCGCCGCCAAGCAAAATAACAATATCACCTGCTTCAGGTTCCTCGCGCATAACAGTATTTACCGGAGCCGCAGCAATTACTGCACCAAGTTCCATGCGTTTTGCCATGTATCCGGGATGATATAATTCAACTACCTGACCGGTTGTAAGACCAATCTGGTTTCCATATGAAGAAAATCCCTGGGCGGCTTCGCGTACAAGTTTTACCTGCGGCAATTTTCCCGGCAAAGTTGCAGAAAGCGGAACAGTCGGATCGGCCGCGCCGGTAATACGCATGGACTGATAAACCCATGAACGACCGGAAAGCGGATCGCGGATTGCGCCACCAATACAGGTTGCAGCTCCACCAAATGGTTCAATCTCTGTAGGATGATTGTGCGTTTCGTTCTTAAACATCAAAAGCCAGCGTTCCGTTGCTTCAGGACTGTTTGAATCAATCGGTTTTCCGTCTTTATCAGTTGTGTAATGAACATCAATATAAACAGAACATGCATTGTTTTCAGCAGAAACTTCAAGGTCTTCAAGCTTACCAATCTTCCGCAGATATTTTGCGCCGATTGTAGCCATATCCATTAAAGTAACAGGTTTATCGCGTCTGCCTGCATACAAATCCGTACGCATTGCATTATAAGATTCAAGCGAGTTTTTAAAAAGTTCAGAATACGGACCGTCTTCAATTTTTATGTCTTTAAGTTCCGTAGAAAAGGTTGTGTGACGGCAATGGTCAGACCAGTATGTATCAAGAACACGGATTTCCGCTTCGGTCGGGTCACGGTTTTCTTTTTTAAAATAATCCTGCAAAAACTTAATGTCTGCCAGATCCATGGCAAGCCCCATCTTTGCACGGTAAGCATCAAGCTCTGCATCAGAATAAGAAATAAAGCCTGTAACAGACGGAATGTCGCCAGGTGTAGCAGATTTCATAACAAGTGTTTCAGGGATTTTAGAATCGGTCAGACGGGAATCAACAGGGTTGATTACATATTTTTCAATTTTTTCAATATCAGATGTTGAAATCTTTCCGCTTATAATAAGCATTTTTGCACAGCGCACAATCGGCGGATTCGAGCCAACTTCGGCTGTACCGGCCAGGCCTTCGCGCAGAATAAGCAGACACTGCTGTGCCGAATCTGCCCTCTGGTCATATTGCCCCGGAAGGTATTCCCAGATAATTACTGTTTCATCGTCTTTTACAGGAACTTCTGAAAGATAATAAAAATCACTTTGCGGTTCAGAAAAAATCCTTGTTGCGGCAGCCTTTGCAACTGCTTCAGAAACATTTTCTACATCGTAGCGGTTTAAAAACCGAACGCCATCAATACCAGTAATGCCTAAAAAGTTTTTGAATTCAGACATCAGTCTAGAAGCTTCATTCTGGAAGCCTTCTTTTCTTTCAACATAGATACGGAACATTTTACAATTATAATGAATTTGTCAGATGCTTTGCAACGCATTGCCCGCCAGATACGCAGCCTGCGCCACTTTTTTTACTTTGCCTATTTAGCTTTTAAATTTCTTTTAAATTGAATACGCCCGCGTGTTCTTTGCGGCAAGCCTTTCTTCTCGCAATGGCGTAAAAACAGTGCGTATTTTAAACATAGGCTATACGCGCAGTTGTCCTTCCGCGCCGTTGCATTTATTATATCCGTATGAAACTTCAAATTCTTGCAATTAGTCTCATTTTTATAATTATCAGCTACAAAATTGTCAGCATATTTTATAAAAAACTCTTTGGCGAAGATTTTAAATTTGTAAGTAAAAGGATTTTCTTTGAAGAAAGAAAAAGACCTGGCCTGGATTTAGTTTTAACTATTTTTATCGTTACAGGAAGTATTTTCATTGGATATTTCCTGTGTGGAGAATTGAAGTTTAAATGAATAAAATCGGAATGGAAAAAGAAAATATAGTCCGCATTATTCTAAATGCTTTGCTTTTAGTTTCGGCTTTGTCATTTATGATTGTAATATGTCTGGAGGATATTGGCTTTTTAGCATTTTTTATTACGTTTTTATTAATCATACTGTCTTCTTTCGGTATTATTGTTGAAATATACGAATGTATATTTTTTGATGATAAGCATCTTGAGATCCGCTCTCTTTTAGGACACGAAAAAATCAATTATCCTGATATTGTAAGCATAGAAAGAGTCTTGGTACGAAATGGAAAACCAAACATCGAACATTTTCGGTGGTATGTAAAAACTAAAACACAAGATGGCATTCAAAAGAAAATAATCGTTCCTTTTCCTCAATCCATTGAAAATAAGAATCTACAGCATTTATTTTCAAAAATAAAAAGCGCAAATTGCGAAGTACAATGGGGAATTCCATCAAATGGATAAACAAAATAAAATCGTCATACGACCAAAATTAAAAAGCTTCACAAATATTTTTTACATTTGTTTTGGAATAATGACTCTTGTGGTATTCTTTTGCCTTTTGATACAATTTTTTCTTGCATACAGAAAACAACCGGCCATGCTCGATTTACCTATTTTAATCATCGGCTTCTGTCTTTACTTTTTAGGCTTTATTGTAGGAGGAGGTTTTTTATTTGCCCCTTTAGGAAAAAAAATAACAATTTGTGGAAATCTTCTTGAATATCAAAACTGGTTTTTCTTTCATCATAAAATCAAAATAACGGCAGAATCAAAAATCCGAATGGGTGAATGTTATCCAGCATGGGGCGCGCACCCGGAATTAATATGGAAGATTTCAAATCATCGCGGGAAAGAAAAACTCAAGATTCATGCAAATTATTTTGATTACAAAAAAGTAAACGCTGAACTTGAAAACCTTACAGGATATAAAATCGAATATTCTCGCGCAATTATAAAATTTTAGGAAAATTTATGAACAATGCAATTGAAACTAAACTTATTTTTTCATTTATCTTCGCAAATATTATTTTATATTTTGTAGAAAAATTAACCGGCAAATTTAATACTCTGCATCGTACGCTTTCGTTGATAGACACTGTCTTTTTTATTGGACTTGCATGTTTGATAACTTACAATAGAAAACCTCTGTTTATCGCCGTCGTATTGCCTTTACTTGCTCTTGAATATCCGATTGTATGGGGAATCCGAACAGAACTTACTAAGGACGAACAAAGCCGTCTTGTTTGCTCCAGAGGTTTTCTTTCTTTTCTTCTTCCGTATAAACTGAAAACAAAAATCAGGCTTGGTTTTCTGGAAATTATAACATTTCCGTTTTTTTATGTAATGAAAAGCTGGAGTAATAAAGACTAAAATGAAATATCGGCGACCGTCTAAAATAGTTGAAGCTCTTTTATATGCATTTGCGGCAATTATGGTTTTTGCTGAATTATGTCATAACCATCTAAAAGATTTACAAAATCTCGCAATAATTTCTTTTTTTCAATAGAAAGCACAGATATTTTTTCTTCAATTGGATTTTGACTATTTAACGTCTGATTCTTTGCTATATTATAAGTAGGATTCCCTGTTACCAAATATTCTACAGAAACATTTAATGCCTGTGCAATTTTGACAGCAACATCTGCTGGCGGAATTGAACTTCTAGCATTTAAATATCCTTCTAACGTTCTAGGGGAAATTCCTGTACGAGCAGAAAGCTCTTTTATTTTTACATCTTGAAAATCTAGCTCTGCTCGCAATGTCCTCTTAAAAATAGAATCCATATAACCTAAAATACTTCATTTTACGTATTTTTATTTAAGTTTGACGGCATATAACGTGTGTATTATAATTACATACGTAGTTTGTAGTGACACACAAGTTAATCACTGCATTCTGCGAGGAGAATTCTTGTATGAAAAAGTTTATAATTTTATTAGGTTTTGTCTTTGGTTTTATGCTAGTTAGTTGTGTTTCAACAGGAACAAATTATACAAATGCAGTAGAAGAACAAATTAGTGATTTTGCAGAAATGGATGCTTCTTATTTCTCTTGGTATCAAGCTCAAAAAAAAGGTTGGAAAACAATTGTTTTATATAATTGCTCTTGGGAATCATATAATAATAATGACAAAAGTCTTGATTATATTATAAATACATCAGGTGACAAGATTACTTTCTGGTCATATCCTTTAGAAAATATGGCACAAGCTATAAAAGATGTAAAAAAAGAAGAACAAGATAAAGCAATAAACGAATTCCTAATATCTGACGGACCTAAAATTTTTAAAGATAATCCAGACATTATTGATTTGGTAAAATATAAAAATAATGGATATACTTTTAAACTTTCTTTAAATGAAAATAGCTATATAACAAATAAAGCAGAACTTATAAGTATTGAAAATCTCAATACAATAAGACAAGAAGTAGCAATAATTAAAACGGAAAATAACAAAGCCCAAGCAGAGAAAATCGCTAAAGAAAAAGAAGAAGCTGAAAAAAAAGTTCGCCTAGATGAAAAAGGAAAGCAAATTGCAAAAGGGTACACTTACCATGGAATCAACGAAGTAGAAAATAATAACAGAAAATTAAACAATGAAACTTTAGAACCTGGTCATGCATATTACATTTCTAATTGGGAAGTAAGTAAATCTACAAATGATATTGGATACGTATGGCTTTCATATTTTCAAAAATCTAAACCTATTATGATAAAATACCTTAATAGCCAAGTAAAAGATGAAGTATTAAATGCAGGAGTAACTACATTTGGGAATATTCCTATAAATATAATCATTGCAGGAAGTTCAGATGTTTTAAAAAGACCTATTCTTTTAGGGGTAATGGAATAAATTTTCTGTGTGAATTTAAATACTATAGTTTTTATTGGAAGATTGAACATGGAGTTGAAAAAAGCAATAAATAAAATCATTAATGATAATTTTTCCAAAGGTGATTATTTTGATTCACATGCAGTTATAAATGAACTTCTTAAAAAGGATTATCATCAAGTTTATCTAAATTCTTTTCCAAAAAATTGTACAGTTGCACAATATCATGGTCAAATTGCACAAAAAATTGGTGAAAGTGGATTAGCTAAAAAAGTAAAAAATAATTCTGAAGATCTTCTAATTTATACACATACAATCTACGGTGAATTAAATAAAAATCATCTCTGGGAAAGAATATAAATTTTTCTCTAAATGATTGCAGCACTGTCAATTCGGCAGTGCTGTTTTTGATTATCCAATTTGTGACATTGCAGGAGCAGTCATAAAATTAGTTGTGTCAGTTCCGGTGCAGACTATAAATTAACTGTGTAAAGTTTAACGCAGACACTAAATATAGTGTGTCCTTTTCAATCCGCCTCTTTTATTTTCTGTGTCATTTTTTAGGTGCATATCAAACAAGCCCCTTGTTAAAGCTCTAACAGTCCTCTTGTTACAGTACTAACAATACCCTTGTTAAAGCTCTAACAATACCCTTGTTAGAGTACTAACAATCTTATTGTCAAAGCTTTAACAATACCCTTGCTAAAGTTCAGATGTCAAAATAGTGGAAAAAAGAAAAAAAATAAAAAAAAATTCAAATTTTTTTTCAAAAAATTGCATGTTTTTCTTAGTGTACCCCTATATATATAGTGATCTTCAGTGATTGAGGTCAAAAAAAAAGTCTGAAAACAGTTGCATGTTATGTAACAGACAGCGGCTTCCAGACTTAGCAGAATCAATAATGATTCCAAACGTGACTGTTTGATTTTATCATTACTGCTTTTCCGCTTTCAATAGCCGCTGTCACAATTTCACTAAAGAGGTGCCTATGGCAACTAAT
>JAEEWW010000015.1 GCA_016287815.1 Treponema sp. | reverse complement strand
GATGATGGTGAACATGAACTTGAAAAAGGAGCCGCAGAAAGAACTGCTAAAAAACTTGGAATTGACCCGAAAATCGTTTTTAAAACAATCGTTATGAGAACTGATTCCAAGGAAATCTGCGTTTTTTGCCAGAGCGCAATGTGCGAAATCAACTTGAAAAAAGCCCGTCAGGCAGCAGGGGCTTCAGAAATCAATCCTGTAAAGCCTGAAGAGCTTTTAGCACTTACAGGTTATGTCCGCGGAGGCTGCTCTCCAATCGGAATGCGCCGCCAGTACCGTACGTTTATAGACAGCCAGGCACTGGAATTTGAAAAAGTTTATATAAGTGCCGGTGTACGCGGACAGAATATTATAATTTCGCCGGAAGATTTGATTGCCGTAACAAAGGCAGAAACCTGTGATTTAATTCTAGAAAGCTAAATCTAACTCATTACTCATTGTGATAGCGGCATGCTAAGAGACTCCGGGTACCGCGTTAGGTAAATAATCAGGTTTTTCTTATGGATATCGTTTTTTTTAGTTCCTCCTGTTGAGATTTTTATTGAATTTTAATTATATCAGGTGTATCATTACTTAAGATAATATTGAAAAAGTCTAATTTTTTGTTGTTTTTATACCGATGTGATATAATAATGGTAGACTATTCTAATTTAATAATATTAATTGCAGATTTATCAGGAGGGCATTATGAAGGAACTAGATCGATTTGCGACCAAATATAAAAAAGATATTCAGATAGCAACAAAACTTTTAGGAATGATAGGTGGAGTAGTAATTATTGCCGGTGCGGTAAGTGCTACTTTAACGCTTAATATTTTCTACAGCAGTTTTATTGAAGAAAATCGTAAGAATCTTGAATACACCAATGTTGGTGTAAGTACCATCCTCAGTAACTGGGGAGAAAACGCCATACATTATGGTGAAATCCTTTCAGAAAATCCTGAACTTCAGCATCTTGTTGTAAATGAAAATAGTGCTGCCATTCAGGCTCTTGTAAAAGAAAACGGCATACAGCTTGGGGTTGATTTTATTGCAATTTCAAATGCAACAGGGAACATTGTTTCTGGTGCTTCTTACGGATGCCGTGAAGGCTCTGTAATGAACAGCCCTGCCGTAAAAAAAGCTATGTCATCAAGGAAGCCTGTATACGGTATGGAATCTTTTTCCAATATTCCTTATGGAATTGTTTCTGCTTCACCAATTCTTGTTAACGGCGGAAATCTTATTGGAACTGTTATTGTTGGTTACAATCTTTCAAGGGAAATTATTCCTGATATGGTTGGAAAAAGCTACGGAGCAGTTTGTACTATATTTAAGGATATAGAGCGTGTTTCTACAACCATTACGGATGATAAAGGAAATCGCGCTGTTGGAACAAAACTTGATAATCAGACCATAATTGATATGGTTCTGAAAAATAAGCAGATTTATCACGGTAAGAACATAATTTTAGGTAAGAATTATCTTTCTATTTATGCTCCTTTAACTGCAAGTGACGGCTCTTCAACAGGTATGCTTTTTGTTGCAAAGAGTATGGCTTCTATTGAAGCTAACCGTAATAAAACTATAAAGGTTGTAGCTCCAAGTGCTGTAGTCCTTGCAATAATCCTTATTGTTTTAAGTTCATTCTTTGTAAACTGGCTTATGTGGCGTATCAAGAATGTTTCTAATCAGTTAAAAGAGATGTCTACCGGTGAAGCAGATTTAACAAAGAGATGTAAACTCTTTATTCGTGATGAAATCGGCTGGCTTGTAATTCACTTTGATTCATTCTGTGACCGCTTGCAGACAATTATCAGGGAAGTTAAAGATTCTAAAACAGAGTTGCAGGAATCTGGTGATAACCTTTCTGCTCAGACAGAAGATACAGTTAATGCAATTAACCAGATTACTGATATTATTACGACTATTCATGGTCAGATTTCTGAATCTGCAAAGTGTGTTGAACAGACTTCAACTGCAATTAACGAAATATCTACTGGAATTTCAACTCTTGATTCTATGATTGACAGCCAGTCTACTGGTGTAAGTCAGGCTTCTGCGGCTGTAGAAGAAATGATTGGTAACATTACATCTGTAAACCATTCTGTAGATAAAATGGCAGATTCTTTTGAATCTCTTGCAGAAAATGCTCAGACTGGATTTACTAAACAGCAGGATGTTAACGAACGTATTGAACAGATTGAAACTCAGTCACAGATGCTTCAGGAAGCAAACCTTGCAATTTCAACTATTGCGGCTCAGACAAACCTTCTTGCCATGAATGCGGCAATTGAAGCTGCTCATGCCGGTGAAGCAGGAAAAGGATTCAGCGTTGTTGCTGATGAAATCCGTAAGCTTTCTGAAACTTCATCTTCTCAGTCTAAGACAATCGGTGAACAGCTTAGTAAGATTCAGGAATCCATTAACGAAGTTGTTTCTGCTTCAGCAGCCTCTAGTGCAGCCTTTGCTTCTGTATCCGAAAAGATTAAAGAAACAGATCAGCTTGTAATTCAGATTAAGGCAGCAATGGAAGAACAGAATGCAGGTTCTAAGCAGATTAGCGAAGCTCTTAAATCTATGAACGACAGTACAGTTGAAGTTCATACAGCTTCAAAAGATATGTCTGTAAAGAGTAACGTAATCATGCAGGAAATGAAGACCTTGCAGGAATCTTCTGCAGCTATGAAGAACGGCATGGAAAAAATGGCCGATGGTGCAAGGAAGATTCACGAAACTGGGGTTTCTCTGGATGATATTTCAAGCGATGTTAAGAATTCGATTGTTAAGATTGGTGAACAGATAGACTTGTTTAAGGTATAATCAGTTATAAAAAGCATCCCTGCTTTTTATAACTGGGCAGTTTCTGTTGAAACTGCCTTGTCAATTAAAAGTGCGCCATCCATGGCGCAAAAAAACGCCGCAATTTGCGGCGTTTTTTTGCGCTATTCGTTTTTGTATGATTCCAGAAAATCGCGCGTAAGCGTGCTGCTTACTGTCTGTTTTGTAAGCAGCGTTTCTTTTGCACAGGCAAGTCCGTAGTGAATGCACTGCTTGATGTTCTTTTTTTCAAGAAAACCCATTATAAAGCCAGAGGCAAATGCATCGCCTGCTCCGATTGTATCTACAATGTGCGAAGGAGTGTAGGGTGGTTCAATCCATGTTTCACTTCCGATTCTTACCATTACTCCGCGTTTACCAAAGGTAATGATAAAGTTTTTTAGTCCCAGTGCCTGCATCTTATCGGCTGTTGCCAGATCAGGAACGGCTTCTTCTTCAAGAATTGCCTGCGCTTCAAATTCATTGCAGGCAAATAAATCTATAAGTCTTGCAAAAGGAAGTGATTTTTTTGCTATATCCGGTGAAGTGGCATTTTGAAATATAAAGATGCTATTATCCCTGGATTTTAAGTTGTAAAAAGCTTCCAGTGTTTCCGGGTTAAGATTTGAATCCATTACGAAATTAGTGATTTTTTCTTTTCTGATAAAATCCAAGGCATCATCGTCTAAAACTATTTCGCGCAGGATGTTAGTGTTGTAAATGCATGAAGCGCGCTGTCCTATGCTTGCCATAACAGAAAAAAGCGCGGTTTTGTAATTTGTACTGCGGCGCAAAAGTGTTGTATTAACTTTTTCGGCTTCAAGACCGTCTTTTAAATAATTGCCGAAAATATCATTACCGACGCATGAAAAAATGTAGGAATTAAGTCCAAGGTGCTTGAGGTTTACGGCCATCCCGCGGCCAACTCCGCCTGGAACAAGTTCAATTGTTCCATCGCGGTAGGATTCGTTGTTGTCTTCTTCCGGACTATAGGCTTTTATGTCAACGGAAACATTACCAATGCTTAAAATCTTTTGTCGCAGGGAATTTGATGCCATGTTTAAACTATAAAAGCCTTAGCCGTGTTGTGTCAACTATAAGGACTATTTTTTCTTTTTTCCGAGGTATGCTTCTTTTACGGCCTCGTTAGAAAGGAGTTCTTCTCCAGAGCCTTTAAGGACAATGTTTCCTGTTTCAAGAACATAGGCAATGTCGGCTGTTTTTAATGCCATGTTTGCATTCTGTTCAACAAGAAGAATTGTTACACCGCTTTTATTGATTTCCTTGATTATTTCAAAAATCTGCTGAACGATAAGTGGTGCGAGTCCTAACGAAGGCTCGTCCATCATTATTACTTTCGGGCGGCTCATTAAAGCTCTTCCAACTGCAAGCATCTGCTGTTCGCCACCGGAAAGTGTTCCTGCAAACTGCCATGAACGCTGTTTTAAAATCGGGAACAACTGAAAAACCCATTCCATGTCTTTTTCTATTTCTTTTTTATCGTTTCTGAGGTATGCGCCAATCATCAGATTTTCCTGTACGGTTAAATCTGTAAAAACATGGCGGCCTTCTGGAACAAGGGCAATTCTTTCAGCACAGATTTTATTAATCGGCATGCCAAGAATTTCTTTTCCGTTGAAATTTATAGAACCTGATGTTGCTTTTACAAGTCCGCTTATTGTCCGCAAAAGAGTTGATTTTCCGGCTCCATTTGAACCGATTAAAGTTACGATTTTGCCTTCCGGAACTTCAAGGTCGATTCCGTTAAGGGCTTTAATTCCACCGTAAGATACCTGAAGATTTTTTATATTAAGCATTTTTGTCCTCCCCAAGGTATGCAGAAATTACAGTCTGGTTATTTTGTATTTCTGAAGGTGTACCTGAAGCAATTAATGCTCCAAAGTTCAATACATAAATTCTGTCTGAAATATCCATTACTAAATCCATGTGATGTTCAATCATAAAGACTGTAAGACGGAAATCGCTGCGGATTTTGTTTATAAATGCCGTTAAATCATTTGTTTCCTGAGGATTCATACCGGCTGCAGGTTCGTCAAGCAGCAGAAGTTTTGGTTCGGTTGCAAGGGCACGGGCGATTTCAAGTCTGCGCTGAATTCCGTATGGTAAAGAAGTACAAAGTTCATCGCGGAATTCATAGAGTCCTAAAATGTTTAAAAGATGTGCCGTTTCTTCACGCTGAATTTTTTCTTCTTTTGCATTCAGGCGGAATGTTGCAGAAAAAACATTGCTTGATCGGCGCAGATGCTTTGCAATTAAAACATTGTTGAATACAGTCTGTGTTTTCCAAAGCCTGATATTCTGAAATGTTCTTGCAATACCCAATTTTGTAATTTTATCCGGAGTTGGTTCAATTCGTTTTGTAAATTTTCCGTTATCTGTTCCGGCATATAGTTTTTTCATTTTTCCGTAAGGAAAATTTTCAACGATTTCCTTACCGTAAAAATAAACGGCTCCGTTTGTAGGTGCATAAACGCCTGTAACAACGTTAAATGCCGTTGTTTTTCCGGCTCCGTTCGGACCGATGAGCGAAACAATTTCGCCTTTGTTTACATCCAGGGAAAGATTATTTATTGCAACAACACCGCCGAACTGCATCGTGATGTTTTGCATTTTAAGTACATTTTCTGACATTATTTTCCCTCCTTGCTGGAAACAGCGGAAGCCTGTGCTTTTTTCGATGTAATTTTTGCAATGCGTTTGGGAAGTGATTTAAAGAATCTTATCAGGGCGGCAAGATTAAATTCTTTATCGCCCATAATTCCTTTCTGATAGAACAGAACGATCATCATAATTACAACACTGAAAACAACTTTTCTAAAGCCCGGGCGCAAAATCTGAATTGAAGTAAGGTTCAGGTTTGCGTTATCAAGGAAGCGAAGCCACCATTCAGAGCATGCAATGAACAGGAAAGAAGAAATACAGCTGCCTGTGATTGAACCGATTCCGCCGATTACAACAATCAAAAGAATTTCATAGGTCATTGCAGATTTAAACTGGCTTGCCTGAATTGTTGTCTGGAACATCGCAAGAAGGGCACCTGAAATTCCTGCAAAGAATGAACTGATTACAAAGGAAAGCCGTTTGTGGTGAGCAAGATTTATACCCATTGCTTCGGCTGCAACTTCATCATCGCGGATTGCCTTAAAAGCTCTGCCGTATGTTGAATTAATTAAAAGAACAATAACTGCTATACAAATTCCGCTGATTGCAAAGTAAAAGATTGTAGATTTAAATACCGGATATTTTCTCAAAAGGTTTGAACCGTTTGTAATTACCCCGATTTTATCCCACTGGAATAAGGCACGCATGATTTCTGCAAATCCTAAAGTTGCTATTGCAAGATAATCTGATTTTAGTTTTAGAACCGGAAGCCCGATTAAAAATGCAAAGCCTGCGGCAACTAATCCGGCTAAAATCATTGCTAAAAATACAGGCAGCGTAAACTGAATGATTCCGCCATTGAAATACTGGTAAACCTGCATTCTTGCTGCTACTGGAATTGTAAAAATCGCATAGGTGTAAGCACCGAGCAGCATAAACCCTGCCTGTCCAAGACTGAAAAGACCTGTAAAGCCGTTAAGAAGGTTCATTGAAACTGCAACAAGTGCGTAGATTGCACCTTTTTTTAAAACAGTAAACAAAATTGAAGTGCGCGGCAGGCACTGTTCAAGAATTATAAGGACTGCAAAAAGTAAGGCCAACAAACCAAAACTTATAAGCATATCAAAGTTAATTGATTTTTTTTGTATTTGATTTTCCATAAGTTTTTCCTATTTATGTAACATTAAACTTTATCTGTAACTTTTTCGCCGAACAAACCTGTCGGCATGAACATAAGAACGATAATCAAAAGTACAAAGGTGAATGCATCGCTGAAAGTTGTCCAGCCAAGCCCTTTTATTATGTTTTCACATATACCGATTATAAATGCACCGATTACAGCTCCAGGAATGGAACCGATTCCGCCAAAAACTGCTGCAACGAAAGCCTTTAAGCCTGGCATACCGCCAACTGTTGGCGTTACACCCGGATAGTTAGAAAAGAACAGTATTGAACCGATTGCTGCAAGAAATGAACCAATGATAAAGGTCATTGAAATTACTGAGTCAATTTTTATGCCCATAAGCTGTGCTGTTTCAAAGTCCTTGGAAACGGCGCGCATTGCCATTCCAATTTTTGTGTGGTTAATAAGAAGAACAAGTGCAACAACCAGTAAAATTGTAAGGAAAGGTGTGATTACTGTTACGCGTTTTGTAATTGCACCAGCGATTGTTATGGAATCGCTTGTCCATGGAATTTTAGGATAGTTTTTAAGAAGTCCGCCTGTAATGTACAATGCTATATTCTGAATCAAATAAGACATACCGATTGCAGAAATCATTATGGACATACGCGGAGCTGTTCTTAACGGCTTGTAAGCAACGCGTTCAACTGTAAAGCCTAAAAGGACAGTTAAAATAATAGTGAACGGCACGCAGATCCATAACGGCATGATTGTATAGGAATAAATCATGATTAAACCTGCAGCCATAAAAACATCGCCATGCGCAAAGTTTATAAGGCGAAGAATTCCGTAGACCATTGTATAGCCTATGGCGATAAGTGCGTATTGTCCGCCGGTAGAAATTCCTGCAAGAAAATACGGAAGGTTGGTAGTCATAAAGCTCATTCTAAAATCCTTATTTAATATGAATTTGCAAAATACTTTTTTAAGCATTTATACAGAATTGAATCTGCTATAAATGCAAAAATCTACAAAAGCGTAGCCTAAACAGTATAACCTTCTTTGGTAATTTAGGCGACCTTTTTGTAGATTTTGTAATTAAACAGGAAAGCCAAGGCTGCTAAAATACCTCTAAAATAGCGCCTTGACTTAATATTGCAGCTTGATTTTTTCAATCTGCAGAACGACAGTGCCATGGTTTACAAAGCAGCCTTGGACTGTCGTCTTTTAAGCTTATAAAAGCTTATTTTACTGTTTGCTGTGCAACGAAGTCCCATTTTCCTGTAGATGTGTTTACTTTTTTGATGTAAGCAACATCACGGATTGCATCACCTGTTGCATCAAATGCTATGTTTCCAGAAACACCTTTGTATGTTGTTTTTGGAAGAGCTTTCTTTACATCGATAGCTTTTGTAGAGCCTGCATTTTTAAGTGCTTCAAGAGCTGTGTAATATGCATCGAAGCCCATTGCAGAAACTGCTGCAATTTCATCATCGCCACCGTTGTTTGTTTTTGCTGTAGCATTTGTATTAAGATATTTGCGGAATCCGTCTACAAAGTTTGTAATCTGGCTGTCTTTTGAACCTTCTACGAAGAATGTCGTAACGTAAACGCCAAGGTTTGTTCCTTTAGCAGCTGCAAGGATAACGTTGGAATCCCATGTATCGCCTGCAAGAAGCGGAATCTTTAAGCCCTGTGTATTAGCCTGTTCAATGATAAGGGCAGCAGCTTCAATAGAAACCGGACTGAAGAATACGTCTGCACCGTTATTCTTTGCATTTGCAACGTAAGCAGAGAAATCTGAAGTTCCGTCAGGGAATGTTTCATAAACTACATCAATACCGAATTTTTTTGCAGATTCAATAAAGTAGTTGCAAAGACCTACAGAATAGTCATCACCGAGTTTTGCAAGTGCATAAGCCTTTTTTGCCTTGAACTGGTCTTTTGCAAGGTTTGCGTGAACAGAACCCTGGAATGGATCAAGGAAGCAGATGCGGAAGTAGTGATCGTTTCCTGCTGTTACCTGAGGATTTGTACATGTTACGCCAAGTGCTGGAACATCTGCTGCGGCAAATGTGTCAGATGCTGCAATAGAAACACCTGAACCGTAAGAACCAAGAACGATTGAAACTCCTTTTGAAATTAATTCAGAAGCTGCTGTTACAGCTTTATCATTTGAAGATTCATTATCAACTATTTCAAGCTGAACCTTGTATTCTTTACCACCAATTGTAACAGTTGGTGTAATTTCGTTTGCATACTGGATACCAAGAGTTTCCTGCTTTCCGCCGGCACCATTATCACCGGAAGCTGGTTCATAAACACCAATTTTTACAATGTTTTCCTTTTTACCGCCGCATGAAATTAAACATGCAGATAAAAGAGCGACTGCTAAAAGTCCTGACTTTTTCATTTTTCTTATTCTCCTTCCGTTTTGGAATTATAAGTGCAGGCTTGGCTTCGTTTGTCAGCCTACATTTTTATAATACTGTATGAATAATATCTGTTCAATTGGAAGAATGCAAAAATATGCAAAAAAAGTACGAAAAAATGCAGAAATATTCATTGTGTGTAAATGTTGTGCCTGTGTCGCCGGTTTTTAAAACGACACAAAAATATACAAGGATACATTATCATTCTCTTGCCTGGGGAATATGTTTGAATATGCCCATTTCAATTTAATAAAAAATCAGCTATTATAGTGATGTGAAAACTATCAGTTTGAAAAATAATTTTATCGGCGTGCTTTGGCTTTTTATAATGATTGCCGTAGGCGCCTGTAAAAATAATGAAGAAATAAATAATCCTGAAGACTGTATTGAACTTAATGTTAAGGATATTCAGGACAGCTCCTTTGAAAAATCTGAACACTGGAATTTTTCTGATAAAAAAATTTGCGTTCTTTTTGGATACGGATACAACGAAGAAAGTTTTGTTGAAGAAATGGAAAAGAAGCTTTCTTTTGAATTTGGGCTTGCTCAGGATGGCGGCTTGATTTTTCCGCTGGTTTTTCCAAAAGATTTTAAAATTGCCGGACGGGAACGAATCAGTCTTCTTTCTGAATTTTTAGAGGAGTACGAGCTTCAGGGAATTCTTTTGCTTGGTGCGCCAGAAAATACTCATAATGCCGTAAGCCAGCTTTTTGCTTTATATGACGGCAAAGTACCTTTCCCTGTTTTTTCTATGTTTTCCCAGGATAATGTTCTTGGCACAGAATGGATTTCTGATTTTGTGCTTGAAAAAATGCATATTTCAGACATGCTTTCAGATGCGGAAGAACAGACTTCTCCTCTTCCTGAAGATTCAGAGACTTTAATCATTCAGGCTATAAAATATATGGCTTTGCTGGATTCTCCTCTGCCGCATGATTCTGATTTGATTGTTCATGTTCAGAATATTGCCGGAAGCAGCAGAACTGTAAGTTATTATGTTGATTCTGATTCAGGACTTCGTTCGGCAAATCATTTTGTTTTTCAGGATAAAGAATAGGCATGAACAGTTTTTTGCAGTTAGATTCTTTTTTGATTTCTTCTCCTGACGATGCCGAAAAATTAAAAAAATCTACTCAGGCAAAAATACTTGTTTTTTCTGATTCACACGGTAACAGTCAGGCTGTAAAAAGAATTGTTTCTTATTTTGGGAAATCTGTAGATTGCATAGCTTTTTGTGGCGACGGAATCAGTGATTTGCTTTCTGTTGAAAAAGCTCTTTTACCGCCGGTCGTTGCTTTTGTGCGTGGAAATAATGACAGTTATTCTTATCAGGATATAAAAACTCCTTCAGAACTTATTTTTGAAGCAGCCGGCCGAAAAATCTTTTTAACTCACGGACATCGTTTTGGAGTCTATTCGGGTATAGAGCGTCTGGAACTTGAAGCTAAGGTTACAGGAGCTTCGCTTGTTCTTTTTGGACATACACATGTTCCGCAGTTTGAAAAAAAAGATGCCGTTTTTGTAAATCCCGGAAGTATATATCTTCCGCGTGCTCATTCTGAAAAATCTTTTGCCATTGTTACTGTTTTTGCAGAAAAAAAAGATTGTGACGTAACTTTTTATAGAATTGAAAATGTTTCAGGAACAGAATATTACAGGCCGTATGGACCTGAATATTTTTCTTATTGGGGCTGGTAGCGTAGCTGGGCCTCAAATGTAGCCGGCGAATCAGTTTTTTTTAGTACCTTATAGATTTTGAAAGTTCAAAGTTTGAATAGTCATGTCCCGGATAAACTAGCGCATTTGGCGGAACCAGTTTTTTTAATTTATCCAGACTGTTTAAAAGTTCATCCATGCTTCCGCCGTATAAATCGGTTCTGCCGAAACCACGGTAAAAAACTGTATCACCGGAAATCAGTAAATTTCGTTTTTGATTATAAAGACAGACTGAACCTTTTGTGTGCCCCGGTGTGTGAATTACAAGCCAGTCAGCAAATGCTTTGGTAATGTCAGATTCAAATGTATTGCTTTTGAAAATTTTATCAAGTGTGCATGAATCTTCAAGCAGGAAATCCGGCTCAGGTAGATTTTCGATGTAAGGGAGAAAACAATTTGCCCGTAGCTGAACCATGGATTTTGTCTGTAAGATTATTGATTTTTTTCCGATGTAGCCAGCATCTTCTTTGTGAATTGCAATTTTTATTTCAGGGTATTTTTCTTTTATTACACTTAGACCTAGTACATGGTCAAAATGGCCGTGAGTAAGAATAACGGCAACGGGATTTAGGTTGTTGTTTTCTAGATAATCAATAACATCCCTTTCGTCGCCGGTTGCAGGCTGGCCTGCCGGGTCAACAATGAAAACATTTTTTTCATTTAATGGAACAATCCATGTGTTTACGCTTAGCGGACCAGTCTGTATAGCATGCATTTTTTTATACGTTTGCGCCAAATGGCTCTTTGTCAGAAGCTGCTTTTTCTGCTGCGGCGTAAGCTGCGGCATCTTCTGCACTGTAATTGTTTTCTTCAAAACTTCCGTCTGATAAAGAATCTGTATTTGCAGAAGCTTCTGTTGCGTCTTTCTGTCTTGAATAGCTTACTGTAAGTTTTCTGCCGCGGTAATCGTAACCGTTCAAGGCTGCAATAACTTTATCAGCATCTTCGTTGAAAAGCTGTATAAAAGAATAGTTTGCAAGAACACGGATATCACCGATTCTGTCGCGGTCAAGCTGTGCAACGCTTACCAAAAGACCTACTAAGTCGCGCGGATAAACGCGGCGGTTGCGTCCGATACCGATAAAAATTGTAGCGGCTAAAGCCGGATCAATTTCAACTCTCTGTGGTCTTGGCTGTTCAGCATCTCCTGTGTGTTCCAGGCGGCTTTCGCCGGAAATTTCTGAAGATGATGAATAAGAAGGTTTTGAATTATAGGTATTTCTTGATTCACGGTTTTTCCAGTCGCGTGAAGAGTAACGTGAATCGCGGTTTTCCCTGCGGTTTCTGTAAGAAGATGAGCGGCTGCCCATTGCCTGTTTTGCCAGGTATGCAGCAACATACATGCGCAAAGAAAAAGGAACATTCTTCTTAAATACTTTCTTTAAATCCGTTAAAACTTCTGGATCTTCTTCTGTTTTTACTTTAGAAACTGCATCCTTCAAAATGGATACAAACAAATTCATATCAACTTCGTTGTCATACTTGAAAGACATTAAAAACTCCTATTACTAATTTGCAATGTTTTCAAAATAGTTTTGCTATATATCCTGAACCAGTTTTTTCAAACCCTGAACGGTTTAATAATGGAATCATGTGGTCAGGAATAATTACATTCGTAATAATAATCCATTTAAATTTCCGCTTACGTAAGTCTTCAAGACTTCGAGATAAAAGCTCTTTGCCAATTCCTAATCCGCGGAAATTTTGCAAAACAAAAAAAGCCGTCATAACGACTGTTTTTGATGAATTGGACGGGCAAGGCTGAAAAGTGATGCAACCTGTAAATTCATTAGAAAAAGTTCTGCATACAAATCCGAGATTCTCTGTTTGAGTCTGGAACCGGCACTTCCATAAAAAATTTAGTGCACTAGAAACATCTTCTTCTAACTGGTCATCAAATGCGCCCTGTTCTGCATCTGCATTTTGCAATACTGATTCTTTGTCCATGACAGAATCGTACTCGCGAAAAACAAAATCATTTTGAACCAGTTCTTCAAAATCTTCCGGTTCATGCTGAAGGGATTCTAGTCCCCAATATTCGCGTAATGCATTATACCATTCGTTGATTTTAGAAAGCATTTTTAATCGTTTAAACAAATGCCATCGTTTTTCAATTTCAGGATAGTTTTTTAAACAATTTTTAAAATTTCTGAACACCCCCCTGCCTGAATGCAGAATCTGCTGAAGTTCATCTTTGGCAAGCGGCGAATGTAAATCTGATACAAACTGCTGCCTTATTTTAAATCCTTCTTCAGATGTCCATTGCGGCAAACTGACAAATTGTTCGTTGTTTTCTGTACTCTGATTTGAAATTACAAGGCTGCCCTGTTTTGTATCTAAAACAAAAACGGAAGTTTGATCTTCCATTGCGTCAAGAATTGAATCTTTAAGGCGTTCGGTCAAATCAAAGTACATATTAATTTACCATAAAAAAAAATAGTTTACAATTTCTATTTTTTCAAATCTGAACGTTTTGTGATTATTCCGCTGATAAGCCCGTATTCAACGGCTTCTGCTGAATCAAGCCAGTAATCACGGTCAGTGTCCTTGGAAACCTGAGATAAAGGTTTTCCTGTTTCTTCGGAAATAAGCTTATTCAATTTTGCCCTTGTCTTTGCCATTTCCTGAGCGTGAATTTCAATGTCGGTGGCAACTCCCTTCATTCCGCTTAAAGGCTGATGAATTAAGTACCGGCTGTCAGGAAGTCCAAGACGGCGTTCCTTTGGAGCTGCAAGAAGAATAAGGGCAGCTGCGCTGGCAATAAGTCCCATGCCGATTAAGTAAACCGGTGCATCAATAAAGCGGATTATGTCGAAAATTGCAAAACCTGCGTCTACATCGCCGCCAGGTGAATCGATATATACGTAAATCGGGTCGTGGTTGTCTGCTTCAAGCAGAAGAAGCTGGCGTACAATCTTTTCTGCCAGATCTTTGTTGATTTCTCCAGAAAGAATTATCTGACGTGTTTTTAGAAATTTCTCTGTAAGAGGATCCGAACCTTTTGCTTTCTTATCTTTTGCATCATCTGTGTCGTCATTTTTTAAAATGGAGCCTGCTAAACTGTTCATTGTTTCTCCCGTCTGTATTCTATTGCTCTGGCAAGTAAAAAAAGTACCAAAGCTATATTTTCATAATACTAAAATAATCTGCTATCGGCAAGTCGAACATGAACATGTAATTTCCTGTTTTTTTTTTGCATGATTCTATTGACAGAAACAACAACTGATTGTATAGTGCTACTACAAACAGAAACGTATCTACGTATAGAATCGTAAGGTCGGTTGTACAATACTGTAAAATATACCGAAGCGATTGCTGTCCGGCTATGTTTCAAGGACAAAATATGACAAAACGAAATGACTGCATTTATCTTTCTCTTCCGAGCGACCGCTACACTCCGTTCAGTCTTGCGCGAAAAATCGGTGCAAAGGCAATTTTGGAAAGTGCGCGGTTTGACATGGGAAAAGAGCGTTATTCAATTCTTATGGCAGAAGATGCTTTTCATATACTTCAGGATGATGAAGGAATTGCTTTTATAATAGACGGACGGCGCGTGCCGTTTACCTTTGATTCGGTAAAAACAGAAGACAAACAGAATGTTCAAAAAGAACCGGATATACTTGATGCGCTTTTGTATGTTGCAGAAGAAAATGAACTTCCGGTTAAAAACATCCCGGTTCCTGCCAGCGGAGTAGGTTATTTAAGCTACGAGTTTTGTGCGCGCTGCGACACAATCCATCTTGCGCCTCAAGTTGATGAACTTAAAATTCCTGAAAGTGAATTTGTCGTAGGCCACATTTATATAGTTTTTGATCATTTTACAGAAAAGCTTCATGTTTTTGCCTTTAACTATACAGAGCATCAGATTGATTTGCAGAAGGCTGTTGAAAACTTAAAAAGCCGGCTTGGCGATTTGGATTTTTCTTATCTTGCGCCGCCGGAAGAACAGAAGCCATGCAGGATTATAACGGATTTGCAGGTAAGTGAAAAAGAATATAAAGAAAAAGTTTTATCTTTGAAAAAAGATATTATTGCAGGCAATATTTTTCAGGCAGTTCCAAGCCGCCGTCTTCAAATTGAAAATGAAAACAGTGCATTGGAAATTTACCGCCGCCTGCGTTCGGTAAATCCTTCGCCGTATTTGCTTTATATTGATTTTGGAAAATTCCAGCTTGTAGGTTCAAGCCCGGAAAGTCTGGTACGCGTTCGCGAAGGGGTTGCTTCAATCCGGCCGATTGCCGGAACCCGCCGCCGTGGAAAAAATTCTGCAGAAGATGAAAAACTTAAGGCAGAACTTTTGGGCGACAATAAAGAAAAAAGTGAACACTTAATGCTGGTAGATTTAGCACGCAACGATTTAGGCCGTGTGTGTGAAGCGGGTTCTGTTGAAGTTACGCGCTACATGGACTGTGAATATTTTAGTCACGTAATGCATCTGGTAAGCGATGTTCAGGGCAAGGTTAAATCTGGCGTAAAGCAGATACAGGTTTTACGTTCTGCATTTCCGGCAGGAACTGTTTCCGGTTCGCCGAAAATCAGTGCAATAGAAATTTTAAGTCGCCTTGAAAAAGTAAAGCGCAGATTTTATGCCGGTGCAATCGGCTACCTTCAGACAAACGGTGATCTTGATTTCTGCATAGGAATCCGTTGTGCACTTAAGCAGGACGATGTCTGGACTTTGCAGGCAGGCGGCGGAATTGTTTACGATTCAAGCCCTGAGCGTGAATGGGAAGAAACAAATGAAAAACTGGGCGCACTTCGCGCCGTAATCGAAAATTCAGTAATTGAAAACACAAAAAAACAGGAGAAATAAGATGATTTTAGTTATAGATAATTACGATTCGTTTACATTTAATGTTGTTCAGGCTTTACAGCGTCTTGGCAATGAAGAAGTTGTAACAGTCCGCTCAAAAGAAGTTTCTCTGGAACAGCTCGTTCAGATGAATCCTTCGCGCCTTGTAATAAGTCCGGGACCGGGTACACCAAAAGATGCAGGGGTAAGTATAGATGCAATAAAATATTTTGCCGGTAAAATCCCGATTTTGGGCGTATGTCTTGGACATCAGGCTATAGGCGAAGCCTTTGGTGCAAAAATCGTTCAGGCAAAAAGAATCTGTCATGGTGTTGTTGAAGAAATGGATTTAGACGGAAAAGGGCTTTTCCGCATTATCGGTAAAAAGGCAAGTTTTACCCGCTATCATTCTCTTGCAATTGATGAAAAAACTTTGCCGGATGATTTTGAAGTTACTGCCCGCTCTGCCGATGGCGAAATAATGGGAATCCGCCATAAAACTATGACTATAGAAGGCGTTCAGTTTCACCCGGAAAGCATAGCAAGCCAGAAAGGTGATGATATTTTCCGTGCATTCTTAAAATACCGCCGTGAAAACATTCCTGTTGCAGCATATTTAAATCAGCTTATAGAAAAAAAAGACCTGAGCGAAGAACAGGCAGCCTTATTTATCGAAAATCTTACTGACGGAACAATGGATGAGTGTGTTACATCCGCAATTCTTGCTGCTATGGCAGCAAAAGGTCCTGCAACAAGCGAAATGATTGGCTGCGCAAAAGCTCTTTTAAAACAGAAAACAGCATTTCCGCTTTCAAGTACAGGTCTTGCAGAAATTGTTGGAACAGGTGGTGACGGCAAAGGCAGTTTTAATATTTCTTCTCTTTCTGCCATTGTTGCGGCAAGTTGCGGCCAGAACGTAGCAAAACACGGGAACAGGGCTGTTTCTTCTAAATCTGGGGCCGCAGACTTTTTTGAAAATCTTGGCATAAAGATAATGGCATCTCCTGAAAAAACTGCAGAACTTGTTAAAAAAACAGGCTTTGGATTTTTAATGGCACCTGTTTATCATTCTGCAATGCGTTTTGCAGCTCCTGTAAGAAAGGCACTTGGCATAAAAACAATTTTCAATATTCTAGGCCCGCTTTTAAATCCTGCCAATGCGGAATATGAAGTTCTTGGTGTTTATTCCAAAGATTTGCTTGAAGACTATGCGCATGCGGCAAAAGCTCTTGGTGCAAAGCGCGTAATGGTTATTTCGAGCAATGACGGATATGACGAAATTTCTCCTTGTGCAGAAACAGCTGTTTATCAGATTAATTCCGACGGAAAAGAATATCGTTATACGATAAAACCTGCTGATTTTGGAATTACAGATGCAGATGAACAGGAACTGTGCGGAGGAAACGGGGCTGACAATGCAGCTTTAGGAATGGAGGTTCTTAAAGGAAAAGGCAGAAAAACTCTGCGTTATGCAGTAGGGCTTAACGTTGCTGCCGTCCTTTATATTTCTGGCAAAGCTAAGACTTTAAAAGAAGGCTACCGCATGGCTTTGGATTCAATCGATTCTGGAAAAGCTCTTGCAAAACTTGAACAGATTGTAGAAGTTTCTTCTGCAGCGTAATTAATTCCTGGCAAAATTAAGAAATTATTGGCTTTAGAAATATGAGCGAAAAAAATATTGTTGCACAAATTGTTGAACAGCGTAAGAAAGATATAGAAAAACGCGGCTTCAGCTTTGGCGTAAAAATTCCTGAAAAACGTACGCGGGCCATTGTTCCGTTTATGGCAGAAAAGGGCGTAATTCTGGAAGTAAAAAGGGCTTCGCCAAGCAAGGGTGACATTGCTCCAGACTTAAATGCCGGAGAAACGGCAAAGAAATATCGAGCGTGCGGGGCTGATGCCATCAGCTGTCTTACGGAAGAAAATTATTTTAAAGGAAGCCTTCAGGATTTGATTGATGTGTGCAATGCGGTTCCTGATGTTGCGGTGCTTCGCAAAGATTTTTTAATTGATGAGCAGGAAATTGAAATTGCCTTCCGATGCGGCGCTGATGCAGTTCTTTTAATTGCAGGAATCCTTGAGCTTGAAAAAATGCTTTCCATGCTTAAAAAGTGTGAGGAACTCGGCATAAAAGCTCTGGTTGAAGTGCGTACACAAGAAGATGCCGAAAGAGTTCTGTTTGCCAAACGACGGTATGCAGAAACGATTGTCTGCGGAGTAAATTCAAGAAATTTAAAAGATTTTTCCATAGATTTTTTAGTTCCTGCAATGCTAAAGAAAAAACTTGGCGGCGATGTAATTTTTGAAAGCGGAATTACAACAGCAGATGCGGCAAAAAAAGTTGGAGCTATGGGTTTTAAAGGAATTCTTTTAGGAGAGTTTGCCGCAAAGGAGCCTGATAAAGCCGGAAAATTTGTACAAGCCTTCAAATCTGAATCAGAAAATCTTTATGGAAGAAAAATTATAGAGCTTGCTGAAAAAGTTCTATCCCGTTCTGCTTCTGGCCGGCCTTTAGTAAAGATTTGCGGATTAACACAGTTTTCTGATGTGCTTCTGGCAGATAAACTTGGAGCGGATTTTGTCGGGTTTATATTTGCTACAGAATTCGGCCGTAATGTATATGGAATGAAATTTAATCAGTTTAAAAATGAATTAAAAACAATCAGGGCGATGAAAGTTGCCGTTATTACGCGGCCTGAAAGTGTAGAAGCTTATGCCGCTGCTGAACTTGTAAAACAAGGCGTTCTTGATTTTATTCAGATACACGGAATCCCGTATGAAAAATGTCCTGATTATTTAACAGAGATACCTCATTTCTTTGCTGTAACCGGAAAAGAAAAAATTGAAAATCAGATTGTTTCCCGGCTTATAGCAAAAGGTGAAGCTCGTTTTCTACAGGATTGCCGCGCTCATAATTATGTTTTAGACGGTCATTTGTGGCTTGCAGGCGGTGTAACACCAGAAAATGTTGCAGATTTGGTAAAACAATTTTTGCCTGAACTGGTAGATGTTTCAAGCGGAATTGAGGATAATGAAATCGGCATTAAAAATGAAAAGAAAATGAAAGATTTTTTTACTGCGCTTAGCGCAAATTAAACGTGTTTTGCGCAATTATAAAATATTATGGGGAGAGAAAAGATAAAATATGGCACATTCCGATAACGGATTTTTCGGGCAGTTTGGCGGTAAATATGTTGCAGAAGTAATGCGCCGCCCGTTAGATGAACTTGAATCCGCATTTAAAGATGCAATGGCTGATAAAGCTTTTTTGGAAGAACTCGCAACAATCCAGCGTGATTATATAGGAAGAGAAACTCCGCTTTTGTTTGCAAAAACTGCAACAGAAATTTTAGGCGGTGCACAGATTTACATAAAGCTTGAGGGCCTTGCGAATACTGGTGCCCACAAAATTAACAATTCAATTGGCCAGTGCCTTTTAGCAAAAATAATGGGCAAAAAGCGCATTATTGCGGAAACCGGAGCAGGACAGCATGGAGTTGCAACCGCCGCCGCATGTGCAAAACTTGGCCTGGACTGTACCGTTTATATGGGCGAAGTTGATGTTCGCCGTCAGCAGCCTAATGTTGCTGCAATGGAAATGTACGGGGCAAAGGTTCATGCCGTAACATCCGGAAGCCGAACCCTTAAAGATGCGGTAAACGAAGCTATGCGCGACTGGGCTGCAAATATTGATACAACTCATTATGTTTTAGGTTCTGCAGTAGGACCTGCCCCATTCCCGGATATTGTACGCGAATTCCAGAGTGTAATTGGTAAAGAAGTTAAAAAACAGGCTGCCGAAAGAAAACTTGACGTTGCGGCAATGATTGCCTGTTGCGGCGGCGGCTCAAATTCTATCGGATTTTTTGCTCCGTTTATAGACGAAAAATCGCCTCGGCTTATTGCTGTTGAAGCCGGCGGAATCGGCCCGAATCCTGGAGAAAATGCAAGCCGCATGACAGGAAATGCCAGCAAAGACGGAATCATGCAGGGGTATAAATCCCGCTTTTTGCTCGATGATGACGGACAGGCGCTTTCTACACGCTCAATTTCTGCAGGACTTGATTATTGCGGAATAGGTCCTCAGCTTGCCGCGCTAGGTAAGAATGGCCGTATAGAATTTACTTCTGCATTAGACAGCGAAGCTCTTGAAGCCGTAAAATTTTTTGCAAAAAATGAAGGTGTTTTGTTTGCTTTGGAAAGTGCCCATGCAGGAGCAGCTGCAATTAAACTTGCACCGACGCTGCCAAAGGACAAGGCAATTATTGTAAATATGTCTGGTCGCGGCGATAAGGATATTTTTATCACCTGTCCTGTTTTCCGCCCGGCTGAATGGAAGCAGTTCCTTGTTTCGGAACTTGATCGACTGAACGATGGTAAAGACATTCATGACGCAGAAATTATGGGGAGAGAATAATGAGCAGAAAAATAAAATTGATGAGCCATCTTATCGCCGGCTATCCGACAGATGAACTTGCTTTTGAAGCTGCACGTGCACTTGTTGCCGGTGGAGCAAATATACTTGAAATACAGCTGCCTTTTTCTGATCCAAGCGCAGACGGTCCAGCAATTCAGGGTGCATGTACTGAAGTTTTGAGCCGTTCGTATAAAACCAAAGACGGGCTTGCCTTTATTTCTAAACTTCATAAAGAATTTCCTGAAATTACGATTTACCTTATGAGTTATGCA
Organism: Treponema sp.; assembly: GCA_016287815.1. Taxonomy (GTDB): domain Bacteria; phylum Spirochaetota; class Spirochaetia; order Treponematales; family Treponemataceae; genus Treponema_D. The sequence goes on along the minus strand of JAEEWW010000015.1, from coordinate 16,764 downwards.
AGCCTTGTTTATACACCCGGTGTAAAAGAATTTTGTGCGCTTGCGGCAAAAGCCGGTGTAAACGGAATGATTATTCCAGACCTTCCTTTTGATAACGATGAAGGACTTACTCAGGCCTGCAAAGAAAACGGAATGATAAATATTCCGGTTGCAGCTCCAAGCATGACAGAAGAACGTCTTAAAAAACTTGCTGAAGCAGGATTTCCGTACATTTATGCCGCTCTTCGCACAGGAATTACAGGAACGTCTACAAAGATTGATTCTGCTACACTTGATTTTTTGAAAAAAGTAAATGCCGGCGGCTCAAAAGTTTACGGCGGCTTTGGAATTTCAAACGGACAGCAGTCTGAAGCTCTTGCAGATTATGTAGAAGCTGTTGTTGCAGGTTCTGTTTTTGTGCGCCTTATTACAGAAAATAAAAACGACAAGAAAAAACTTTTTGAAGCCGTAAAGGCAAAAGCGTCTGAAATTACGCATTCAGCATAAAAAAATATGGCGGCGCGAATGGCATTGCCTGGCGAAAGCCAATGCTTAAAGGCCGCACTGTGCAGGGCTGGCTGATATTTATCAGCCAGCCCTTTCTTCTAAAGAACTACTTTAAATCTTCCGGCGATTTTAAGAATTTTTCTGCCATGTATTTTGAAAGCGTAAACGTATACGGTGTTTCTGAACATGTGCCAAAATACTGAACGTTTTCGCCGTCTTTTACAGGGTAAACGGAAATTTCGACAGTTTTATCTGCCTTAGAAAGTACAACGGTTGTCGGTTTTACATCCGGTACTTTGTCTGTGTTTCCCCAGCTTTCAACCGAAAGATACGGCAGGGAATTAACCCAGTTTGTAACTTTTGTATCGTCAAGTTTTTCTGAAATTCCTGTAATGTTCCATTCAGGTTTTTCGGCACTTAAATCTTTTGCTTCAACACTCCACTTGCCTGCAGCTCCATCGACAGAAACTTTGGAAACTTCTTTGCCTTCAAATCTGAAAATGTCCTTGCTTCTTAATTCTTCTACGGATTTTCCGAAAATTTCTTTTAACGAGCCTGAAACCAGAAGAATATCTTTGCCTGAATCAAGTTTTACGTAAGTTTGAGAACCTGTCGTTGATTCTTTTCCGATGAACATTTTACGGAGAACTTTTCCGTTGCTGTCGGTTGCTGTAACGCTTATAGCGCCGTCTCCTAATTCATAGCGTTCAAGTGCTGCTTCTGAATCAGAATGAGAAACGGTGTCCAATACCTTTATGTCCATTACGTTGTCTTTTATGTTGTCAGCGTAAATTTGTGTTGCCTTGTATTTCTGGCTTCCTGTAATCCATGTGGCTTCACCGTTTATTGTTTCTTTTGTTAAAACAACTTCACCTGAACTGTTTTGAATTGTATAAACAGCCGGTTCATTTTTTAAGGTAATGTTTTTAATGGAACTTTTTTTTGCAGAAATAAGCTGTAAAGCATAAACGCAAAGTAATACAGCGATTGCAGAAAGAAGTATTGTTTTTCTTGTATTCATTTCCGGCTCCTCCTTTATTCTGAAATTGTTCTTGTGTCGTTAGGATTGTAATGGTTGTGGATTGCCGCTCTGCGTTTTGAACGTTTTTTCCAAACCAAAAGTCCGATAACAGTAACAATTACTGCAAGTCCAAACTGGTTGAAAAGTTTTGCAAGGCCTGCAAGTGCCGGATTTGTTACTGAAAGGTAGTTGAAAGAAAGTCCTTTTGTGCGCATTGTACAAAGTTCTGCATTACCGTTCATGTAGTCGATGCTGTTTCTGATTAACATAGCCATCGGTTCAGCACCGTTTTCATCAATAAGCTGCGGTGTAAGAATGGCAGATGAGCCTGAAACAAGGATTTTGCCTTTCTGAATGCTTTTTGAAAGATGAGTTTTTGAAGAAAGATTTCCGTCTGTGCTGCTGCCTGCATTATCTGCTGATTCCGGCTCTGAAGCGAATGCGCTGTTGAATTTACCTTCAGCAAGAATCATAAGGTTTTCTTCTTTTTCAGTAGATTTATCTGTTGGCGGATAAATTGCCATAGGATTTAAATCTATTCTGTCTTTCATAAGCCATGCTTTTGGCGATGTTTTTGCAAGTTTTGTAACTTTTACATCGCTGTTTTTTTCTGCTTCAGCTACATCGATTGAACCGTTCTGAAGGAAAATTACATAGCCAAGATTCTTTGTAATCGGATGGTCTGCAAAATTCTTTTTTTGAAGAACTGGTGCATAGTAAATTGAAATTTTTCCCATGCCCTGCTGGTTCTGTGTATAACAGTTTTCATCCAGAATATAATCCGTTCCTGTTGAAATTCCGTAAGCATTTAAAAGTTTTGCAAGACCGTTGTCATTTGGAATGTAAGCAGGCTGCTGTCCGTAACCACGCGGCGCAATTTCGTTATATGGGTCTGTAAAGAACATTACGTTTCCGCCACGCATAAGGAACTGGTCAATTTTGTAAAGTTCAGTTTCGCTGAGTGCTGTTTTTGGTCCGTTAATCATCAAAGCGTTGAGGCCAAGCGGAATTTCTTCTTCTGCAAGGTTCAGTTCCTTGAATGAATAAAGGTCAGAAACAAGCCTGTTCAAAAGTCCGGCGCCTGTCTGGCTGTCGTCCAAAGCTGCTTCCTGATGGCCTGTTACATAGCCGATTTCCATTGGTTTTGAAACAAGCGACTGCAAAGACTGCGAAAGTGAATCTTCAAGATTTTCAAGTCCTGCAACGGCATAACCGAAAAGAGAGCGCTGAATGCTAAGCGGAATAAGATGGAATTTTTCGTTGTGCTCAAGTACAAGCCCTATAATTCCAAGTCCCTGCGAACCGTTCTTTTCAGTCCAGTTGATTGTCTGTGCTCCGTATTTTTCAGAAAGTTCTGTGATTCGGGATTTTTCCGGAACAACTTTTTCATAATCGATTCTGTTCTGATTTCTTCTATTAAATGATGTGTATGCAGACTGTACTGTTTTTTCAATTTTATCCAGTCCGCTGATTCTTAAATCTTTAAGTTCGTTAGAAAGATAAAGTGTAAGTTTTATTTTGTCATCTTTTGGAAGAAGTGCAAGTGTGTCGGCTGTGGCAATCATTTTTGAGATTGCTGTTGTAAGCTTGTATTCAAATCCGTCGCTTGAAGTAAGGCTGTCTATTGTCTGAATTGCGTCCTGATAAACAACAGCAACGCCCATCCATGCCTGCTTGAAGCCGACTTCATTGTTTGCAATTTCCTGAATCTGAACCTGATGAAGACCATAGCCGCTTGCCAGAGTCTGGCTTTCGCTATTATCCATATTGTAAACATGGTAATTGAAATTCTTATTTGCGGCGTTTTTATATTCAACAAGAATGTCTTTTACATACTGTTCAACTGAATTGTATGGTGCCGGCAGGTTTGAAGAAAAGAAAACCTGAACGTTGAGAGGCTCGTTTAATGTTTTTACAAGCTGAGAACTTGCCTGAGAAAGTGAATAAGATTTTGGTTCTGTTAAATCCAGACGAACAAATGCACGTGAAGCAACAAGATTTAAAAGAACAAGCAGAATTACAAAAAGCGCAAAATCACTTGCGGGAGATTTTATCCATTTTATAAATTTTTTCATATTTGTTTCTCCAATTTATCTTCTTGCGGCTGCTGAAGTTTTAACAGTTAAACCGACAAAAAGTGCTGTTACGGAAATAAAATAAATTAAATCGCGTGTATCAATTATTCCTCTTGCTATTGAAGTAAAGTGTGTGTTTGCAGAAAAGAAAGTAAGCACGTTTACAATCGGTGCAGGAAAAATAACTAAAAAGATGTTGATTATAGAAAGCATTATGCAGATTGCAAATGCAACAAAAAACGCGATAATCTGATTTTTCGTAAGGGAAGAAGCAAAAATTCCTATTGCAGAAAAAGCAGCGCAAAGGAATAAAGCTCCAAGATATCCGCCGATTATAGGACCAAAATCAGGTGAACCAAACATGTATGCTGTAAAAACATAAGAAAGCGTTGGCAAAAGCATTGCTGCGCTTGTTATAAATGCTGCAAGGAATTTTCCCCAAACGGCATCAAAATCTGTAACAGGCAGTGTAAGAAGCGTTTCAAGGCTTCCAACTCTTTTTTCTTCGCTGAAAAGCCGCATTGTTAATGCCGGAACAAAGAAAGCAAGAAGAAGTGGTAAAAGCCCAAAGAAATTACGCAGTTCTGCCCGTTTTGAAAGGAAGAATGTTGAAAAGAAAAACAAGCCTGAACCAATCAGGAAAACTACAGTAACAATGTATGCAATCGGGCTTGTAAAATATGCTGCAAGCTCACGTTTCATAATAACGTATGAAGCGGCTTTTGCTTTTTGATTTTTTGAGTTACTCATTTTGCTGCCTCCGTTTCAGATTTTTCAGAAGTTGTAAGAATTTTGAATACGTCTTCAAGGCTGTTGGATTGCGGTGTAAGTTCATAGAGCGGCCAGTTGTTCTTTGCGCAAAGCTCAAAAATAGCCGGGCGAACTTCCTGTTTTTCATTTACGGAAATAACGGCGCAGCCTAAATCTGTACCGGAAACTGTTTCGGCAACAGAAGCAGAAGCTCCTGCAACGCCTGTGATTTTTGCAATTTCTCCGGCAAGTTTTTCGCCTGTAACGTTTGCCGCTGCAATCTTTATGGAAAGAGAATGTCCGTAGCGTTCCCTAAGTTCTGCTGTAGGACTGTCTGCTACAAGTTTTCCCTGCGAAATAATAATTACTCTGCTGCAAAGTGTTTCAACTTCGCTTAAAATGTGGGTTGAAATAATTACTGTTCTTGTTTTACCGATTTCTTTTATAAGGTTTCGGACATCGCCAATCTGGTTCGGGTCAAGACCGCTTGTCGGTTCGTCCAGAATTAAAATTTCAGGGTTATTCATAAGTGCGTGGGCTAATCCGACACGCTGCCTGTAACCGCGCGAAAGGTCGTTAATATTTTTGTGCATAACTTCCTTTAAGCCGCACTGTTCGCAAAGTTCCGGAATGCGCTGGGCTGGATTTACACCCTGAATTTCTGCAACATAACGAAGGTAATCTTCTACAATCATGTCGCCGTATAACGGAGCGGATTCCGGCATGTAACCGATTTTTCGCTTTGCCTGGACAGGATCTTCGGTAATGTCCTTTCCGTCAATTTTTACCGAACCGCTTGTCATGTTAAGAAAGCCGGTAATCATGCGCATTGTTGTGGATTTTCCGGCTCCGTTTGGCCCGAGAAGGCCTACAATTTCACCAGTTTTTATTGAAAAACTGACGTCGCTTACTGCACGGAAATCCCCGAATGTGCGGGAAACGTGCGAAACTTCTATCATATTATTCCCCCATTTTATACTTATTTTTTTTAAGTTGAAGTTGTTAACTTTTTATGCGGAACTTGTCTGCTTTTGCGCTGACAAAAACGCAAATTCTGCCGAAAATAAGCAGTGTTTTCTAACAGCCCCACAAATAAAATATATGAAAAAAAACAATGTTACGGCAATATAAAAATTTTCTCCTGAGCTATTATCCGCCATTTCTTTTCAACTGAAAAAGAAGTATGGCAACCGCATTATAATCGGTTTTATATTAAAAATTGCGCCAGAAAGTGAAACGAAAACTACTGGGGAAATATCCTGTCTGTGCATGAGAAAATATTTGATTTAGAAAAATAAACCATGTATAATGATTAAATTATTTAACGACAGTTTTTAGGAAGGAGAAAAAACTTATGGAGGAACTTCTTACTTATCTTCGAGGCATCAGCTTTGGAGCTCTAAGTTTCAGAATGATACTTGCCGTGCTGCTGGCAGGTATCCTTGGACTTGAAAGGGAACAGAAAAGGCATCCTGCTGGATTCAGAACCTATATTCTGGTCTGTGTTGGTGCAACAACAGCAATGCTTATTGGTCAGTATGAAGCATGCATGATGGCAGGCATGTGGAAAACTGCAACAGAGCTGGTAGGTGTTCGCCTTGATGCATCCCGAATCGGTGCTCAGGTTATAAATGGTATCGGTTTTTTAGGCGCCGGAACAATTATCGTTACAGAAACCAATGAATCTCAGGGAATGACCACTGCTGCAGGATTGTGGGCTACCGCCTGTATGGGATTAACCATTGGTGCAGGTTTTTATGAATGTACGCTGGTAGGCTTTGTACTTATCATCGTATGCTTTAAGCTTTTAGAACCTATTAAAAAAATGATTGTAAACAAAGGCAGAAACGTAGGAATTTACTGCGAACTTGCCCATATATATGATATTGGTACTGTAGTCGGATTTATTAAAAAGCATGGCGTAGATATCCGTGGTGTTGAACTTGATAAAGATAATGAAAAACAGAAATCAAGTGCAATAGTTTATTTGCGGTTACCAAAGGGAATGAATCATACAAAAATAGTTTCCGGTTTGTCGGAACTTCCTTGTTTGCGGGTTATTGACGAAATCGGTAACGAAGTCTAATGCCGCATGCGGACAATTTGAATCTTTTTTTTGATTTTGCCCGCATATTTCGTGTATTTTGCATTTATAGCAGATTTTTACTATTTATCATTATCAGGAGAAGAAATTGATACATGCACTTGATTATTTAAGAGATATAACATTCTTTGTAGTTGTAATAAGACTTGTGTCTGCAACAATCTGCGGCGGTCTTATAGGAATTGAGCGTTCTTATAAACAGCGTCCGGCTGGATTCAGGACACATATTTTAATTTGTCTTGGTGCCGCAATGGCAATGATGACAGGTATTTTCGTTCTTACAATTCTGCATCAGTTTACAGACGTTGCACGTCTTGGTGCGCAGGTAATTGCCGGTATGGGTTTTATTGGTGCCGGTTCTATAATCGTAACAAAGAGAAAAAGCGTAAAGGGGCTTACAACTGCTGCAGGTTTGTGGACTTCAGCCATTATCGGACTTGCATGCGGTGCTGGTTTTTATGAACTTTCGCTTTTTGCTACAGTGATTGTTCTTGCTGCAGAAATCCTTTTTTCAAAAATTGAATACAGGCTTATGCATGATGAAAAAAGTCTTCAGCTTATGATTGAATACGAACATACAGAGGCGCTTAATGCGGTTTTAAAATACCTTAATGAACAGGGATTAAAAATTCTTGATCTTGATATTTACAAATATTCGGATGAAGATCCTGTAATGCACCACCGCGCAAATCTTGCACTTCAGCTTTATAGGAAAATTCTTACACGTGAATTAATTGATGAACTTTTAAAGATTAACGGTGTATTTGCAGTTGATGAAATGAGTGCTGCGACAGCCCTTGAAAGTGATCCTAACAGCAGAACTTCTGGTGAAATCCGGCATAATGCCGGAGAATAATCTGATTTTTTACTGTGATAAATAAGAAACAAGGTTTGTGCGCCGCCTGCCATTGGCAGGCGGCGCGCATCATTACTGTTTAAGCAACGGACGTGCTATTTTTACATTAAAAAGTTCAATCAGCGGCCCCATAAAAAATGCCGTGATTATTGTTCCAATTCCGATTATCGTTGGAATTTCATTTATCTTTCCGCCTGCAATCAAAAAAATCACCGCACCGGAAATTACGCAAACCAAATCCGTACAGATTCTTATATACTGAAATTTTCCAAGCTGCCATTTATAGGCAAAAACAATTGCAACTGCATCGTAGGTTGAAACTCCAAGATTTGCCGTCATGTACAGGGCTGAGCCAAAACAGATAATTACGATTGCAATTAAAAGACATGCGAGCCGCACGATATAAGACGGATTTACAATTACAGTCTGCAAATATTCGTAAGTAAACTGAGTTATATAGCCCAACAAAAAAAGATTTATGAAAGTTGCAATACCGATGTTTTTTCTGTCGGTAATCAGGCTGAAGCTTAAAAGAACAACATTTACGATTACGTATAAAGTTCCAAATTTAATCGGAATAAGTTTATCAAGTCCTGCCATAAGTGACTGGAACGGGTCAACGCCCAATGCGGCAATTTTAAAAATCCCGACTGAAACTGCACAGATTATTACGCCAAAAAGCGACATCAAAACTCTGCGCACAAAAATATTCTTGTTTTCCATATTTTCCTCGTATGCAATCTATATCATTTGTTTGCTTCTTTGTGAATAGGGAAGTAACTGTACTCGCTGGTGAAAAATTCAGTCTTTCGGTAACAAAAAAATCAAGTTCGCGTGTTATAATTGATAGAAGTTATAAAAACTATAAAATAAAGCGGATGTAAAATGGATTTTTTTATGAATAAAAATAAAATATTTGGCTCGGTTATTGTTATCTATATTGTTTGTCTGATTTTACGGTTATTTGAATATTTTGTACTTAAAACAGACTATTCTGTAATCGGTGAAGCAGTTTTTCATAAGCTTGCAGGAATTCTTATTCTTTTTCTTGCAGCAAGGTATTTTAATTATGATTTAAAAGAATCCGGCTTTTCTGGCGAAGGGGCTATTAAAAAACTGCTTTCTGGAATTGCTTTTGCGCTTGCATGCTTTGCAGTTGCCTACCTTGCAGAAATTGCTATTGCAAAAAGCTCGAACGCATTTTCTGGTGTCGGATTATATGTAACAAGCTATTCGGTAAACGGAAATCTTGGAAACCAGACGGCAATGCTCTTTTTTATAATCTGCATTGCAGGAAATATCATAAATGTCATTATGGAAGAAGGACTATTTCGCGGACTTTTTCTTACCCGTTTGCAGAAGAAATATTCATTTTTTACATCTGCATTAATTTCTTCTATGTTATTTGGACTTTGGCACGGAGTAGGACCGCTTAGAAGTTACATATATGGTGAATGTTCTATTGGCGGACTTTTGATGAATTGTCTTATTCTTATTTTATCTTCGACCCTTGTTGGCGCAAAATTTGTTCTTCTTACAAAGTTAACAGGTTCCGTTTATATGTCCATGGGTGATCATTTTGTAAACAATACAATTGTAAATATCCTTCACGTACTTACAATACACGGCGCAGATTCTTATCAGATAATCAGAATAAGCATTGCCCAGTCAATTTCATTTATAATTATTCTAATTGTATTTTTGCGCAGCCGACGAAGATGATGCGGATGTGCGTTTGGTGGTGAAAATAGCACATTCGATTACACAAAAGCCAACGAGAAAACTCGACTTATCTCGCGCCGTTTTTTTTGTAATTATCTAATTTGATAATCATTCTCATATTGACATTCTTTGCATAAACCCGGTATATTTACATTCGTAATTTGATAATTGTTATCAAATTTGTCTCAGTTACAGAGAGAGCGCAGTGCGGCCACAAAAGCGGCAACAAGGTGAAGACGGAAAATCTTCCGGTAAATAAAATGCAGAAAGCGATACATTATAAAACAAAGCAGCAGGATTTACTTTTCTCTTATTTATGCGAAATGCAGGGCAGGCATTTTACTGCAGAAGATGTACGCAGCCATTTTGCAGACAAAAATATTTCTATAGGAATTGCAACGATTTACCGCCAGCTTGAAAAACTTGTTTCTGAAGGAAAAATACAAAAATATTTTCTGGACGAACATTCTGCCGCCTGTTTTGAATATTCCGGTGAAGATTGCCACTCTGGCGGTCATCACTTTCATTTAAAATGTGAAAAATGCGGCAAACTGATTCATCTTGAATGCGAAGAGCTTGAAGAACTTGGCGGACATTTAAAATCTGAACACGGTTTTGAAATAAATCCGTATCGGACGGTCTTTTATGGAATCTGCACGGATTGCGCAGAAAAAGAAAATTCAGAAAAGAAAAATCCGGAAAGCACAAGCTTAGAAACAAAAAACAAAAAATCAGAGGGCTTGAGATGAATAAAAAAATAAAGATTTCGCACATTCATCCTGTAGTTCTCCGCACAGTTTTAATTCTTATTATGATTGCTATTATTTCTGCAATCTTTTTTGAAACAATTCATTCAGAACATGAAATCGACTGCCATGAAGATAACTGTCCGGTTTGCCTGATTCTCCAGATAATTCATAATACGCAAAAAAAATCCGCTGCAGCTCAGGCTGCTTCGTTCGAATTTCTTTCTTTCTTCTATATAAATTTCGTTATTCTTTCTGCTGTTCTTCTCGTTCCTGCAACTCTTGTAAAGCAGAAAATTAAGCTTGTAATTTAGTTTTCCTTATTCAAAATCAATTTTATTCGCAACTATTCTCATTAATAAGGAAAAATTTATGAAAAATAAAAAGGCTTCCGTAAAAAAGCCGGTGGCCAAAAAGCCTGTAGTTCTTATAACAGGCTACCTCGGTTCAGGAAAAACAACGCTTCTTAACAATCTTCTCCGTCAGGAAACCCGGCGGGTTGCATTGATTGTAAATGACATGGGAAGCATAAACGTTGATGCTTCAATTTTAAAAAAAGAAGGCGCAAATGTTGCAGAATGTCCGATGTTTGAACTTCAGAACGGCTGTATCTGCTGTACTTTGCGAGACGAATTTATAAAACAAATTGAAAAAATTTCAAAAATTGACAGCGTAGAAGTAATTTTTGTTGAAGCTTCAGGAATCAGTGATCCGGGAGCCGTTTCAGCAAGCTTCCTTGCGTATGAAGAAGATAATCCTGACACAAACGTTTATCTTACTTCAGTTGTTACGGTTGTTGATGCCGACAGAATTTACCGCGAATTTTTGAGCGACCTTAAAAAGCGTAATGAAGAAAAGGATAAACTTGACCAGAACAATCTTAGCGCAGAAGAAATTTCTACTTTAATCGTTGACCAGATTGAATTCTGTAATTTTATCGTACTGAACAAATGCGATTTGCTTGAAGAAAAGCAGATTGATGAAGTTGAATCAATCGTGCGCCAGCTGCAGAACCGTGCGCCAATTTTCCGTACAAAAAATGCAGAAATCGACATTGCAAAAATTACGACAAAAGAGCCGTTTGATTTTGAACAGATTGATTCCTCTTCCGCAATTCAAAAGGCAATCAACAGTCTGAATCAGAAAAAAACAGGCTGCGTCGATGAATATGGAATTTCAAGCTTCGTTTACGAAGAAAAACGTCCGTTTAACCGCGAGCGTTTTGCGGATTTTGTGAACAGTCACTATCCGAAAGAACTGATTCGCGCAAAAGGCTATATCTGGTTCAGCGATGCAGATCAGGATATCCAGCTTTTTGAACAGGCTGGCCGCAATTCCTCTGTAATGGAAGTTTCTTACTGGATTGATGCGATTGTTGATGAGCAGAAGCAGGCTTATCTGGAAGAAAATCCTGATGTAAAGGAATCCTGGGACGAACAATTCGGCGACAGGGAAAATCAAATTGTATTTATTGGCAAAGGCTATAATCAGGCACAAATTGTGGCCGAGCTTGAAAAGTGTCTTGATGAGAAGGCAATAGCGTAATAATAGGAGTATATATGAAAATCAAAAAAATCATTGCAGGAGCTGCAATTCTTCTTGCACTCACAACATCGGTTTTTGCTGCAAAAGCAAAAAAATCAGACAAAAACAATGGAAAAATCAAAGTTGTAACGACAATTTTCCCGGAATACGACTGGGTACGCGAAATTCTTGGCGAAAAATCTGAGAATGTGGACCTTACACTTCTTCTTGGTAATGGAGTTGACTTACATTCTTATCAGCCGACAATTAAAGACGTTGCAAAAATTTCGGCATCGGATATTTTTATTTACGTTGGCGGTGAAAGTGATGAATGGGTAGATGATGTTCTTGCAAATGCCACAAACAAAAATATGAAAGTTATCAACCTGATGGAAGTTCTTGGTGACCAAATAAAAGCTGAAGAATTTAAAGAAGGTATGCAGGCTGAAGAAGAAGAACACGAACATCATCATCACGACCATGAAGCTGAAGAAGGACATCACCACCACGACCATGAAGCTGAAGAAGGACATCATCACCACGACCATGAAGCTGATGAAGACCATGAGGATCACGATCATGAAGCCGAAGGTCACCACCATCACCATGACGAAGTTGAATACGATGAACACGTATGGCTTTCTCTGCGCAACGCAAAAGTAATTTGTACAGAAATTGCAACTGCACTTTGCGAAAAAGATTCAGCAAATGCTGACATCTACAAAGCAAATCTTGCAGCTTATTCTGCAAAGCTTGATGCACTCGACGCAAATTATGCTGATGTGGTAAAAGCAGGTAACAAAAAAACTGTTTTATTTGGCGACCGCTTCCCGTTCCGCTATCTTGTTGACGATTACGGACTTGACTATTTTGCAGCCTTTGTAGGCTGTTCTGCAGAAACTGAAGCAAGTTTTGAAACAGTAGTCTTCCTTGCAAAAAAGGTTGATGAACTTGGACTCAATGCTGTTCTTAAGATTGAAACAGGCGACGGAAAAATTGCACGCACAATCATACAGAACAGCAAAAACAAGAAGGCAAGAGTTCTTACACTGGATTCTATTCAGTCAACTACTGCAAAACAGGCTGCAAACGGAACTACCTACCTTAAGATTATGGAGAATAATCTTAAAGTTTTAAAGAACGCATTGAACTAAATCATCTCTGGTGGAAATGCGATATTAGTTTCGCGCGATGGAGAGGCGAAAAGCCTCCCCATCGCGCGAAAGTCCCCGAAATACCGTTAGTGGCCGAACTTAATTTTTTTTAATTCTGCAAAAGGCGAACACTGATAAACAGAAAGCTCGGTTACACCCGCTTCAAGAGGCAAAGTGATTCTGTTTGCAATTTCTAACGCCTTAGAAAACTGGCTTTGATTCATCCTTGTTGCAAGAGTTGTGTGCGGAAACCACATTTCAGGAAGATATAAGCCGTTTTCAGCTTTTTCAAAATTCCCCTGCAAAAGCGAATGCAGCTCGCTGTTTATTTTTTCAAGAAAGCTGTTTTTTTCTGGCTTCAGAAAAAGAACCTTTTTGTTAAAATTGCCGATTCCCGTAAATTTGACTATGCCAGCCTGTTGCCATGTTGTAAACTCTTCTACAAGCTGCAATAGAATGGACTCTTCTTTCTTTGCCGCATGAAATGCCCCGATTGTGATGTGCGGCGGAATTTTCTTTTCTATTATAAAGCTGTTTCCTGTTATTTCGGCGATGGCTTTTACTGTTGAGATAATGATTCTGTTTACGTTCTGAGGAAAGTGCAGGGAAATGGCATATGTAATTAAGGAAGAATCGAACATTAATGTATTTTATAACTGCTGACGCTTCAATTTCAACCGGAGGCATTGGTACTTAATGTTGTTTACGGTATATAAAAATAAATCTTTTTCCGCAAAAATGAAAAATTTTTGAAAATGCGGAATAGAAACTGTATAATAGTTCTGGCGTAGAGTCTCAGAATTGAAATCCATCGCATGAGTTAATAATGATAATACAGACAGGACAGAGGACAGACATTCCGGCATTTTATTCTCAGTGGTTTTTGAACAGGCTTAAAGAAGGGTATGTGATGGTTAGAAATCCGTTTTATCCTTCGTCTGTTTCGCGCTATGAGCTTAATCCCAAAATTGTTGATTTGATTGCTTTCTGTACAAAAAATCCTCTGCCGGTTTTGAAAAACCAGGAGCTTTGGAATGAGCTTTTAAAATATAATCAGTGGTGGTATGTTACGCTCACACCGTATGGCAAAGAGATTGAGCCGAATGTACCTGGAAAAGCCGATGTTGCGGACGCCATAGTAGAGCTTGGTAAGCGTCTGGGTTCAGAAAAAGTAGGCTGGCGGTACGACCCGATTTTTATTTCTGAAAAATATACGGTTGCATATCATCTTAAGGCCTTTGAAAACATAGCAAAGCGTATTTGCGATGCAACAAAAACGGCTGTAATCAGTTTTATTGACTTGTATCCAAAAGTCACTCGTAATTTTCCGGAAGTGCGCGAGGTAACGCAAGTTGAGCGGCTGACTCTTGGAAAAGCCTTTGTCGAAATTGCCGCAAAATATGGAATGACGTTGCGCCCATGTGCTGAAGGAAAAGATTTGGAACAGTTCGGGGCGGACTGTTCCGGCTGCCAGACTGTTGCAGTGCTTGAAAATGCCATTGGCAAAAGTCTAAAAATCCCAAAAAAGAATTCCGCACGAAAGGCCTGTGCCTGTTTTTTGAATGGAGATATCGGTGCCTACAATTCCTGCGGGCATCTTTGCCGTTACTGTTATGCGAATGCAGATTCAAGACTTGTCTTGCAAAATATGAAAAATCACAATCCGGCTTCTCCGCTTTTAATCGGGGAGTTGAGAAGCGATGATAAGATATTCAATACGGCGCAGAAAAGCTGGATTGTTGGATAACTATTATTCGTTTTGATGTTTCCTGTGTGGAATTTTACTCAGCCTCACAATCTGACTTGCGATGGCCTTTTGCAAAAAAAGTTTGCTGATAAAATTTTTTCATATTGACAGTTATCTATGTATTAGTTATAGTACGACATATAGATATTTATCAATATGAGGTCGCTTATGAAAGAATCAGAAATCGCTCTTATCTGCAAGGCTTTAGGAGATGAAAACCGCGTTCAGATTATTAAAATGCTGACAGGCGGCGAATTATGTGCCTGCAAAATTCTTGACGCTTTTAATATCACTCAGCCCACTCTTTCTCATCATATGAAGATTTTAACGGAATGCAATCTTGTTAATTCACGAAAGGAAGGTAAGTGGACTTATTATTCAATAAACGGCGAAAAGTTTTCAGATTTTAACAGCGCTGTATCTGAGTTTACCTGTAATACTTCATCTGTGAAAAAATCAGCTGGAAAGTGCTGCTGTAAGGATTAGTGATTATGGGAAGTTTTATTCAAAACCAGATTCTTGGAATGTACTGGCTCAAAACTTTTGTTGGCAGAATACTTTCTTTTACCGGACTTGATATCGAAAGCCGTTTTGGCGGAAGTCTTCATTTTTTCCTTTATGATGTAATTAAAATCACAATCCTTCTTTTTGTGCTGATATTTTTGATTTCATACATTCAGTCATTTTTTCCGCCGGAAAGAAGCAGGAAAATACTTTCTCGTTGCAAGGGATTTTCTGCCCGGGTAATTGCAGCACTTTTGGGAACTGTAACAGCTTTTTGTTCCTGCTCGTCAATTCCGCTTTTTATGGGATTTACAACTGCAGGGCTTCCGCTTGGAGTTACATTCAGTTTTTTGATTTCCTCTCCTATGGTTGATTTTGCTTCCCTCATTCTTTTGGCAAGCATTTTTGGCTGGAAGATTGCACTTGCCTATGTTGTGCTGGGGCTGGTTGTTGCTGTTACCGGAGGAACAATAATAGAACGTCTTCACATGGAAGATCAGGTTGCTGATTTTATTCATAACGGAAAAAGCATTTCCCTTGCAGAAGAAAAGATTTCACAGAAACAAAGGCTCATTTCTGCGCTACAGTCTGTTACCGGAACACTCAAAAAAGTCTTTCCATATATTCTTTTGAGTGTTGCGGTGGGAGCTGTAATTCATAACTGGATTCCTGAGAACTGGATTATCAGTACATTGGGCAAGAAAAATCCGCTTGGTGTAATTCTTGCAGTCTTTGCCGGCATTCCGATGTATTCAGATATTTTTGGATGTATTTCGATTTCAGAAAGTTTGCTGGCAAAGGGTGCTCTTTTGGGAGTTGTTTTAAGCTTTATGATGGCGGTAACGACTTTGAGTTTGCCCTCGCTGATTATGCTAAAAAAGGCGATAAAAACAAAACTGCTGGTAATTTTTGTTTCAATCTGCGTAGCGGGCATTATTCTTGTCGGGTATTTTTTTAATGCCTTTCAGGCATTGTTTTTATAAATTGCACGACCGCTATTCGCAACGAAGTTTCTAGCGATGCGGAGTTTTTAAAGGAGAATCGAATGGAAAATCTTACAATTAAAGTTTATGGAAGCGGCTGCAAAGGTTGCCAGACTTTACATCAGAATGTAATTGATGCGCTTGCAGAAATAAATATTGCAGCTGAGGTTCAGTACATTACGGACATGCAGAAAATTATGGAAAGCGGAGTAATGAGTCTGCCGGCTCTTGCGGTGAATGATAAGATTGTTTCGGCTGGAAAGGTCTTAAGTGTGGCAGACGTTAAAAAGTATTTGGGTAGTTGATATGAGTCACAAAGAAAAAGCTGTAAATTATTTTTCTCAAAACTTACATTGCTCGCAGGCTGTTTTAGCGGCTTTTGCGGAAGAATGCAGAATTACAGAAGAAGAGTCTCTTAAACTTGGCAGTTGTTTTGGCGGCGGCATGCGCAAGGGAGAAGTTTGTGGTGCAGTGACCGGAGCCCTTATGGTGTTAGGATTATTGTACGGGGAGAAAAGCGTCGGCGACACAGAAGGGCGTCAGGTCTCAAACAAAGTAAATGATTTAATGATGAACCGCTTCAAAGAAAAATGTGGCTCTTATATCTGCAATGATTTATTAGGCTGCGATATTACTTCGGCAGAAGGTCATAAATATTGTGTGGATAATAAACTGTTCACAGAATTTTGTCCTAAGATGGTGGCCGCCGCGGTTGATGTTGTTGAAGGAATTATTCTGGAACAGAAGAATACTGACAATTACAATGATTAGGTATTAGATTATTTTATTCTTACCCAGATTCCATTCCGTTTTTTATAAGTGTTTTCTCCACCCATGGTCCAACTTCCGCTTATGCCGTAAACTTTTGCAGTGAGCGTGTGGGTAACTTTCATGTGAGCCGTGTCGACATCTACGCTGATTGAATAATCCTTTGTATCCACTTTGAAGTAGTTTAGAGTTCCATCCATAATCTCGCCGATAAACTCTTCGCGAGTCTGCTTTTTCCCGCTCATGTGGGTAAAGGTTAGGTTTTTGTCAAAGTAGAGTTCCATTGCGTCCCGGTCTTTTTCAATCATAGCCTTGTTGATTGCT
>JAEEWW010000096.1 GCA_016287815.1 Treponema sp. | reverse complement strand
CTCGCCTTTTCTTCCAAACAGGAAAACCAGATAAAGATAAATGTCATCTCCGATTTTATATTCGTCTGTCAGATATTTTTCGAAATTTTTATAAAAAACAAGATGAAACGGAATGCCGTCAAAATCAATCGTTTCTTCTGTGGTGCAGAATGAATAGAATTGAGTCCTTAAAGTTAAATCTGATTTTGAATTTGTGCGGATAAGTTCCGGAATTTTTGGAAGTTTTGTTTTTATCATAATCTTAAAATTCGGCAGGCGTAAAATATGTTCTTTGTCGTCAGATGGAGCCACACGGGTTTGTGCGGCGATCTGCTCAATTGTTTCCGGATAGTCCCAGAACTCAATGGAAGCTGCCTTTGATTTTACCGGCTGGAATTTCAGGAATTTTGCAGTTGTCGGCATAAATGTTGAAGCATCAAAATATGTATATTTGCCGACTGTGACAGGAATATCTTCGCTGTCCAGAATCAGATTTGGATCATAGCCATTTTCTGTTCGAATCATTATTCCCGGATTATCTTTACTTGCCGTTCCAATGACTGTATCCTTCTTGATTTCTGAGTAGCTCGGCAGGTCCTGAATTTCTTTTTTAAGATCAATGTCTCTGATTATGACTTCATAGAAAACATCAATTTTCTTACCATTGAAGTAATAGCTGTAAGGAAATGAAGCAACTAAAGTTTTGTTTCCGAACTCTTGTGGAATCAAGGCATCCCAGTCTGCCTCTTTGAAAGTTGTTGTGCCATAGAAAATCTTTCCGCAGTCGACCGGCATTTTAATTTCTTCGCCCGCCTTTTGATTAAACGTAGTAGACCACGGAAACTGCTGTTTTTCAGTTGCTGCATTTGTGTTGTTTGTTGTCGCACAGCTGATGAATAATACAGGAAATAAGATGAGCAAAAATTTTTTCATGGTATAAAATTCCCCTTAGAATTTATTATACGATGACTTATACGCACCTTGTCAAAGCTATTTACCACTGTTAGATGTTTTTCTTATAACGACAAGTGTCGTGGGGTGCCATCCGCCTAACAATTGGTTGTACCGCAGGCAGCTTGACTGCCTGTCGGCTACGATGCGCAAGTCGCGTGAGCGACGTATTAAATAACTTCGTATATGCAAACGACCGAAGGTCGTAAGCTGTGTTATGTGATTATCTGTCGTAGTCAGCAGGTTCCGTATCCGGCACTTTTGCTAATACAGCCATAAATTTGTTTCTTGAACTTCTTTCAGCTCTTTTTTCTAGATAATTCTGAGTTTCCAAAGCGGAAATTTTTTCTGCAACAGCAGATATTATAAACTGATTAATTGAAATTTCTTCTTTGGTGGTTATTTCTTTATTTGTCGATTTGAGATTATCGTTAATTATTTGCTTTTTATTCTCTGCATAATCCAATTTTTTTACCCCAGATAATTCCATAAAAAATCTTTATCCTGTCGAGTATGGATTTTGTCTTTTTCATTATATGCATAAACTTCGAAATTGTTATTTTCTGTATAATAATCAATTAACAAGACATCTGAAGGAATTAAATAGTAATAGTGTTCTATAAAATATTCTAGGAGAGTTTTACAATACTTCTGATTATAACTCATTTCTACAAAAAATAATTTTTTATATTTTGTTGGAGCTAAATAAAACGAAAACATAGCATCTGACCAATTTTTGATTTTAGCTGAAGGCGCATTTCCTGATTCAGTCCAAGTTTGCGATTTACATTCTATAATAATTGAATCATTTCCTAAGTCGAATGCATGTTCTTTTTTTGCTTTTATTCCAATTTTGACTTTCTTTTGATTCTCTAAGATTACACTGTTTTTTTCTAAAAAATTGAAAATGATTTTTTCGAAGTTTTTCCCAACTTCTGTATTAGATTTTACACCTTTTCTTTGAAAATTATTATTACCCATTTTTCCCTCCTTGCGCCCAATGCGGGAGTTCTCATAACATTTCTTTGCCGTTTCCTTTGTAAATCATCTTTTTCGGTTCGTTGGTGTATAAGATTCATTACATAGTTACGTTATTTTTTATTTTACTTCTTATTATGGAAATTGTCTGTAATTTATGCGGATTTTGTTTACATTCAGCGCTCTAGTGTTCGTCTAAGATTTCATTTAGAAGGCTACCAACCTCTTTTACCGCGTATTCAAACCATATTTGCCAGCTTGCCTTTTTTTATAAACACTACCGCATTATGGAAGTAGGTAAGTTTACCTACTGTGCAAGGTAAGCTTACCTACTGTGTTAGCTAAACTTACCTAGCCGATAAGCTAAGTTTAACTAAGGTACTAGGTAAACTTAACTAATGCATATTATCGGACGTATATTCTTTCAAGTATTGCAGTAAATTCTCCCCATTGTAAAAACAGGCTAAATTCATTAAACTGTTCGTTATGAGTAGTGTTCACAAGAAAATTGATGAAACAACGCTGGGACAGCTTTTGCAGCTTTCCAGACTGTCTCCAGAATCAACAGATATTGAAACGTTGAAAAAGCAGGTTGAAGAAATTGTCGGATATTTTGATCTGCTTTCCAAATATGACGACAGCGAAAATCCGTATGACGCATATCCTTCTACAGAAGTTGATAAGCTTCGCAAAGACGAAGTTGTTCCGGGGCTTGATATTTCTGACGTAAAGAAAGTTTCTAAGGATTTTATGGACGGATATTTCCAGGTTCCGAAGGTTCTTGGCGAAGGCGCATAAAATAAAAGCAGGAAATACAATGAAATATACAATTAGCGAAGCCCGTTCGGAATTAAAAGCGGGGAAAATTACAAGTTTAGAGCTCGTAAAAGAATCAATCAAAACATTTGAAGATGATAAAAAATCAAAACTGCCTTTAAACGCATTCCTTGAAATGTATGATGATGCCGAAAAAAAGGCAGAAGAAGCTGATAAAGAAATTGCTCAGGCAAAGGCAGACGGCAAATTAGATGAACTTTTTGACAAAAAGCCGTTGCTCGGCATTCCTTTTGCAGTAAAAGACAATATTTCTGTAAAAGGCAAGCGCTTAACCTGTGCTTCAAAAATCCTTGAAGGCTATGTTGCTCCTTACAACGCAACTGTAATTGCGCGTCTAGAAGAAAAAGGCGCAATTCCGCTTGGCCGCTGTAATCAGGACGAATTTGCTATGGGCTCTTCGACAGAGTATTCTGCTTACGGTCCTACAAGAAACCCGATTAACCGCGAATATGTTTCAGGCGGTTCTTCAGGCGGTTCAGCTGCGGCTGTTGCGGCAAATCAGGCTTTGTTCGGCCTTGGAACAGAAACCGGCGGTTCTGTTCGTCTTCCGGCTTCTTACTGCGGAATTTACGGATTAAAAACAACTTACGGTGTTTTAAGCCGCTGGGGTGTTGTAGCTTTCGGAAGTTCACTTGATCAGGTCGGTCTTCTTGCCCATACACCGGATGATATTGCACTTCCATTGTGGGCAATGTCTGGCGAAGATTTTTATGACGATACAAGCGCAGATTTGCCGGGTAAAGATGAATTAAAATCTTTATCCGCCTACAGTGCAGCAGATTTCTCAAAATTGAAGATTGCAATTCCGCGTCAGTTCCTTGAAACAAAAGGTATGGATTCGGATGTAAAGGCAGCCTTTGATGCAACACGAAAGTGGTTTGAAGATAAAGGCGCTAAAATAGAAACTGTTGATTTACCTATTCTTGATGCAGCAAGTGCCTGTTATTATGTAATTGCTCTTTCTGAAGCTGCTTCCAATTTGAGCCGCTTTGACGGGATCCGCTACGGTCATCGTGTAGATCCGGGTGAAGGTTATGATGAACTTTACACTCAGACAAGAAGCGAAGGCTTTGGTCCTGAAGTTAAACGACGCATTGTAATCGGTAACTATGTTTTGTCTGAACAGTTTTCTGGCGATACATACAAAAAGGGTATGACGGTTCGTGCAAGAATCCAGAAAGAAATGGAAAAACTTTTCAAGAGCTATGACCTTGTAATCTGTCCGACCTGTCCTACAACAGCATTCAAACTTGGTCAGAAAGTTGACAGTCCTTTGGAAATGTACCTTAGTGACTTGTTTACAACTTTTGTAAACCTTGCGCGCATTACGGCAATTTCTGTTCCGTCGGGCAACGCTTCAAGCGGCATGCCGATCGGCATTCAGTTTGCAGGTCCAATGTTTGGTGAAGTAAAACTTTTGCAGATTGCAAAAGCATGGGATGCTGACCACGCAGGTTGCGGCGTTCCCTGTAAATAGGCGCGTGGCCTGATTATGTCTGGGGTAGCCTAAAAAGTTCTGTCATGCCGGATTGGATTCGGCATCTCCTAAAAATTTTCTGAAATCCGCTGAAGGTAATTCAATAACTGTGATTTTTCTTCAGCGGAAAATCCTTTATAAAAAGTCTGAATCAATTCCGTTGAAAGTTCTGAAGTAATTTTATTATATTCCATGCCTTTTGCTGTAAGTTTGATTAACTTGCTTCTGGCATCTTTTTTATTTGAAAAAGTTTCTACAAGTCCGTTGTTTTCAAGTTTGCGCACCAGAACAGTTGTTGTGGATTTATCGCGGTTAATTCTTCTTGCAATTTCACCCATTGTAAGTTCTTCTTCTTTGGAAAGCAGAAAAAGAATGAATCCGTGAGAAGATGAAAGTTCAGGCAGGCCTTTCTGATTCAGTCTGCTGCGTAAAAAGTCTGCTGAAAGTGAATGAATGTGCGAAACGAGAGAAACTGTGGATGAAATATCGTATTCCATATTGCAATTCAGTTTACCACAAAGGTGCTAATCTTTCCACATTGCGGCTATTCTTTCCAGGGGAAAATAAGCGAGCGCAGGCTTCTTGTTCCGGTACTTTCTTTATCTTCGCGTATAAGTTCATCCCACGGAATGTCTTTTTGTTCGGCACGCGTTTTCAATTCCGGGTGCTGTTCAAGGTAATCGTATTTGTATAAGCGAAGCCGCAAGGCGTTTGTATGTGCAAGCAATGATCCTGTTGCAGACGGAATCAATAGAAAAAGAAAAATCGAGAGCGGAAACATAATAAATGTATAAAACGCAACCAGAATTGAAAAAAAAGTGTTGTCAAAAAATATTATGAAGCATTTTTTAAGGCACTTTTTAAAATCGTTGTGCATTAGCGAGCGGATTGGAATAAACCACTGCAAGGCAAGCAGCGCAATAACACCAGTCCAGAAAAGAATTACTGCAAGGAAAAAGCCAAGCATACTATTAAACGAAAGATATCCTGGAATTCCGATAAAGCAGGCTGCGATTAAAACTCCGCAGATTACACCAAATAAAAAACCGTCTTTAGCACAGTCTTTAATCTGACCAAAATATTCACGTAGCGGGCGGGTTTCATAATTTGCAATGGAAGCGGCATGCTCTCCGTATGACATTACAAGTATTGAAAACCCTCCGCAGAAAATTACAAAGGCAATAAAGCCGAGTCCTGTGTTTATATTATTTAAAGCACCTGTAGCAAAAAACGCAGCGGTAGAATAAAGCAGGATAATAAGATTTACGGCAACCATCTGCCCGACGTTATCCCAGCCGTCATAAAAATTTTTTTTAAGATAGAATAAAAACATAAGGTAAATATATAAAAAATAAGGATTTTTTGAAAGTGGATTTTTTTAGACCGTGCAGGGGCACGGTCTGACGCGTAGTAGTGCAACCCAAAAAAAAGGCTTGCACGGACGCAAGCCTGAAGTCAGTTTTGCTTTGCAAAACTGACAGAGTTCAAAAAGCAGGGATGCTTTTTGAACGACTTACTCCCTGTTCCATTTGCGGGTTGGGTAATAGCTCCAGAGGCCGATGTTGTCAAAAACCGCAGATGTAGAAGAAGAACTTCCTGAATAATCCATGGCAGCAAAGATTATATTGTCTGCCATAGCTGCAGTCGGATGAACAGCTAAAACTGCCCAAAGTTCGTAATATGAAGAAAGTGTTGATGACGAATTAGAAAAACTATCTGTTGCGCTTCCTGTCGGCTCTTTTGAAGCATTAATTGGCATTGCCTGATAGCCGGAATCCGTTCCAAGACATAAATAATCAGATGTGAAGGACATTGAATAAATAGTATCAGAACCGGCATCCATTTTATTTGTTTCATTAAAAGAACCGTCTGTAGACCAGTATACGTCATCACCGGATGCATAGTATATTTTTGTAGCTGCAGCACCGGAAGTAGCATTTGAGGTTGCTGCAAGACTGTTAAAGAAGTATGTATGGTCTACAAGCCATGCACAGCTGTTTGTACTTGCTGTAGGTGTTGTTGCTGCGTTAGCAGTTCCTGTTGTTTTTTGAATCCACGCTGATGAGCCATTTAATTCATAAACTCCAGCATATGTGCCGGAAGCAATTCTTACATAGGCTTTGCGTTCATTTACGTTTGCAGAGTTTGTACAGAAAAGAGAAACTATAACGTTTCCGCTTATTGTCTGTATTAGACTCCAGTCATCGTCAATGGAACTTTTTGTCATAATGTCTGTGCTGCTTCTTACCCATTCACCTTCATTTACATCTTCGTTCCAGTGTGTAAAAAGTGCATAAAGATTGTCTTGGTCTGCTGCAACTTTTGTTGCCTGTGCTGTAACTTTTGTGTCACGTGTCCAGTCAATTTTAGTAGAAGCACTTGATAGCCTGTAATAAATATTCCCGTTTTGAGTAACTATATATTCAGTGCCGCTTTCTCCGCCTTCTGAGAATCGTACTATAGAGTTTATATGACCTTTAATGCTGGAATCTTCAAGTTCGATTTCATCACGGATTTCATTAAAAATTTCATCCTGACAGCCTGTGAAATTTAAAACACTAAAAACTGTTATGGCAATTGCTAAAAATATTCTGTTATTATTCAAATTTACTTTCATTTTTAATTCCCGTTTTAGAAGTGGTATCTGGCAATTAAGCCTGCTGAAATAAACAGTCCGTAATCATTCCATTCTGGGTGGTCTGAATACCACTGTGGCATATATGTATATTCTGATTCAACACCAAAAGACCAGCTTTCTGCTACCCGGTAAAAAAATCCGGCTTCGCCTTTAATAATCAGGCCTGGAAAATAGTTTCTGTTCAAATAGCTTTCAAGAGCACAGCCGATTCCGAGCGTAATAGGAAATTCAAAATGTCCTGCGTATGGCTGAAAGGTTCCTGTAAACACCATTGGAACATAGGTAAACATGTTGCTTCCGATTGTCGGGTTATAGCCGAACTGAACGTCAAAGCCGAGTGCAATGTATTCTGTGATAAATCTATGGTAACCGATTTCTGCCGCACCGCCGGTTTTAAGCTGGTCGCCAAAGTTTAAAGGAAACATTCCCATAAGGGCAATTTTTATATACTGGTCGCCGGCTCCGTTAGATTTGTATTCAGCCATTTCGTAGAAATCGCCTTCCTCATCTTCTTCTGCGAGTTTTTTTGCAGATTTATCTGAAAGGCTTATTGCCTGTGCAGACATAATCGACACGGTTAAAAGGGTAAGAAAAATTGAAGCTAAAAATCGTTTCATTTTATAATCCTTAAATGGTTTTACGCTAATACTTTACGCGATTTTTTACATATACCATGATAGTATTTTTATTTGCAATTAAGTATAATCAGTGCTATTCATAATATAGTTTTTAATGTCTTTTATCAACTGATAAACATTTTCTGCAAACGCAGGTTACAAATATTAAAATGTTTGCGTTGCAAAACAGTTCAGGAGAGAGTAATGAGTGCACAGATTATTGACGGAAAAGCAGTTGCCCTTGAAGTTCGTTCAGGAGTTGCAAAGAAAGTTGAAGAACTTAAGGCAAAGGGAATAAATCCATGCCTTGCAGTTATCCTTGTTGGTGAAAATCCTGCAAGCGTTTCTTATGTTACAGGAAAACGTAAGGCTCTTGCAGAAGCCGGAATGGAAGACCGTTCTGTAAATCTTCCAGAATCTACTACAGAAGCGGAACTTTTAAAAATCATTGATGAACTTAACAAAGACAAAACCGTTCATGGAATTTTAGTTCAGCTGCCTCTTCCAAAGCATATTAATGAAGAAAAAGTAATTCTTGCGATTGCACCAGAAAAAGATGTTGACGGTTTTCATCCTGTAAATGTCGGAAACATGATGATAGGCAAAAAAGCATTTTTGCCATGTACACCGCATGGAATTCTTGTTCTTTTGGAAAAAGCAGGAATAAAAACTGACGGCGCACATGCTGTTGTAATCGGCCGCTCTAATATAGTAGGAAAGCCTGTTTCAATTCTTCTTACCCGCCGGGAATATAACTGTACGGTTACAATCTGTCATACAGGAACAAAAAATCTTGCAGAAATTACAAAGCAGGCAGACATTCTGATTGCGGCAGTAGGGCGAGCTAAAACTGTAACCGCTGATATGGTAAAGCCGGGTGCTGTTGTAATTGATGTCGGCGTAAACCGCATTCCGGACGAAACGAAAAAATCAGGTTTCCATCTTGAAGGCGATGTTGATTTTAACGAAGTAAAAGAAGTTGCCTCGTTTATAACGCCGGTTCCTGGCGGCGTCGGTCCAATGACAATTGCGATGTTAATATATAATACATTGGAAGCTGCAGAAAATACACTGGAGTGCTAGAACGAGTTTGAAAAGCGGCACTGTTACACTAAAAGGAAAAATATAATGAATCAAAAGATGCCTGATATTCAGAATGAATTAGATACCCGCGAAATCCCGCTGCAGAAAGTCGGCGTAAAAGGCGTAAAGTATCCTATAAAAGTTCTGGATAAAAAAAACAAAGCTCAGCACACAACTGCCACGGTAGATTTATTTGTAAATCTTCCTAACCATTTTAAAGGCACCCACATGAGCCGTTTTATAGAAATTTTTCACAGGTATCACAGCGACTTAAGCCTGAATCATTTCCTTGCAATGCTGGAAGAAATCCGCAGTAAATTAGATTCCGAACGGGCATTTGGCGTAATTTCTTTTCCGTATTTTATAGAAAAGCAGGCACCGGTTTCTAAATCAAACGGAATCATGTGCTATAACTGTACTTATGAAGGCAGTGTTTCAGAAAACAGCAGAACCTTTTTTATTTCCATTGATGTGCCTGTTGCTACCTTATGTCCGTGCTCAAAAGCGATAAGTGAAAACGGTGCGCACAATCAGCGCGGAC
>JAEEWW010000095.1 GCA_016287815.1 Treponema sp. | reverse complement strand
TTAAGTCCCACTTATCTTCCGGGGCTACATCTTTACGTTCTGGAATACTATTTTTCATAAGAGAGATTATATCATATAGAAATTTTTCGGCAATCTCTAATAAGGATTTTCAGAAAAAATAGAATTTTGGGGAAAGTTTTCTTGACAAATGTGACAATATAGGGTAGTATCTTACAACACATACGACGCGGGGTAGAGCAGCTGGCAGCTCGTCGGGCTCATAACCCGGAGGCCGCAGGTTCGAGTCCTGCCCCCGCTATAACAGACCACTCAGAAATGAGTGGTTTTTTGTTTTAAATCTAACTGCAGGACTCGAAACGTAGTGAGCGGTCTTAAAAAAGGCGAGCAGTGGCGCAGCGTTTTTTGAGAATCGGCAACAGGAGGTTGCCGATAGCGAACGAAGGTGCCGTGAAGGGAGTCGACAGGATGTCGATGACTGTAACGGCGAGTCCTGCCCCCGCTAAATTGAAAAACGCTCACAAATTACTGTGGGCGTTTTTTATTTATTAAAAAAGTGCTATCATGATATAATACCATTTGGGATTAAATGGAATTTGCCGTCGTTAAGACGATAATAATCGAAGGAATTATATGTCTAAAAAATCATTGTTACGTGTTTCTATCACAGTAAAACTACTTGTGATGTTTTTGTCTGTTGTCCTTACGGCAACTGTTGTACTTGGAATTGTAGCATTCAGAATTGCATCAAAAGGAATGACGCAAAGTGTTTATAATCACGTTAACGCCGTTACTACCGATGTTGTTAATCAGGTTGCAGCAATAAACCGCAAACATTTTCAGAGCCTTCATGCAATCGCTGAAATTTCTGCTTTAAAAGACGAAAGTCTTTCTCTTGCAGAAAAACAGAAAGCCATTGAAAATGTAGCTTCTGCAATCGATGGGAAATCGCAGAATGTTGCTTTTTATGATGCAGGCGGAAATGCCTTAACTGCAGACGGCAGGCTTATAAATTTTGGAACAAGGGCTTATTTTAAGGAAGCTTTTGCCGGGAAAGACTATGTTTCGGATCCTGCTTTCAGTACTGTAACTAATGCAGTTCTCCAGCACTACGGAGTTCCTGTATACAATGCGAACAAAAAAATTATTGGTGCTGTTGTAATGGTAGTAAGCGGAAATTCTGTGCTTAGTACAATCGAAAAGATTGATATGGGCGGCGGAATGCATCCGGCGGTAATCAATTATTCAACAAAAAATACCGTTGCAGATGCAAATGAGGATGCAGAAGAACATAAAAAAGAAGGCGACAATAATGCTTCTGATGGATTTGCCAAGGTTTTTGCAAATATTTTTGCAGGAAAAGAAGGTATAGAAGATTTTGTTGATGCGGGAAGCAGAACTCATTTAATTACAGCCTATAAAAAAATCCCCGATACACAATGGATGGTTTTTACAGTTGCTCCATATGATTTATATTTTGGTGTCCTAAAAAACATGCAGGCAACTCTTTCTGCCATTGTTGTTGTTACTGTAGTGATTGCTATTATACTTGTTTCCATTCTTGTAGGAATCCTTATAAAACCTCTTAAAACAGTAAAGGAATCAATAACAACTATTGCCAGCGGAAATGCAGATTTAACACAGCGTATTCCTCAGGCTTCAAATGATGAAATCGGTGATGTTGTAGACGGTTTTAATGGATTTGTTCAGAAACTTCAGCGTATCGTTTCTAACCTTCAGCATTCAAAATCTAACCTTATTACTGTAGATTCTGATTTGCAGTTGAGCACGCAGGATGCTTCGGCTTCTATTACAGAAATCATTTCCAATATAGAAAGTGTAAACCGCCAGATTTTAAATCAGGCTGAATCGGTACAGGGAACAGCCGGTGCCGTAAATGAAATCAGTTCAAACATTGAATCTCTTGAAAAAATGATTGAATCTCAGGCAGCATGTGTAGTTCAGGCTTCTTCCGCTGTTGAACAGATGATAGGAAATATTAATTCAGTAAATAATTCTGTAGTAAAAATGATAGATTCATTCAGCCACCTGCAGGAAAATTCTACAACAGGAATTTCAATGCAGAATAATGCGAATGAAAAAATTATTCGTATTGAACAGCAGTCAAAAATGCTGCAGGATGCAAACGTTGCGATTGCAAATATTGCAAGCCAGACAAACCTTCTTGCCATGAATGCGGCAATTGAAGCTGCTCACGCAGGTGAAGCCGGAAAAGGTTTTGCTGTTGTAGCTGATGAAATCCGTAAGCTTTCAGAAACTTCTACAGAACAGTCGAAAACAATCGGTTCAGAGCTTCAGAATATTCAGGAAACAATTCAGGACGTTGTTAATGTTTCTAATGAAACAAATACGGCATTTTCTGCAATTTCGCAGAGTATTTCAGATACAAGCCAGATTATCCAGCAGATTAAGGGCGCAATGGAAGAACAGCAGATTGGCTCAAAGCAGATTATTGATGCGCTTCAGTCTATGAATAATTCTACTGCAGAAGTAAAAACAGCTTCTTCCGAAATGACTGTAGGCAATAAACAGATTCTTGCAGAAATCCATAAACTGCAGAGCGCAACAGATGCTATAAAAGACAGCGTTCAGGAAATGCACATTGGTGCCCGTCGCATAAATGAAACAGGAGCCGCCCTTTCAGAAATTTCCGGTAAAATGGCCGGAAACATCAAACAAATCGGTTCAGAAATAGATTTGTTTAAAGTCTGAGTAAAACTGATTTTCCTGATAAAACAGATGCAGAATTGTACAGAAATCAAAAAAATCTTTTCTGTCTTCTGCATCTATTTATTTTTAAATTCTACGAATAACCCTGAATGGCGCCACTTGATGGTAAGCCGGACAGGGTACAGCCATATATACCGCACTGTTTGGGCTGCCTTAATAGAGTGCCCTTCAGGGCGCTTTCAAATGTAGAAACAGGCAGCCCCTTCAACTAAAACTGTAAAACTAATCCACAAAAAGTGCTTACGCATGATTATTGTATAAGCGCACGTTTTCATCTATATTTATTCCATGAAAATTATTGTAGTCGGTTCAGGCGGCCGCGAACACGCCATCAGTTGGAAACTTGCTCAAAGTTCATTGGTTTCAGAAATTGTTTGTGTTCCCGGTAACGGCGGAACTGCTCACGAAGAAAAATGTAAAAACATTGCTTTTGCTGATTGTCCGTATCTTAACGGAAGCAAAGACCTTTCTGCTTATGTTGAAATTGCAAAGCATGAAGGCTGCGATTTTGCCGTAATCGGTCCTGAAGACCCATTGGCAGAAGGCCTTGCAGATTTATTCTGGAATGCAGGAATCCCCTGTGTAGGACCAAAAAAGGCCGGTGCCCAGCTTGAAGCCAGCAAAGATGTTGCAAAAGCATTCATGAAAAAATATAACGTTGCCTGTGCCGCAAGCGAAACTTTTACCGATGAACAGGGCGCCCACGATTATGTAGAAAAACACGGTGCACCGATTGTAATTAAGGCTGACGGACTTGCCGCCGGTAAAGGCGTAACCGTTGCCGCAACCGTAAAAGATGCTCACGATGCAATCAGTGACATTATGAATTCCGGCAGAGTCGGAAATGCCGGAAAGAAGCTTGTTATAGAAGATTATCTTGAAGGTGTTGAAATTTCTGTTCTTGCAGCCGTTTGTGTAACAAAAGATGCCGCTGAAAAAAATAAGGCTACGATAATTCCGTTCCTGCCGGCGCGTGACCACAAACGTCTTATGGACGGCGCAAAGGGACCGAATACCGGCGGCATGGGAGCAGTCTGTCCTCTTTCTGATGTAAGTGACGAAATCATGGTACAGTTTAAAAAAGACTGTCTTGAGCCTACATTAAAGGGCTTAATTGCTGAAAAATTTGATTACCGCGGATTTATTTTCTTTGGCGTAATGCTTACAAAAAATGGTCCGAAACTTTTGGAATACAATGTTCGCCTTGGCGATCCTGAAACACAGGCAGTTCTTCCGATGATGGATTTTGATTTTGCCGCTTTATGCAAGGCAATTACAGATGAATCTTTAAGTACCTTTGACTGCAAATGGAAAAAAGGATTTGTTTCTGCTCCAGTTGCAGTTTCCGGCGGATATCCGGGTGACTACCAGAAAGGCAAAATAATTTCCATTAATACGCAGGCTGTAGAAAAAGCCGGAGCAAAAATATTTATTGCAGGTGCTGTTGAAAAAGACGGAAAACTTGCAACTTCCGGCGGCCGTGTTCTTGCATGCAGTGCATTCGGTTCAACTTTTGACGAAGCCTGGAAAAACTCTTACGAAGCCCTAAAAGCAGTTTCTTTTGACGGAATGTTCTATAGAAAAGACATCGGTCTTCCTGGTGCAGCTGAAAGCGGCAAGCTGTAAAGACAATGGGGCGTTATGGGGGCACTTGTTACGACTGTAGTCGCCCCCATTAGAATGGGTAGCGAGCAACAACGTGCGAGCGAGGGAAAGGCTTTTCCCTCACAAAACTATATCCTGAACATCAAATCTTCATAGCTTGGATAAGGTTTGTATTCTTCCCCAAGCAGCGGTTCAATGGAATCTGCAACGGCGCGAACCTCTGCCATCTGCGGAACAATTTTGTCTGCATAGAATTTTGCACCTTCCATGCCGCCAAGTTTTTTTGCTTCTATGTGCATAACATCCAGATCTTTTGCCTTGCGTGCAAGAGCGTCTACATAATCTGAAAGCTGTTTTACAAGATTGTCCTCTGCAAAGGTTCCACCACCGCAGCCAAGCTGCTTTACAGCCAGAGCCGTATTGCTTACATCGCGGATGTACTTGAATGCAGACGGAATAATGTCTTTGTTTACCATTTCAAGCATTGTTTCAACTTCAATGTTGATTACCTGACAGTATTTTTCAAGTTTAACTTCGTAATGACTTTGCATTTCAACTTTTGTATAAACCTGAGTATCCGTGTAAAGCTTTACGTTCTTTTCTTTTAAATATTCTGCCATCGCTGTCGGAAGATTCGGAAGGTTCATAAGTCCGCGTTTTTTTGCTTCTTTTATCCAGCTTTCGTCATAGCCGTTACCGTTAAAAATGATTTTCCAGTGAGCGGTAATTTCGCGCTTGATAAGTTTCTGCAAATCAGCGGTAAAATCTTCTGATTTTTCAAGTTCATCAGCAAATTCTTTAAGGACATTTGCAACGATTGCATTTAATGTTGTTGCAGGTCCTGAAATGGAAAGTGAAGAACCTACAGAGCGGAATTCAAATTTATTTCCGGAAAAAGCAAACGGGC
The DNA here is from genome assembly GCA_016287815.1 of Treponema sp. Classification (GTDB taxonomy): domain Bacteria; phylum Spirochaetota; class Spirochaetia; order Treponematales; family Treponemataceae; genus Treponema_D. The sequence goes on along the minus strand of JAEEWW010000095.1, from coordinate 3,907 downwards.
TTGTTCTGTTTCTGTCGGTTGAATCCTTTGGGATTGCAGGCAGAACGTCAGCTCCAATCGTCATTTTCTGGTTAGTTTTTTCGTTGTATGGAGTTCCGTTTTTAATTGATTCAAGAACGGCTTCAAGTTCTTCGCCAAGGTAAATTGACATAATTGCAGGCGGTGCTTCATAGCCGCCAAGACGATTGTCGTTTCCGGCACTTGCAACGCTTATGCGAAGCAAATCCTGATTTTCGTCTACAGCCTTGATTACGGCAGTTAAAAACAAAAGGAACTGAGCATTTTTACGCGGAGTTTTTCCCGGGTCCATTAGATTTTCATCTTCGTTTGTAGAAATTGACCAGTTGACGTGCTTACCCGAACCGTTGACGCCAGCAAATGGTTTTTCATGCAAAAGACAGACAAGTCCGTGACGGCGTGCAACTTTTTTCATTATTTCCATAGTAAGCTGATTCTGGTCTGCGGAAACATTACTGATGGCATAAATAGGAGCCATTTCATGCTGGGCTGGAGCGGCTTCGTTGTGTTCGGTCTTGGCAGGAATTCCAAGCTTCCAGAGTTCGTTGTTTAAATCTTCCATGTATTCATTTACGCGGAGTTTTAAGGCGCCAAAATACTGGTCGTCCATTTCCTGACCTTTTGGCGGCTTTGAACCGAAGAGTGTGCGGCCTGTCATGCGAAGGTCCTTGCGCTGGTTGTATAATTTTTCGTCAATTAAAAAGTATTCCTGTTCAGCACCGATTGAAGAAACAACGCGTTTTACTGTTCTGTTGCCGAACATGCGCAAAATACGAACGGACTGTTTGCTGATTGACTGCATGGAACGTAAAAGCGGAGTTTTTTTGTCCAATGCTTCGCCGGTGTACGAGCAGTATGCAGTCGGGATACAAAGGGAATGTTCTTTTACAAATGCGAATGCAGTTGGATCCCAAACCGTGTAGCCGCGGGCTTCAAAAGTTGCACGTGTTCCGCCGGACGGAAAAGAAGAAGCATCAGGTTCACCTTTTGTAAGTTCCTTTCCGCTAAGGCTCATAATAACGCCGCCGTCATTTGTCGGCACAATAAAACTGTCGTGTTTTTCGGCAGTAATTCCTGTAAGCGGCTGGAACCAGTGGGTATAGTGGGTTGCGCCTTTTTCAATGGCCCATTCTTTCATTGCGTGGGCAACCTGATTGGCAACGTCAAGTTCAAGCGGCGTTCCGTCTTCAATTGTCTTTTTCAATGCCCTGAAAGTATCTTTTGGCAGGCGTTCCTGCATAACCTTCAAATTAAATACATTTGATCCAAAAAAATCCTGTAATTTCTGCATAAAGTTCCCTCTGATTTTGTGCCGGTTTGTGCACTTTGTGCTGACCTTGATGCTTCGTTAATGCCGCGCCGTTGCCTTTAAATTATGTATGCAGCATTTATAACTGTTTACTGTAAAAGTGTCAATAAATTAAATAAAAATGCCAAAAAATTACCCAATTTACAGTAAAAGGGGGTAAAATGCAGAGAATATTGCCTGTTTTTTAAGTAATTTGCAGTATCTGGCTTTTTAAACCAAAAAACTTATTGTTTTTCTAACCTGCCAATCTGTTCTATTAGCGAAAAAGGAGTCACATTGTAGCTGCCGCTCGTTTTACCTGCGGCAAGGGCGTGGGCAAGACTTGCATTTTTTGCAGCTTCAAAGGGAGAATAGCCCTGAGCCAAAAGCGATGCAATAAGACCAGCAAGAACATCCCCGGAACCACCTTTTGCAATACAGCTGTCGCCAAGCGGATTTATAAAAGTTTTGACTGTGCGGTCTTTTTCATCGCTGCCATCTTTACAGGTTATGCAAACATTTGCCCCTTTTAAAAGAAGAACGCAATACGGATAGTTTTTTACAAAGGTTTTGCTAAGATTGATTCTGTCCTTAACGATTTCTGCAACAGAAAAATCGGCAAAGCCTGTAAGTTTTAACAATGAAGAAAATTCCTTAGGATGCGGAGTAAGCACAAGAGGTGTTTTATCAAGATTTGATTTTTCCAGAAACTGGACAATTTCTTTTCGGCTGAACATGTCTGCATCAAAGACAATGGGAATGTATTTTTCTTTCGAGCTTTTATTTGTTCCGTCGCGGTCTAGTGCGGCGCCTGTCTGTCTTGCAAAAAGTTCAGAAAGGAATTTGCCGGCAGATTCAGAATTAACGCCAAGTCCCATACCGGCGGCAATGGCTTTAGTGTTTTTGGGCAGTCCAGGCGACTGCATAAGCTGTGCAGGGCAGGCAACAGGAAGTTCGCCGTCTATGCAAATTGCAGAGGTTTCAGCCTTTTGAAGTTTTTCAGTCAAAACCAAAGTCACAAGTCCTGAGCCAAATTCAAAAGCCGCAGTTCCAGCAATTATAGCAGCTCCTGGTTTTTCTCCGCAAATGATTGCCGTATGGCCAAAGCTTCCTTTATTGGCATTCTGTTTTTTGCGTACCGGTAAGACTAAATCTGATTTTTCAAGAACAAAGGCATCAGGCTCTACAGAAGAATCAGATGTTTCAAATAATTGGCCCGATACACCTAAATCAGCACAGATAATTTTGCCGCAAAAATCCTTGGCAAAATCGCTGTACAAGGCGGTTTTTAAAGCACCCATTGTTACTGTAATATCTGCTTTGAAGGCAAGTGGTTCTGAATTATCGGGCTGATTTGCTGTTACTGTTTCTATAAAACCATTTGAATCGATTCCGCTTGGAATGTCACAGGCTATTTTACATGCATCGCTTTTATTTACATGTTCCAGAAGACAGGCGGTGACGGCGTCAAGTTTTCCATGAAAGCCGCTGCCGTAAATACAGTCAACAATTATATCAGCTGATTTTAAAGCGCCTCTTATCGTTTCGTCCGATTCCAAGCCGCTTTTAGATTCCTGAGGCAGCTGAAAGATTTTTACACCGGCTTTTTGTGCGCGTTCTGCCTGCAAAATGCACATCGCACTTTTTGCAGGCTTTACAGCAAATACAGAAACGTTGATTCTGCAAGAAAACCCGCCCGAATTTTTACCTGCAATACGTCTGGCAAGTACATAGCCGTCACCGCCGTTATTGCCGCTTCCGCACAGAATCAGGACGGAAAAACCTTTTTTTTTGCCGTTAAAAAACTCATGGTCAGCGGCACAGGAAAAAACTGCGCTTTCCAGTGCGGAAGCGGCATTTTCCATCATAATATCTTCCGTAAGACCTAATTTTTCTACGGTTGCCTTGTCTAAAAGCCTTGTATCCTTAAAAAGTTTCTGCATAAACCTATAAAAATAATAAACCTGAAATTCCTGCCGGAATCAGATAAAATGAAAAATAAAAAAGTTTGCCTTTTTTAATCAATTTAATAAGAAGACTCAGTGCAACATAACCTGAAACAAAAGCTGCAATACAGCCGGCAGCCAGCGGCATAAATCCTACGGAAGAAGCAACTTCGCCTAAATCTTTTGCTTCAAGCAGGAAAGCACCAAAAATTGCCGGGATTGAAACAATGAACGAAAAATCGCCTGCATCTTTGCTGTCTACGCCGCACGCAAGAGCGCCTGTAATTGTTGAGCCGGAGCGCGATATGCCGGGCAAAGTTCCAAAACCCTGCATTAAGCCTATTATAATTGACTGCTTTACAGAAATTCCCTTTGATTTTCCGCTAATTTCAGAAGAAATCCTGCCGCTGATAATTTTAGAAAAAATAAGCAGAGCGCCTGTAACAATAAATCCTGCGCAAACGTATTTTGCACTCAAATCCGGAATAAATTTACTTGTAAAAATGCCAATCACACCGGTAATTAATGTTGCAACGATAACGGCAATAATCGTCATCTGGCTTAATTTCTGTGTACCGCAAAGTCCGTCGTCAGGATTTTCAGTGATTTTAGAAGTTCTGCGCGCTATTACGCAGAAAAAAACACAAATAAGCTG